>NZ_JAXCHV010000001.1:0-342454 GCF_035984795.1 Cryobacterium sp. MP_3.1 | reverse complement strand
AAAACGCTCGACTGGGATACCCCAGCCGAGCGTTTACGTGATCTAATTCAAAGCACCTAAACCATCAGGTGTTGCAACGACCGCTAGAAACCGCCTCGAGTTTTCGGGGCCTTTCTCACGTCGTGCGGGCTGGTTACGCCTCAGAGGCGGTGAAGGAAGTCCATCTGGAGTTGGGCGATCGTCGCGGCGACGAGGTAGCAGGCGATCGTGATCACGAAGATCCATGAGTAGGCGCCCGTCGCGAGGCGCCGCACCCGCGCCGAACCCGGAATGATGCCGGTCTTGAGGTTGTACAGGGTCACGGCGAGGAACACCGGGATCGTCACGGTCCAGGTGACCATGCACCACGGGCACAGCACGTCGAGGACGAAGAAGCTCTGGCCCATCAGCCAGATGACGAAGGCCAGCGCACCCGCGACCCCCAGGTTCAGGCCCAGCCAGAACCACCGCGCAAACCGGGCGCCCGAGAAGATCGCCGCCCCGATGGTGATCACCACGCTCCAGCCCGCCACCCCGATCAGCGGGTTCGGGAAGCCGAACACCGCGCCCTGCCAGGAGCCGAGGTTGGTGCTGCAGCCCACCAGGACGCTGAAGTTGCAGGACAGTTGCGCCGCGGGATCCTCCAGCATCGTGAACTTGTCCAGGGTGAGCGCGAATGCTGCCGCGAAACCGATTGCCCCCGCGAGAATCAGGAAAACGGCGAGACCGATCGGAGGCTTTTTTGAGGTGGTGAATGGCACATTCGGATTATGCCATGTGTCGCGTGCGCGTCCCTGGGAATGCGTGCGATAATCGAAACAGTCGTTTGAGCCGCGCTCAAACCGATGCCATAAGGCTTAATGGGCGGCATTCGCCCAGATTCATTGGTCCTAGACCAAAGGTATTTGCAACCAGAGCCAAGAGCCGGTTGCGGCACGCAATAGGATTCGCGGGGTTTTCGCGCAAGCGAGAGCATCGCACGAGAGAGTAACCGAGTGGGTGGCGCGGTCATCCACAGCGGTCAAGGAGCGCACCAGTGATGGTGGAAGACAACGACAACAAGAAGCGCAAGGGCCTGTTCGGCACTCGCAAAACAACCAGGAAGGCGGCACCGGCCAAGCAGCTCGAACCGATCGGTGACACGTCCCGTGTACCCGCTCAGGACGACCCGGCCGTGACGCCGGAGTCACCGTCGGCATCGGCCGACCGAGTGGCCTCCGACCAGGTGGCGTTCGGCCAGGCCTCGTCCGACCAGGCGCCAGCCGCGGTGGACCAGCCGGTGGCATTCCCTGCCCTGCCGACACCGTTCGACGAGACCGTCGAGGTCGTCCGCCGGCCGACGACGTCCCTGATCTTCCAGGCCCCGGCGATTCTGCCGGCCCCGGTCCGGTCCGGTGGCCGTCAGCTCGACGACGAGGATGACGACCCCGAAGAGGGCTCGACGGTGCGCCGGCGCGCACGCCGTCGCACCGGCGAAGAAGGCCGCAGCGACGACCCCGCGAACACCGTGGTGCGGGTTCGGACCCCCCGCGAACCCGAGCTGATCACCGAGCCCCAGCGGATCAAGGGCTCCACCCGCCTGGAGGCCAAGAAGCAGCGCCGCCGCGACGGCCGCGACGCCGGCCGGCGCCGCCCTGTCATCACGGAGGCCGAGTTCCTCGCCCGCCGCGAGTCGGTCGACCGCGCCATGGTCGTGCGGGCCAAGCACAACAAGATCCAGATCGGCGTTCTCGAAGACGGCGTGCTCGTCGAGCACTACGTGGCCAAGAACCAGGATGCGTCGCTCATCGGCAACGTCTACCTCGGTCGCGTGCAGAACGTGTTGCCGAGCATGGAAGCCGCCTTCGTCGACATCGGACGCGGCCGCAACGCCGTGCTCTACTCCGGTGAGGTCGACTGGGACGCCGCCGCGGTGAACTCCCCGGGTGCCAGCCAGACTCGCCGCATCGAGCTGGCGCTCAAGCCCGGCGACAAGGTGCTGGTGCAGGTCACCAAGGACCCGATCGGCCACAAGGGCGCCCGGCTCACCAGCCAGGTGTCGCTGCCCGGCCGCTACCTCGTCTACGTGCCGAACGGGTCGATGAACGGCATCAGCCGCAAGCTGCCCGACACTGAGCGCGCCAGACTGAAGAAGATCCTCAAGGAGGTCCTTCCGGACAACGTGGGCGTCATCGTGCGCACCGCGGCCGAGGGCGCGACCGACGAACAGCTCACCCTCGACGTCAACCGCCTCACCGCGCAGTGGGCCTCCATCGCCAAGCAGGTCGAAACGGTGTCCGGTCCGGCCCTGCTGCATAGCGAGCCTGACCTGCTGATCAAGATCGTGCGTGACGTCTTCAACGAGGACTTCCACAAAATGGTCATCTCCGGCGACGACGCCCAGGAGGTCATCGAGTCCTACCTGCGCCAGGTCGCTCCCGATCTCGTCGAGCGCGTCCAGCGGTACGAGGGCGAGCGCGACGCGTTCGACGAATACCGCATCTCGGAGCAGATCGAGAAGGCCCTGGACCGCAAGGTCTGGCTGCCGTCGGGCGGATCGCTCGTGATCGACCGCACCGAGGCGATGACCGTCGTCGACGTCAACACCGGCAAGTTCGTCGGATCCGGCGGAAACCTTGAGGAGACCGTCACCAAGAACAACCTCGAAGCGGCCGACGAGATCGTGCGGCAGCTGCGCCTGCGGGACATCGGCGGCATCATCGTTGTCGACTTCATCGACATGGTCCTCGAGTCCAACCGAGACCTGGTGCTCCGTCGCCTGGTCGAGTGCCTCAGCCGCGACCGCACCAAGCACCAGGTGGCCGAGGTCACCTCGCTCGGGCTCGTCCAGATGACTCGCAAGAAGCTCGGCCTGGGCCTGCTCGAGTCGTTCAGCGAAAACTGCGAGGCCTGCGCCGGACGCGGAATCGTCATCCACCACGACCCCGTCGTCAAGCACCGCCAGACCGCTCAGCCCACTCAGGAGCGCCGCCCCCGCAGCAAGTCCAACGGAAACGGCGGCTCCGGCCACGACACCGGCAACTCGGGCCAGCGCGGCAACGGCAACCAGAACTCCGGTCAGGCGCACGGTGCGCCCGTGCAGACGGATGCCGCCAAGGCCGGCCACGGCACGCACGGAATCACCGAGGACGCCAAGCACGCCCTCGCGCTGATCGCCGCGCGCACCATCAGCCGCTCACTGACCGGTTCGATCCCGGTGATCGCGCCGACCGAGACGGCTGCCCCGGCCGCCGCCCCGGCTGCTGAGGCCGACGCCCCGACCGCGGCCGAGAGCGTCGACACCGCACCCACGGCCCGTTCGAACTCTCGCGGCAACCGTTCGGGCAGTCGTTCGGGGGGCCGCACCGGCCAGTCGACCGACAGTGCGCCCGCCGTGCAGCCCGACCTGGCGTCCACCGTCCCGGCCGCCGCAGAGCCCGAGACCGCCGCCCCGGCGGTTCAGGCGCCTCTCCTGGCTGCGGAGGCCGTGCCGGCCGACTCGGCCGAGGGTGTCGCTATTCTCGACATCCCCGTGCAGAAGTCGCCGCGCAGCCGCCGTCAGGTGAGCAAGCAGGTCACCGACCAGCTGCTGGATTCGGTGCTTGAAGCCCTGCCGGAGCCCAAGCAGCCCGGCCAGGGCCGTTCGCGCAGCCGTCGGGTCACCACCGCCGGCGGTCCGACCGCCACCGTGCAGCCGATCGTGGCTCCCACGCAGGACAACGCCTAACGGTCGGCGGCCTCATCGGCCCTTGCAGCGGTGCCGCCCGATTCGGGCGCCACCGCTGTTGTCGTCCGGGGCTGGTCGGCGGGGGCCGGTCCACCTGACCGGTCCGGTTGCTGCACTCCGGTAAGATCGACGGATGCACAGGGATCGGGGGACGGTGCGGCGCGTGCCCACCGGACTCATTCTCGGTGTGGTCCTGGTCGCCGCCGCGTTCGCGCTCCGTGCCGTCAGCCCGGCGTTGCCCGGCTGGGGAGTCCCGGACCGCGTCCAGGACACCGTCACCCTCGCCCTGAGCGTGATCATCGAGTCAGCGCCTTTTGTGTTCCTCGGCATCCTGCTGTCCACGGTGGTGCAGGTGTGGCTCCCACACGGCTTCATCACCCGATTCCTGCCCCGCCAACCAGTGCTCCGCCGCGCCTGCATCTCGCTGCTGGGCATGTTCTTCCCGGTCTGCGAATGCGGCAACGTGCCCCTGGCCCGCGGGTTCATGGTGGGCGGCTTCACGGTGCCGGAATCGATCACATTCCTGCTCGCCGCGCCCATCCTGAACCCGATCACGATCATCACCACCCACCAGGCGTTCGGCTGGGGAGACGGGATCCTGATCACCCGCATCGTGGCCGGCTTCGTGATAGCCAACGTGATCGGGTGGCTCTTCAGCCGGCACCCGGACCCGGACAGCCTCCTGACCCGCACCTTCTCAGCGTCCTGCGCACGGCCGGATGCGCCGGTGAGCGCTGGCGGGCATGACGGCGGGTTGCACGAGGGGCACACTCACCCGCACGGTTCCCGGCCGGGTCGTATCGAACGGTCAGTCGACCTGTTCACCCGCGAGACCGCGGTGATCATGCCCGCACTGTTCGTCGGCTCGCTGATCGCGGCCCTCGTCCAGGTTTTTGTGCCCCGCTCGGTGCTGCTGGCGCTCGGCAGCAACCCGGTCTGGTCGGTGCTGGCCATGATCGCCCTGGCCTTCATCGTCGCGGTGTGCTCCAACGTCGACGCCTTCTTCGTGCTGTCGTTCGGCAGCACCTTCATGCCCGGCGGCATCGCCGCCTTCCTCACCTTCGGAGCCATGATCGACGTCAAGATGCTCGCCCTGATGCGCACCACCTTCACCACCCGCACCCTCGTTCAGATCACCGCGTTGGTGGCCCTGATGAGCGCGGCCGCCGGCCTGTTGGTGAACTATGTCGCTTAAGGAAATGTCGCTTAAGGAAAGGTCGCGTAAGGGCGCGTTGGCCGGCTACCTGGCCGAGCGCTGGCGCGGCATCGGCCTGAGCCTGGTGATCGTGGTGGCCACCATCTGGCTCGGCGCCACCGGGCAGCTCGGGTTGTACATCCACCCGCGCTACTTCATCTTCACCACCGTGATGGCCGTGGTCGGCCTCGTCTTCGTGGTGGCCAGCTTCGTGTTTCGCACCCCGGCAGCAGGGGAGCCGGAGCCGTCCGGCCGCAGGTCCGCCGGCCGGCGGACCTGGGCATTGGGCGGCAGCGCCCTGCTTCTGGCCATCGCGACGGTCACGGTGCTGGCCCTGCCCCCGGCCACCCTGACCAGCGCCACGGCCACCCAACGGGAGGTCAATTCCGGCGGGCTGGACAGCGAGGCCGCAGCGGATGAGGCGGCCGCCCTGGTGGGCACCGGCGACTACGAACGCCTGAGCGTGAAGGAGTGGGTGTCGCTCCTGGCCCAGTCCGAGGATCCCGCCCTCTACGCCGACAAAACGGCCAGCATCACCGGCTTCGTCCTGCCGGACACCGCAGACCCCGACAACGTCTTCTACGCCGCCCGGTTCGTGGTCACCTGCTGCGCCGTCGACGCCCAGCCCATCGGCGTTGCCGTCTACCAGCCCGGCTGGCAGGCCAGCTACGACACCGACGACTGGGTGCAGGTGACCGGCACCTTCGTGAGCAACCCGAGCGCCCGATCCGCAGACACCCTCGCCGTGCTGCCCACCACCATCGAGGCTGTCGACCAGCCGAGCGACCCGTATGTCTACTGACCTCACGTCTGGGCAGTCTTCGATAGCCGACCCGGACGCCGCAGCCGGTGGCCGACGGTTCCGCCGCACCCTCGCCGCCCTCCTCACCGGCCTGATCGTGCTGTGCCTGGCCCTGGTGGCCGTCAACGTGCTCAACGGGCCCCGGCTGACCGGTTTCCAGGTCGACACGAGCGCCGTCGTCACCACGGCCAACCAACGGCTCGTCCTCGACACGAACCAGCAGCTCGCCGAGGTGAGCACGGACCAGGTCACCGTCAGCCCGGCCGGCGTCGCCGACGTGCGGACCAGGAACGATTCGATCGTGATCGTCTTCCCCCAGCCGCTCGCCTACGACACCGAATACACGGTGACCGTCAATGACGTGACCGGCCCGTTCGCCGACAGGTCGAGCGACCTGGCCGTCTCCTTCCGCACCGACGAAGCGCCGCTCTACCTGCTCAGCCGGTCCCCGGCGCAGCCGAACGAGCCGACCAAGGCGCCCGACCGGATCGTACGCACCACCGTCGGATCTGCCGAGACCAGCGTCGCGTTCAGCGCCCCATACATCCAGTCGTTCGTTCCGGTCGGCGACGAACTCGTGGTGGTCACCCTCACCGAGGACCTCACCAACACGCTCAGTCTGGTGGATCGCGACGGCCGCGCCGCCGAACTCACCATGCCCGGCACCGGGACCGTGCACGACCTGCAGGCCTCCGCGTCCTCGAGCACCATCGGATTCCGCTTCACCAGCGCGGCAGGTGCGGGTGGCCACGTCTACGACAACACCCTGTTCCTGCTCGACCTCACCCGCGGCACCGTCGACACCGTGGCCGGGCTCGATGGTGAGCCCGTGCAGGCCATCGCCTGGGGGTTCATGGCCAACCGCGCCGAGGTCGTGGCTCAGCTCTTCGACACCACCCTGCTGCTGATCGACCCCCGAGCAGGTGCCGAAACCGTGCCCATCCCCATCGGACAGTTCCCCAACCTCAACGCGTTTGCCCCGGACGGGCTGCGCATCGCCGTGTCGGACCAGGACAGCCAGTACATCCTCGACCTGTCCACGGGGGCCGAGGCGGCGATCGTGCCGCAGGATGTCGCCGGGACCACGCCGTATACCGCCGAACTGCGCTTCCTCACCGGGGGAGAGGGGTACGTGCAGCGGGTGGCCGAATTCGACCAGGCGACCGGGCGCGTGGGACAGTCGCTGATCCTGGTCACGGGCGACCCCGCGACTCCGACGACGCGGGTGGTGTACGAGCCGGTGCTGCCCAATGAGACCATCGTGGGCTTCGCCATCTCACCCAACGACCAGTACTTGGCGATCCAGACCGTGCCGAACAGCCAGACCCAGGTGACGGATGGTTACCCCGTCGACCCGCAGGCCACCACGGCGACGACACTCTTCGTCGACCTGGCAACCGGGGCCATCACTCGCAGCATCGTGGGCATCGACGCCACCTGGTGAGCAGAGGTCAGCGGTCCCTGGCCTTGACCCGCAAGCCGCTGGCCCGCAGCCGGGTGACGAGACCGCGAAAGTCGACCGGCTCCGCTCCGGCCGCGACCAGGGAGTCGTAGCGGTCCTGGGGCACGTCGTAGTGGTCCAGATCGAAGCCGCGCCGGGGGATGCCCTGCGCGGCCGCGAAGGCGTGCAGCTCCGCCAGAGAGGAGTCGCTCACCAGGTGAGACCAGAGCGTGCCATGGGCCGCCCAGGCCGGCTGGTCGATCAGTATGCCCATGCTGAAAGTGTATGGACAATTCCGGCCCTAAGCTTGTCCACGGCGGCGCCATCGAACCGAGGGCGCGACACGCCCTCTCGAGGTGGTTTGACCGGGGCATTCCGATCAGCTAAAGTCGAGTGTTGGTGTGCGAAGGACTCTGTCCACGTAGCGCCCAAGGTTTTCTGACGTGACATGGTCCGACTTGGTCCATGTGCACTCGGTAACTTTCCATCATAGGAATCGGAGCCCCCGGGGTTCCCCAGAGATAGGTACGTAAAGTGGTTTACGCAGTTGTGCGCGCCGGTGGGCGGCAGGAGAAGGTAGAGGTCGGGACCATCGTAACGATGGACCGAATCAAGGCTGACAAGGACGGCAACGTCGAGCTGGCCGCCGTGCTTCTCGTCGACGGCGACAAGATCACCTCTGACTCGACGTCGCTGGCCAACGTCAAGGTCACCGCCGAGGTCCTCAACGACCTTCGCGGCCCGAAGATCGTCATCCAGAAGTTCAAGAACAAGACCGGTTACAAGAAGCGTCAGGGGCACCGTCAGGAGCTCACTCGCGTTCAGGTCACCGGCATCGCCTAGGCCCGAGGAGAATAACTAATGGCACACAAAAAAGGTGCGAGTTCCACTCGCAACGGTCGTGACTCCAACGCTCAGCGCCTCGGCGTGAAGCGCTTCGGTGGTCAGGTTGTCGGCGCGGGCGAGATCATCGTCCGTCAGCGTGGCACCCACTTCCACCCCGGCGTGAACGTCGGCCGTGGCGGCGACGACACCCTCTTCGCCCTCGAAGCCGGCTCGGTCGAGTTCGGTGCCAAGGGTGGCCGCAAGGTCGTCAACATCGTGGTAGCTGCCGCTTAGGCATCCACACAGCTTTTCAGCATGAGGGCGGGCTTCGGCTCGTCCTCATGTTTGTTTGTATCGCCACCTGAAAGGGGCATTCCCATGGCCACGTTCGTTGACCAAGTCACGCTGCACCTGCGAGCGGGCAACGGAGGAAACGGTTGTGTCTCGGTCAAACGCGAGAAGTTCAAGCCTCTCGCCGGCCCCGATGGCGGAAACGGCGGAAACGGTGGCGACATCGTTCTCGTCGCCGACCCGCAGGTGACCACCCTGCTCGCGTTCCACCGTTCACCGCACCGCAGTTCCGCGAACGGCGGCCCCGGCATGGGTGACCACCGCAACGGGTACGGCAGCGACATCATCGAGCTGAGCGTGCCGCTGGGCACCGTCGTCAAGGATGCGGAGGGCAACGAGCTCGCCGACATGACCGAGCCCGGCTACCGCATCGTCGTCGCCGCGGGCGGACAGGGTGGACTCGGCAACGCCGCGCTCGCCTCCACCAAGCGAAAGGCCCCCGGCTTCGCACTGCTCGGCACCTACGGCTTCGAGGGCGATGTCTACCTCGAGCTCAAGACCGTGGCGGACGTCGCGCTCGTCGGCTACCCGTCGGCAGGCAAGTCCAGCCTGATCGCGGCCATCTCGGCGGCCCGGCCCAAGATCGCCGACTACCCCTTCACCACCCTGCAGCCCAACCTCGGCGTTGTGGATGCCGGTGAGGTGCGTTACACCGTCGCCGACGTGCCCGGTCTCATCGAGGGCGCCAGCGAGGGCAAGGGGCTCGGCCTCGAATTCCTGCGCCACGTCGAGCGCTGCACCGCATTGCTGCACGTGCTCGACTGCGCCACGCTCGACCCCGGACGCGACCCGATCAGCGACCTGGACATCATTCTCGGCGAACTCGCCGCGTACCCGGTGCCCGAGGGCCAGACGCCCCTGCTCGAGCGTCCCCAGCTGATCGCGCTGAACAAGATCGATGTCCCGGAAGGCCGCGAACTCGCCGCCTTTGTGAAGGCCGAACTCGAAGAACGCGGCTACCGCGTCTTCGAGATCTCCACGGTCAGCCACGAGGGACTGCGCCAGCTGAACTTCGCCCTGGCCGAGACCGTCGAAGCCGGCCGGATCACCAGCGCCGAAGCCGCGGCCCTCAAGCCGCGTATCGTCATCCGCCCCAAGCCCGTCGACGACAGCGGTTTCATCGTGCGCGTCGAGGGCGGTTCGTTCGGCAACATCTTCCGCATCCTCGGTGCCAAGCCCGAACGCTGGGTGCAGCAGACCGACTTCAAGAACGACGAGGCCGTCGGCTTCCTCGCCGACAGACTGGCCAAGCTCGGCACCGAGGACGAACTGTTCAAGGCCGGCGCTGTCGCCGGTTCGACAGTGGTCATCGGCCCTGGCGACGGCATGATCTTCGACTGGGAGCCCACCCTCACCTCCACAGCCGAGCTGATCACCGCCCCGCGTGGTACCGACAGCCGGATGGACGACTCCAAGCGCCGCACCAGCAACGAGCGTCGTGAGGAATACCTCAAGCGCATGGACGCCAAGTCCGCCGCGCGTGCCGAGCTCATCCGTGAGCGCGAGGCCGGTATGTGGTCCACCGGTGAAGAAGAGTTCAACGCCGGCGAAGGTGAAGTCACCGAGAACAACGCCGCCCGCCGGCGCGTCAAGGAGGGCGACTCCGAGTGACCGGAGGAGCGAGGCGGCCGCTGGAGCGCAGCGGCGTCGGCACTGCGGCACGGATCGTCGTGAAGGTGGGATCGTCCTCGATCAGTGGTGCCAACGTGGGGCAGATCGCTCCCCTCGTCGACGCCCTGGCGTCGGCGCACGGCCGCGGCGCCGAGGTGGTGCTGGTGTCCTCAGGCGCCATCGCCACCGGGATGCCGTACCTGCAACTCGACGAGCGTCCCACCGACCTCGCCACCCAGCAGGCAGCAGCCTCCGTGGGGCAGAACCTGTTGATCTTCCGCTATCAGGACAGCCTCGACCGGTACGACATCGTCGCCGGCCAGGTGCTCCTCACCGCGGGCGACCTCGACAACGCGTCGCCGCGCAGCAACGCCCAGCGCGCCATGGAACGGCTGCTGGGCCTGCGCATCCTGCCGATCGTGAACGAGAACGACACCGTCGCCACCCACGAGATCCGGTTCGGCGACAATGACAGGCTCGCCGCTCTGGTCGCCACCCTCGTTAAGGCGGACCTGCTCGTTCTGCTCAGCGACGTTGATGCGCTGTACACCCGGCCCCCGCACCTGCCCGGAGCCGAACGAATCGAGTACGTGGCCCAGGGCGATACCCTCCCCGGCGTCGAATTCGGTTCCTCCCAGTCCGGCGTGGGCACCGGCGGCGCCGGCACCAAGGTCTCCGCAGCCCGGATCGCCGCCGAGGCCGGAACCGCGGTCCTGGTCACGTCGACGTCGCTGGTCGCCGAGGCCCTCCGCGGCGACCGGATCGGCACCTGGTTCGAGCCGGCCGACCCGGCAACAGTGAGGCATTCTGCCCTAAACTGACGGCATGTCGCAGACTCTACCCGCCACGGCCGTGCCCGGTTCCAGCCCTGACGGGTTCACGGAGATGCTCGTCACGGCCCGGACGGCTTCGCTCGCGCTGGCGTCCGCGCCGACCCGGCTGAAGAACGCGGCGCTCCACGGAATCGCCGTGGCGTTGCGCGAGAACGTGGCGCGGATCGTCGCCGCCAATGCCCTCGACCTGGCCGCCGGTGCCGAGAACGGCCTGACTGCCGGACTTCTCGACCGGCTGCGCCTGGACGAGGCGCGCATCCGGTCGTTGGCCGACGCCGTCGACGAGATCGAAGCGCTGACCGACCCTGTCGGCCAGGTGGTGCGCGGCAGCAGCCTGGCCAACGGCGTCAAGATCAGCCAAATACGCGTGCCCTTCGGTGTCGTGGGTGTCATCTACGAGGCCCGCCCGAACGTGACCGTGGACATCGCCGCGCTGGCCCTCAAGAGCGGCAACGCCGCCGTGCTGCGTGGCGGGTCCGCCGCCGAGAACTCCAATCGGGTACTCGTCGGCCTGATCCAGGAGGCGCTGGTCGCCGCCGGCCTGCCGGGGGAGTGCGTGCAGACCATCGACCCGTTCGGACGGGCCGGGGCGACGGCGCTGATGCAGGCCCGCGGACTGGTCGACGTGCTCATTCCGCGCGGCAGCGCCGGACTGATCCAGGCCGTCGTGACCGAGTCGACGGTGCCCGTGATCGAGACCGGCGCCGGTGTCGTGCACATCTTCCTGGATGCGTCCGCCAACGAGCAGTGGGCCGCGGACATCGTGCACAACGCCAAGGTTCAACGACCCAGCGTCTGCAACGCCGTCGAGACCGTGCTCGTGCACGAGCAGGCCGCCGAGCGGGTGCTGCCAGGCGTGCTCGCCAAGCTGGCCGGCGCGGGCGTCACCATCCACGGCGACGCCGCGGTGCGAGCACTCTACCCGACGGCGGTTCCCGCGACCGTCGAGGACTGGGCGACCGAATACATGAGCCTGGACCTGTCCGTCAAGGTGGTGGCCGACCTTGACGCCGCGATCGCACACATTCGTCGGTATTCGACCGGGCACACCGAATCGATCATCACCAACGACATCGTCAACGCGGAGCGCTTCCTCAACGAGGTCGACTCGGCCGCGGTGATGGTCAACGCGTCCACCCGGTTCACCGACGGCGGTGAGTTCGGGTTCGGCGCTGAGGTCGGGATCTCGACCCAGAAGCTGCACGCCCGCGGACCGATGGGCCTGCCGGAGCTCACCAGCACCAAATGGATCGTGCGCGGTACCGGCCAGATCCGCGACTGACGCCGGTGCCGCTCACCGGCACGGGCAGAGCGTCCCGCTAGACTGGTCGCGGTACCGCTGCCGCCCGCCGATGCAGCGCGAAAAAGTATTTCTGAACGGAGATTCCATGTTGTTCGTGACCGCTGTCCTTGCCGAGGTCGAGCACACCCAGCTGCCCGTCGCGACCTGGGTCTACGGCCTCGTGGCCCTCATCGTGTTCGCCGCCCTCGGGTTCGTCGTCTGGAGCTTCCGTGACGTCGCGAACCGCCACAGCGCCAAGGCCAACGCCTACGCCGCGGCTCACGGTGGCGCAGCCAGCCACAGCGGCCACTGACAATCGGCGCCGTGACCCGGGACCGCCCGCGCATCGGCGTGATGGGCGGCACCTTCGACCCCATCCACCACGGGCACCTCGTCGCAGCGAGCGAGGTTGCGCAGAGCTTCGACCTCGACGAGGTCATTTTTGTGCCCACCGGGCAGCCCTGGCAGAAGACCGACGTCACGCGGGCCGAACACCGGTACCTGATGACCGTCATCGCCACGGCGTCCAACCCCCGTTTCACCGTCAGCCGCGTCGACGTGGACCGGACAGGCCCGACCTTCACTATCGACACCCTCCGCGACCTGCACGCCGAACGCCCGGATGCCGAGCTGTTCTTCATCACCGGCGCAGACGCGATAACCCAGATCCTGGGTTGGAAAGACGTCGCCGAACTATGGAAACTTGCCCACTTCGTGGCTGTGAGTCGCCCGGGACACGACCTGAGCATTTCAGGATTGCCTAACCAGGACGTAAGCTTGCTGGAGGTTCCGGCTCTGGCGATCTCGTCTACTGACTGCCGGGCACGCGTGAACCGGGGTTTCCCGGTCTGGTACTTGGTCCCCGACGGGGTTGTCCAGTACATCTCAAAGCACCATCTGTATCGGAGTGTGGCATGACGTTGGGTAATAGCCCGCAGCCACTGACGCGACGACAGTTGCGCGAGTTGGCTCGGGAGCACGAACCGGCTGGCACAGAGACGCCATCTGCGGAGGAGACCGCCGAAGGCAGCATCGTTGCGCCCGTGGAACCCAAGCCGGTCGAGCCCAAGCCTGGCGAACCCAAGCCTGTCGAGTCCGAGCCTGTCGGGTCCGAGCCGCACCACTCGCGGCACACCTCCGTGGCTCCCGCCCCACTGCCGATCCCCGAGGCTCCGGCCGTTGCCGACGCCGGTCGCACCCTCACCCGCCGTGAGCTCCGCGCCCTGCAGGCCGCCTCATCCGCGAGTGCCGCCGACGAGGTCTCCGGCCAGGCGCAGGCCGCACCGTCCCAGGCCGCACCGTCCCCGGTCTCCGCACCCCGCTCCGCCCCCGCCGACGACCAGCCCCGAACCGATGCGCCGGCCGCGGTCAACTCCCTGCACCCGCCGATCGGCCACTGGTCGATGGACCGCGAGGATGAGAGCCACATCGAGACCATCGGGCGCCGCGACGACGCGACCTTCGACGACCTCGTGGGCCGCGGCGTCGGCGCCGGCGGCATGCCGACGACCACCAACGCCCTGATCCTGCCGTCCATACCGCGTCAAGGCCCCGGCGGCCCCATCACCAGCACCGGCGAGATCATGATCACCGGATCGATCGATCTCCCGAGAAGCCTGGGCGCCACCGGTCAGCACCCGAACCTGTTCGACTCGTCCGAAATGGACCGCATGCTCGACCAGCTCGACGAGGGCGGTCACCACAACGATGTGGCACCCGTGAGCGCCAGCCGCGCCGTGAGTACCCACACCTCCACCCGGGGCGTGATGACACCGCCTCGCAAACGCGGTGCCTCCCTGCCAACGGTTCTCGCGATCACCGCCGCGGTGCTCGCCATCGGTGTGCTGTCGCTGTTCGTCGTCGGCTACGCCCTCAATATCTACTAACCCCGAATATCCACCAACCCCCACATCTCCTCATGCCATCTTTTTCGCTTTTACTAACTCAGGGATTCAATCGATGACCGCTTCTGCCCACGCTCTCGAGCTCCTCAAGGTGGCTGCCGCCGCCGCCGACTCGAAAGCGGGGGAGGACCTCGTTGCCATTGACGTTTCCAACCCGTTGCCGTTGGCCGACATCTTCCTCATTGTCACGGGACGCTCCGAACGCAACGTCGTCGCGATCGCCGGCGAAATCGAGGACAAGCTGATCGAGGCCGGCTACAAGCCGCTTCGCCGCGAGGGACGCGCCGAGGGGCGCTGGATTCTCGTCGACTTCGGCGACCTCGTCGTCCACGTGTTCCACGAGGAAGAGCGCGTCTACTACTCGCTCGAGCGCCTCTGGAAAGACTGCCCGGTCATCCCCATCGACCAGGCCAGTGCCCGTGCCATCGATGAGGCCGGCTCGTCCGACGAGTCTGTCGACACCTCCGCAGACAGCGCCGCAAAGACGACCGTCGACGCCGCGGATGTCGAATCCACCGTGGAAATTGACGCCGCGGACTAGCGTTTGGTTCGCGAGCACTCAAAACATGTAGTAACCTAATGAAGTTGTTTCGGAGGAATTCGAAACAAAGTCTGGGTCCGTGGCGCAGCTGGTAGCGCACCTGCATGGCATGCAGGGGGTCAGGGGTTCGAATCCCCTCGGATCCACCAAGCATAAGAAAAACCCCCGATGACAGTAGTCATCGGGGGTTTTTTCGTCGTGTTGCAAACCCCGGAGAAAAGAATTTCCGGAAAATTCTTCTGGGGAATTTTCACCGGCTCTCTCCACCCGGCGTCGGCGAGTTGGCGGCACGATTCAGGGGGCGTCATCACCTGCCTGGGTCGGACCGTTCCCGATACTGAGCCACGCGTCCGGCCCCGCTCCCCGAGACCCGGCCGGCCGGCCCTGGCGTGCCGTCCTGGCATCCTTCATGGCTCGCAGTTGCCGCTCAACCTCTGCCGAGGTCGCCCCGGACGACAGCTGGCGCTCCAGGTCGGCATCCGGTGGGGCAGTGAGGTCGGTGAGAGCGCCGCTGGCGAGCAGTTCGTCGGTAGCGGCGGCGCGGGCCTGCATCTGAACGATCCGGTCCTTGGCCCTGTCGAGGCTGACGCCGACCTCGCTCATCTGCGAGCCGAGGCCGGCCGCGGCCTCGTTCGCCTTCACCTGCGCCTGCGAGGCGGCGTAGCTGGCCTTGATGCTCTCCTTCTCGGTGCGGAACGCGGCTACCCTTTCGGCCAGGCGCCGTTCGTTGTCCTGCAGCTGCCCCTGCTGCTTCTGCAGGAGGGTGTACTGGTCACGGATCGCGGCCACCTGGCCCTCCAGCAGGGAGCGGCGTTCCAGAGCGGTCCTGGCCAGGTCTTCCCGGCCCTGGTTCAGGGCGGACTCGGCCTGGTCGGCCAGCCGTTGGTGCCTGGCGCCCATCTCCTGGCCCTGCAGCTCGATCCGCTTCTTCGCGGTGGCAACCTCGGCCAGTCCCAACCTCACGTCCTGCAGCATCCGCACCAGCTGCTCATAGCTGTCGTCAAGAGCTTCACGCGGGTCCTCCAGCCGGTCCAGGGTACGGGAGGTCTTGCTGCGGAAGATGACACGGAGTCGGTTGGTGAAGGTCATGGGGTGCTCCTTTTGTCTAGCCGGTGCGCCGAGGTTTGCGCCATCGAGGTCCGCTCCGGCGCGGGCAACCCGTCCAGCAGGGTGAGGGCGTGCAACTCCGCGACACCGGCGTCGACGGCGGCGATCTCACGGTCCACGTCGGCGCCCAGAGTCGTGAGGGTGTCATCGGTGCGCACACCGAGACCGGCGGCAACGACGGAACGGACCCGCCCCACCAACCCGGTGATCTGGTCGACGCGCCGAGCCGCCACCGGGAGAGTCTCTCGGAGCACGACAGGGTCCCGTTCGGTGGCCAGCAACAGCAATTGCGACTCCACTCTGATGCCCTCGTTCTGCAACCGTCCGACGAGCCTCTGCAACTCACCATGCGGGCCTCCGCTCTGCACGGCGAGGTCAACCGCGGCCTGTCCGCTGGCGAGCGATTCCCTCAGACGCAACCGAAGGCGGAGGATTTCGTGGTTCCGGCCGACACTCACCCGCGTGCGCACACGCAGCACGGCACCGTTGAGGGCCCGACTTCGCCGTATCCGCCTGTACAGCACGCGTGCAATGACGATGACCGTGACGGTGGACACGACCATGATCGCAGCGAGGGCGATCAGGATCTCAGCGAGGACGCTCACGTCACCCACCCGCCTCGTCCGGTCGTCAGTGGCGAATTCTTAAGGACGTGCAGGGTCATGTCTCCACCTTCATCCCAGGGCTGGTGCGGTGCCGTCCCGAACGACGGCGCGCTCTACCGGGCAAAATACGCTCATTAGCGTGGAGTTGTCGGGGAATGCCCTGTTCTTGTCTGAACGCTCTCGTCACCCCGCGGCGACGCCACCGGTTCACCGCGGGCAGGACCATAGACTCTGGGCCCCCGCTCTACGATGGGGAGGTGAATGAGACTCTGCCGCCGTGCCCGGAATGCTCCAGCGAACTGACCTACGAGATGGGGGCGCTGCTGGTCTGCCCACTGTGCGGGCACGAGTGGGCGGCAGAGGCCGCCTCCGCCGGTGAGCCGGTGCAGGATGCCGCGATCACCGACGCTCACGGCAGCGTGCTCGCCGACGGCGATTCGGTGACCATCATCAAGGACCTCAAACTCAAGGGCAGCTCCACCGTCATCAAGGTGGGCACCAAGGTGCGCGGCATCCGCCTGCGCCAGGGTGTGGGCGATCACGACATCGAATGTCGAATCGAGGGAGTGAGCATGCAGCTCAAGTCCGGGGTCGTCAAGAAGGCCTAGTCCTCGGCCCGGCAGTCACGGGGGTCACCATTACAGCCCCGGATTCCACCCCCAGATTCCACCCCCAAGTGGGGGCCTTCGGATTACACTCCCCGATATGACCGAGCAGCAGCAGTACACCGTGGTGCGGGCCTTCCCTGGCTTCGATGTGCGCCGGTACCCGGACTGTGTGCTCGTGCAGGTGCAGGTCGACGGGGACTTCACGCGGGCGGCGAGCCGGGGCTTCCGGCCGCTGCAGGACTATCTCGACGGCAACAACCAGTCGGCAACGACG
The DNA here is from genome assembly GCF_035984795.1 of Cryobacterium sp. MP_3.1. Lineage (NCBI taxonomy): Bacteria > Bacillati > Actinomycetota > Actinomycetes > Micrococcales > Microbacteriaceae > Cryobacterium > Cryobacterium sp. MP_3.1. Next base: position 325,390 of record NZ_JAXCHV010000001.1, on the reverse strand, counting down.
ATCCCCATGACCCCTCCGGTGCTGCACGAGCGGGCGGGGGAGTCCGCGCACCTGATCAGCTTCGTGCTCCCGGGTGAGTCGGACCCGGACCGTGCGCCCCTGCCGCTGGACGAGAGGTTGCGGATAATCGTCCTGCCCGCCCACGAGGCCGCGGTCCTGCGGTTCGGCGGGGGCTGGAGCACGAAGAGATTCACCGACCACGGGCGTTTCCTACTCGGGTCGCTGGAGTCCGCTGATCTGCTGCCGGACGGGCCGGTCTACTACGCACGGTTCGACCCACCGTTCCGGCCCGGACTCCGGGGGCGCAATGAGGCGTTGGTGCGAGTGACATCGGCCTGACGGCGTCGATAATGGCTGGATGCCCCCTTCAGAATCCGCAGCCCGATCAGACCAGCCATCGATCCCGGCGGCTCCCGTACGCTGTCCGTGCGGCAGTGGCAACAGTTTCGACGACTGCTGCCGACGCCTGCACCACGGCGACGCCCGGGCCGCCACGGCCGAGCAGCTCATGCGATCGCGCTACTCGGCCTTCGCTGTCGGCGACGCAGGCTACCTCCTGCGCACCTGGCATCCGGGAACTCGGCCCGACACCATCGAGTTGGACAGGACTGTGCGGTGGATGCGGCTCGACATCGACCGGACCGAGCGGGGAACCCTGTTCGACACCGAGGGCGTCGTGGAATTCACCGCACACTCGCGTCAGGACGGCCGGCGGGCTCAGCAGCACGAAGTCAGCCGATTCGTGAAGGTGTCCGGTGCCTGGCTGTACCTCGACGCGGCCGACTGAGTAACGGAATCGCCGGGGCGTCCGGCGCGTCACGTCCAGATGGGAAACTGGACCCATGACCGCAACACTCGTCGCCAAGGCCCTGGCCGGTGGCTACGCCCACCGCACACTGTTCGATTCCCTCGACCTCACCGTCGCACCCGGCGATGTCGTCGGTGTCGTCGGCGTGAACGGTGCGGGCAAGTCCACCCTGCTGCGCCTGCTCGCGGGCCTCGACGAGCCGCAGGGCGGTTCGGTTGCCCTGTCGCCAGCGGATGCCTTCGTGGGCTGGTTGCCCCAGGAACACGAACGGGTGCCGGGGGAGACCGTGGCGGAGTACATCGGTCGTCGCACCGGCTGCGCCCAGGCGACCAGGGAAATGGACGCCGCTGCTGCAGCCCTGGCCGAACCTGCCGCACCGGGCGGGGCTGACCCGGCCGATGTCTACTCGGTGGCCCTGGACCGCTGGCTTGCCAGTGGTGCGGCCGACCTCGATGACAGGCTCCCTGCCGTGCTGTACGACCTCGGTCTGACCCTCGACGCCGACGTGGCCGCGGACGCGTTGATGACATCGCTCTCCGGCGGCCAGGCGGCCAGGGTGGGACTGGCCGCCCTGCTGCTATCCAGATTCGACATCGTGCTGCTCGATGAGCCCACCAACGACCTCGACCTCGACGGACTCGAACGCCTGGAGGGCTTCGTCACGGGCCTTCGCGGTGGCGTCGTGCTGGTCAGCCACGACAGGGAGTTCCTGGCCCGCTCGGTCACCAAGATCCTCGAACTGGACCTCGCCCAGGGCGCCAACCGGGTATTCGGCGGCGGCTACGACTCCTACCTGGAGGAGCGCGAGACGACCAGGCGGCAGAAACGCGCCGACTACGACGAATTCGCCGACAAAAAGGCCGATCTGGTCGGCCGGGCCCGGACCCAGCGGGAGTGGTCCAGTCAGGGTGTGCGCAATGCCATGAAGAAGTCCCCGGACAACGACAAGATCCGGCGCAAGGCCGCCGCCGAATCCAGCGAGAAGCAGGCGCAGAAGGTACGACAGATGGAGAGCCGCATCAATCGTCTCGACGAGGTCGACGAACCGCGCAAGGAATGGCAGCTCGAGTTCACCATCGGCGCCGCGACGCGCTCGAGCAGCGTGGTCTCGGTGCTGAACGAAGCGCTCATCCGCCAGGGTGACTTCGTCTTCGGTCCGGTCTCCCTGCAGGTCAACGCGGGGGAGCGCATCGGCATCACCGGACCCAACGGCGCCGGCAAGACCACGCTGCTGCGCGCCCTGCTCGGCCGCCTGGTGGCCGATTCCGGCTCCACAAGCCTGGGCGCGAGCGTCGCCATCGGTGAGATCGACCAGGCCAGGGCCAGCGTCACGGGCGAGCAGACCCTGGTGGCCATCTTCGAGGAGCGGCTTCCCGAGCTCTCGGCGGGCGAGATCCGCACCCTGCTCGCCAAGTTCGGCCTCACCGCCGACCACGTCAGCCGTCCCGCCGACGCCCTGTCACCCGGTGAACGCACCCGGGCCGGTCTCGCCCTGCTGCAGGCCACCGGCGTGAACCTCCTGGTGCTCGACGAACCAACCAACCACCTGGACCTCGCCGCGATCGAACAGCTGGAACAGGCACTTGAGTCCTACACGGGCACTCTATTGTTGGTGACCCACGACCGACGGATGCTGGCCACCGTGCGCCTCGATCGGCACTGGGCGGTCCAGGACGGGCGGGTGACCGAGTCCGTGTGATCGAAACCGTGACAGGCGTTGCGGCCGCGCGGTGGCGGTGCTGTCATGGATGTCGACCCGTGACGTAGATCAACGGAGGACTCCCGATGACATCGAGCACCTTCCCCGAGAACAGCACAGATCCCCGCCGGCTGGTTGAGGACCTGCGCACCGACGTAGACGCCGACCTGATCGTCGCCACCGACCCCGGCTACGACGACGCGAGGCGGGTGTGGAACGGCATGATCGACCGCCGGCCCCTGCTGATCGTGCGTGCCCGTGCTACCGGCGACATCGCGCCGACCCTGGCCCTGGCCGCCAGGCACCGGCTGCCCCTCGCCGTGCGCAGCGGCGGGCACAACGTGGCCGGCAACGGCACCGTCGACGCGGGCATCGTGCTCGATCTCGCCGCCCTCAACACCGTCGAGGTCGACCCGGACGCCCGCACCGTGCGGGCACTGGCCGGGGCGACCATGGCCGACATCGACCGGGCAACCGAACCGTTTGGGCTCGCCGTGCCCCTGGGCGTGGTCTCCGCCACCGGCATCGCCGGCCTCACCCTCGGCGGCGGCGTCGGCTGGCAGACCAGGGCATACGGACTGACCCTGGACGCCATGGTGGCGGCGGATGTCGTCACGGTGGCCGGGACGAGCGTGCGGGCCAGCGCGACCGAGAACCCCGAGCTGTTCTGGGGGCTGCGCGGCGGCGGCGGCAACTTCGGCGTGGTGTCTTCGTTCACCTTCCGGGCGCATCCGTTGCCGGCCCGGCCGGTGACCGGCAATTTCGTCTACCCGAAGGAGCAGTGGGCGGCGACGCTGGCGGCCTACGACGAGTGGACCAGGGACCTGCCAGACGAGCTGACCTCCATCCTCAGCGTGCTGGTGCCGCCGCCGGCCATGGGGCTCGGCGCCGAGCCGCTGATGCTGCTGGGCTTCGCCTGGGCCGGCACCGACACCGACAGGGCCCGGGAGGTCATCGACCGGATGCGCCGCGCCGCGCCGCCCGCGATCGAGGCCGACGAGCCGATGCCCTGGACCGCGTGGCAGTCCGCCGTCGACGGGGTCTTCCCCAAGGGGGTGCGCGGCTACTGGAAGAACACCTCCTTCGACAGTCTGGATCCGGCGGTGATCGACACCCTGCTGCGCCGCGGAGCGGAGCAGACCTGGCTCGGCACCGCCTTCGATATCCACCACATGGGCGGCGCCTTCGCCAGGGTGGCCGAGGACGACACGCCGTTCCCGAATCGGGGAGCGCGGTTCTGGCTCAACATCTACGGATTCTGGAACGACCCTGCCGACGACGCCGAGCGAGTGTCCTTCGTCCGCGAGTTCGGCGCGGAGATGGCGGTGCTGGGCTCCGGCGGCACGTATGTGAACTTCCTCGGCGCGGAATCCGGCACCGACCCGGTGGCCCAAGCTCTGGCCGTCTACGGGCCGGCCAAACTGGAGCGACTCGCCGCCCTCAAGCGCGAGTATGACCCCGAGAATCTGCTGAGGCTCAACCACAACATTCCGACGACGGTCACCCGCACTGGGTCGCCCGGCGACACCGCCACCGGCGACACTGAGTAGCGACCCGGAATAGAACGCCGGTGCGCCCCGTTGAGCCCTAGTATGCGTATGCATACAAACTGATCGGAAGGGCGCACCACACATGGCACCGACACTGGAACTGGGTCTCGACACGTTCGGCGACGTCACCTACGCCGCGGACGGCAGCCTGCTCGGCCACGCCCAGGTGCTGCGCAACGTTGTCGCCGAGGCGGTGCTCGCCGACCAGGTGGGCCTGAGTTTCTTCGGTATCGGCGAACACCACCGCGAGGATTTCGCCGTCTCCGCCCCCGAGGTCGTGCTGGCCGCCATTGCCGGTCAGACCAGCACCATCAAGCTCGGCTCCGCGGTCACCGTGCTCAGCTCCGACGACCCCGTGCGCGTCTTCCAACGTTTCGCCACCCTCGACGCCGTCTCCAACGGTCGCGCGGAGGTCATCCTCGGCCGTGGGTCGTTCACCGAATCGTTCCCCCTGTTCGGCCTGGAGCTCAGCGACTACGAGCAGCTGTTCGAAGAGAAGCTCGAGCTGTTCGCCGAACTGCTCAAGGAAGCGCCGGTGACCTGGTCGGGTAGCACCCGCGGCGCCCTGACCGATCAGCGGGTGTTCCCGCCGACCGAATCCGGCTCCATCCGCACCTGGATCGGTGTCGGCGGCAGCCCGCAGTCCGTGGTGCGCGCCGCCCACTACGGCCTGCCGCTGATGCTCGCCATCATCGGTGGTGAGCCTCTCGCCTTCGCCCAGTTCACCGACCTGTACCACCGGGCGCTCGACCAGTTCGGCAAGGACCCGCAGCCCATCGGCGAGCACTCACCCGGCTACGTCGCCGCGACGGACGAGCAGGCGCGCGAAGAGATGTGGCCGCACTACCGCGCCATGCAGGACCGGATCGGACGCGAGCGCGGCTGGGGCCCGGCCACGAAGGCCAGATTCGAGCAGGATGCCGGCCCCGACGGCGCCCTCTTCGTCGGCTCCCCGCAGACCGTCGCCACCAAGATCGCCAAAATGGCCACCGGGCTCTCGCTGTCCCGTTTCGACCTCAAGTACAGCCTCGGCACCCTCTCGCACGACAAGCTGATGACCAGTATCGAGCTCTACGGCACCGAGGTAGCCCCTTTGGTACACGAAATGATGGCCTGACGGGAATTTGGCGTGCCCCGGACGGGGTAGCGTGAACACGTGGGCCCGGCTCGGGCAAACCACCCACCTTCATCCTTTCGTTCTGACCTTCCTCGAGGAGTACACCGTGGAAACCTGGCCCGGATCTGCCTACCCGCTTGGCGCAACCTATGACGGAAGCGGCACCAACTTCGCTCTGTTCAGTGAGGCCGCCGAGCGGGTGGAACTCTGCCTGTTCGACGAGAACGGCGCCGAGACCCCCGTCGAAGTCCGGGAATCCAGCGCCTTCGTGTGGCACTGCTACCTGCCGGAGGTGCAGCCGGGCCAGCGCTACGGCTACAGGGTGCACGGCGAATACAACCCCAGCGAGGGCAAGCGCGCCAACCCCAACAAACTGCTGCTCGACCCGTACGCCAAGGCCACCTGCGGCGTCATGGACTGGGACCAGGCACTGTTCTCGTACAACTTCGGCGAACCCGATTCCCGCAACGACGAGGACTCCGCCCCGCACATGATGCTCGGCGTCGTCGTCAACCCGTTCTTCGACTGGACCGGCGACCGCTCTCCGCGCACCCCGTACAGCGAATCGGTCATCTACGAAGCGCACGTCAAGGGCCTTACCCAGCTGCAGCAGGAAGTGCCGGAGTCCCAGCGCGGCACCTACGCGGCCGTCGCGCATCCGTCGGTCATCGAGCACCTGCAGAAGCTCGGCGTCACCGCGATCGAACTGATGCCCGTGCACCAATTCGTCAACGACTCCACCCTGCAGGACCAGGGCCTGAGCAACTACTGGGGCTACAACACCATCGGCTTCTTCGCCCCGCACAACGCCTACTCCTCCAGCGGCGACCTCGGTCAGCAGGTGCAGGAGTTCAAGGGCATGGTCAAGAACCTGCACGCCGCCGGCATCGAGGTCATCCTCGACGTGGTCTACAACCACACCGCGGAGGGTAACCACCTGGGCCCGACCATCTCGTTCAAGGGCATCGACAACGCCGCCTACTACCGGCTGATGGACGACGACGGCCGGTACTACATGGACTACACGGGCACCGGCAACACCCTCAACGTGCGCCACCCGCACTCGCTGCAGCTGATCATGGACTCGCTGCGCTACTGGGCCATCGAGATGCACGTCGACGGTTTCCGCTTCGACCTCGCCAGCGCCCTGGCCCGCGACCTCTACGACGTCGACAAGCTGTCCACGTTCTTCGAGCTCGTGCAGCAGGACCCGATCGTCTCCCAGGTCAAGCTGATCGCCGAGCCCTGGGACGTCGGCCCCGGCGGCTACCAGGTCGGCAACTTCCCGCCGCAGTGGACGGAGTGGAACGGCAAGTACCGCGACACCGTGCGCGACTTCTGGCGCGGCGAGCCCTCCACCCTGGGCGAATTCGCCTCCCGCATCTCCGGCTCCGCCGACCTCTACGAGCACTCCGGCCGCCGCCCCGTCGCGTCGATCAACTTCGTCACCGCACACGACGGCTTCACCCTCAACGACCTCGTGTCGTACAACGAGAAGCACAACGACGCCAACGGCGAAGACAACAACGACGGCGAAAGCCACAACCGGTCCTGGAACGCCGGAGTGGAGGGCCCCACCGACGACGACACCGTCCGCACCCTGCGCGGCCGCCAGCAGCGCAACTTCATCGCCACGATGCTGCTCTCCCAGGGTGTCCCGATGATCCTGCACGGCGACGAACTCGGCCGCACCCAGCACGGCAACAACAACACCTACGCCCAGGACTCCGAGCTGAGTTGGATCCACTGGGACGAGGCGGACCAGCCCCTGATCGAGTTCACGTCCGCCGTGGTCCGCCTGCGCAAGGAACACCCCACCTTCCGTCGCAGCCGGTTCTTCGACGGTCACCCCGGCAAGCGCGGCGAGGGCGACCCGCTGGCAGATATCGTTTGGCTGAACACCGACGGCCAGGAGATGCGCGCGGAGGACTGGGACGAAAGCCGGTCCCGCACCGTGAGCATGTTCCTGAACGGCCAGGGCATCCGGGAACGCGACTCCCGCGGCCGCGAGGTCACCGACGTCAACTTCATCCTGCTGTTCAATGCGGATGCCGAAGACGTCGAATTCACCCTGCCGAGCGCCGAGTACTCGCCCGCCTGGGAGATCGTGATCGACACCGGGGGAGAGGGCGCCGACTCGGAGCCCCGCCCGGCCGGTGCCACCCACACCGTGATGGGACGCTCGCTCGTCGTGCTGCGTGAGTACCACGTGCCCGAGGTCGCTCCGGACCACTCCGTCGCCGCGTCGCTGGCAAGCCACCCGTCGCCGCCGACGTCCACGCTGACCCTGCCGGTGCTGCCGGACCCGTATTCCTCGACCGAAGGACGCGCGTAACCGATATGAGCATCCCCGTCTCCACCTATCGCCTACAGATCACGTCGGCCTTCGATCTGGATGCGGCGGCGGGTGTGCTCGATTACGTCAGCCGGCTCGGCGCGGACTGGCTCTACCTCTCGCCGCTGCTCACGGCCGAGGAGGGCTCCGACCACGGCTACGACGTGATCGACCACGGCAGCATCGACCCGGCCCGCGGCGGCCCCGAGGCGCTCGCCCGACTGTCGGAGCGGGTGGCCGCGGCCGGCCGCGGCATCCTGGTGGACATCGTCCCCAACCACGTCGGCGTCCAGACGCCGCACAGCAACGCCTGGTGGTGGGACCTGCTCCGAGCCGGGCAGGGTTCCCGCTATGCCGAGGCCTTCGACGTGGACTGGCCCGCCGGCAACGGTCGCATGCTGCTCCCCGTACTCGGTGACGGCGACACCGAACTCGACCAGCTCACCGTGGTGGGCGACGAACTGCACTACTACGACAACCGGTTCCCGCTGGCTCCCGGCACCGCGGACGACGGCGCCCCCGCCGTCGTCGTGCACGACAGGCAGCACTACGAACTGGTCAGCTGGCGCCTGGCCGACACCGACCTGAACTACCGCCGTTTCTTCGCCGTGAACACCCTCGCCGGTGTGCGCGTCGAGGTGCCCTGGGTCTTCGACGAATCCCACCGCGAGATCCTGCGCTGGGTGCACACCGGCCAGGTACAGGGCCTGCGAGTCGACCACCCGGACGGCCTCGCCGACCCGGCCGGCTACCTCGACAGGCTGCACGCCGCCATGCCGGACGGCTACCTGCTGGTGGAGAAGATCCTGGAGGGCCGCGAACAGCTGCCCAGCAGCTGGTCGACCCACGGCACCACCGGCTATGACGCCCTCGCCGACTTCGACAGGGTCCTGGTGGACCCGGCCGGCCAGGACGCCCTCGACACCCTGGAGGCCACCCTGCAGGGCGGCGCCGTCTCCTGGACCGAACTGGTCTATACCGGCAAACGCGCCATCGCCGACGGCATCCTGCAGAGCGAGGTGCGCCGACTCGACCGTCTGATCCCCGAGGTCCCCGATGCAGCCGACGCCCTCGCCGAACTGATCGCCTGGTTCCCGGTCTACCGCTCCTACCTGCCCGTCGGCCGCCACGAACTCGACACCGCCGTGCGACTGGCCCGGCAGCGCCGGCCCGACCTCGACGCCACCATCACCGCCCTGCTGCCGTATCTCACCGACCCCGCGCACCCCGCGGCCGTGCGCTTCCAGCAGACCTCGGGGATGGTGATGGCCAAGGGTGTCGAAGACACCGCCTATTACCGCTACAGCCGGCTCACCTCCCTCAACGAGGTCGGCGCTGACCCGAGCGAGTTCGCGGTGCCGGTGGAGGAATTCCACCGCCGCCAGCAGACCCGGCTGGCCGTTGCGCCCGCCTCGCAGACCACGCTGTCGACCCACGACACCAAGCGCGGCGAAGATGTGCGGGCCCGCATCTCGGTCCTGGCCGAGATCCCGGACGAGTGGACCGCTGTGCTCGGCGAGCTGCGTGCCCTGGCCCCGCTCGGCGACGCCCCGTTCGAGAACCTGCTCTGGCAGGCCATCGTGGGCTCCTGGCCCGCCTCCACCGACCGTCTCATCGGCTATGCCGAGAAGGCGTCCAGGGAAGCGAACCTCTCCACCACCTGGACCGCGCCGAACGACGACTTTGAAAACCGGATGCGCGCCCTGGTTCGGGAACTCGCCGAGGACGGGCCCCTGACCCGCACGGTCACCGCCTTCGTCGACAGGGTGAAGCAGGCCGGCTGGAGCAACTCTCTCTCCCTCAAGCTCATCCAGCTCACCGCGCCCGGTGTACCCGACGTCTACCAGGGCAGCGAACTCTGGGAGATGTCGCTCGTGGACCCCGACAACCGTCGCCCGGTGGACTACACCGTTCGCCGGGACTACCTGGACCGCGTCAGCGCGGGCTGGCTGCCCCCGATCGATGAAACCGGCGCCGCGAAACTGCTCGTCACCACCAACGCCCTGCGCCTGCGGCGTGATCGGCCGGAGCTATTCGTCCGGCACAAACCGGTCGAGGCGTTCGGCCCGGCCGCCGCCCACGTGGTGGCCTACGACCGCGGCGGCGCCGTGACCGTCGCCACCCGGCTGCCCGTCGCGCTCGCCCGCACCGGCTGGGGCGACACCACGATCATGCTCGCCGGGCACGACTGGCAGGATGCGCTCACCGGCGTCCGCTTCGCCGGCGGCCAGGTTCGTCTGACCGACCTGCTGTCGCGCTATCCGGTTGCGCTGTTGATCCCCGCGGGCAGCACCGCACCCACCGCTATCGAGGAGGCCACCCCGTGACGACAGACAACCCCGACATCGTGGCCGTTCCCATCGACGTGTGGGCGCCCGCCGCCGACACCGTCGGGCTGGTCGCCGGCGACGCCACCGCGCCGATGACCCGCGGCGACGCCGGCTGGTGGCACGGCAGCCTGTCCGACAGTGCTGACGGTGTCGACTACGGCTTCCTGCTGGATGGCGCCGGCCCGTTCCCCGACCCGCGATCCCGCCGCCAGCCACACGGCGTGCACGCCCTCTCCCGCACGTTCGACCCGGCCGCGCACACCTGGCAGGACGACGCCTGGACCGGTCGTCAGCTCGCCGGTGCCACCATCTACGAGCTGCACATCGGCACGTTCACCCCCGAGGGCACCCTGGAGGCCGCGGCAGGCCGGCTCGACCACCTCGTGTCACTCGGCGTGGACTTCGTCGAGCTGCTGCCGGTGAACGGCTTCAACGGCACTCACAACTGGGGCTACGACGGTGTGCTCTGGTACGCCGTGCACGAGGGCTACGGCGGCCCCGCGGCCTACCAGCGCTTCGTCGATGCCTGCCACGCGGCCGGCATCGGCGTGATCCAGGACGTCGTGCACAACCACCTGGGCCCCAGCGGCAACTACCTGCCCAACTTCGGGCCCTACCTCAGCGACGCCGAGGGAAACACCTGGGGCGCCTCGGTCAACCTCGACGGCCAGGACTCCGACGAGGTTCGCCGGTACATCATCGACAGTGCGTTGATGTGGCTGCGTGACTATCACGTCGACGGCCTGCGGTTGGACGCCGTGCACGCCCTCAAGGACCACTCCGCGGTGCACCTGCTGGAACAGCTCGCCGGCGAGGTCGCCGTGCTCAGCGCCTCGGTCGGTCGCCCCTTGACCCTCATCGCCGAATCGGACCTCAACGACCCCAAGCTGATCACCCCCCGTGAAGCGAACGGATACGGACTCGACGCCCAGTGGAGCGACGACTTCCACCACGCCGTGCACGTCGCCCTCACCGGTGAGACCGTCGGCTACTACGCCGACTTCGCCCCCCTCGGCGCCCTGGCGAAGGTGCTCACCCGCGGGTTCTTCCACGACGGCACCCTGTCCACCTTCCGCGGCCGCCACCACGGCCGCCCTGTCGACACCGAACGGATGCCGGCCTGGCGGCTGGTCGTCGCCTCGCAGAATCACGACCAGATCGGCAACCGGGCCATCGGCGACAGGCTCAGCGCCCAGCTCGACACCGGCCAGCTGGGCATCGCCGCCGCACTCACCCTGCTCGGCCCGTTCACCCCGATGCTGTTCATGGGCGAAGAGTGGGGGGCGCGCACACCGTGGCAGTTCTTCACCTCGCACCCGGAGCCCGAACTCGGCCTCGCCACCGCAGAGGGCCGCATCGGCGAGTTCGCCAGGATGGGCTGGGACCCGGCCGTGGTACCCGACCCCCAGGACCCGGCCACCTTCGAGCGGTCAAAACTGGACTGGTCCGAACTGCAGGGTGGCGATTCCGGTCGTCTCCTGGCGTTCTACCGTGACCTCGCGGGTCTCCGTCGCCGGCTCGCCGACCTGACCGATCCACGGTTCGCGCGGGTCGCGGTGGCCTACGACGAGGCGGACGGCTGGCTGCAGCTGTCCCGCGGCGAGACCGAGATCGTGATCAACCTCTCCACGACCTCTCGGTCCGTTCCGGTTGCCGGGCAGAGCGTCCTGCTCGCCTTCGCGAACAGCGCCGATGCGAGCCCCCGGCTCGACGCCGGCCGGGTGTTGCTGCCGCCGCACTCGGTCGCGGTGCTCGCCTAGGTCCATCCACCCGCCAGCTCTACTCGACCGCTCCATACGCCAGCTCCACTCGCCAGTACCACTGACCATCGAGGAGGACCCATGGGCCATTTCCTATCCCCGGAGACGGCGGCTGCGCTGGCCCGGCTGACGGAGCTGGACGCCGACGCGACGGCTCCGCCGCTGGAGCGGATGCGGGCCATTCGTGCGGTACTGCACCACCTGGACGCCGACCCGGCCGCGCTGGCGAGCGTACGCGACGCCCTTTCCGATGGAGCGGGCTGGCCCGATATCGCGGATGCCGCCGGGCTCAAACCCACCGCGGCCAAGTGGCGCTGGCAGGGCACCGACGCCGACATCGCTGCCCGCCTGGACGCCGGACGCAAACGCAGCGCGCGGCCCAGCAGCGTTCCGACCGACCTGCCCGGGCACTCGGTGGCCGAGGCTGCCGGATTGCTCGGCGTCAGCGTCCAAGCGGTGTACCTGCAGGTGAGCAGAGGTAAACTGGTCAGCCGCACCGTCGAGCTGGCGGATGGCCGCAGTTACAAACGCGTCATCCTTCCCGGGGACGCGCTACCCTCGACGACAGAATCCGCGGAAACTGATCCCGAAAAACCATCCCTCTAGACGACGATCCCCGCAACGACAGAGCCTTGAGACATCACCCGGGCTACCGAAACCCACCCACGGAGTGACCATGACCGATCAGAGCTATGACCCGTTCGACCGAACGTTCCCCCTCGACACCTCGACCACCACAGAGCGCCTGCCGATGCCGGGCGCTCAGCCCGCCGGCGACGGGCCGACGGGTGACGGGCCGGTCGACCCCGCAGAGTCCCCGGCCCCCAACCGGACCAAGACCCGAAACCGCACCCTGCTCTCCGACCTCAGAACGGGACCGCCCCAGCGGGCCGCACTGGTGGTTCTCGTCGGCATCGCCGTTCTGACGATCGCGTTCATCATCATGATCTTCGTGAACGTCTCCAACGAGAGCATCATCGCCTTGGCCGTCATCGCCACGCCGATCGCCTCGATGGTGGCGGCGTACTACGCCGTCACCCTGAGCATCCAGCAGGTCGCGACTGAGCGTGCCGACAAGGAGAAGGCCCTCGCCAGGCTCACGGCCGTCGAGGCCGGTGCCCGCGAGACCGAGGTGTGGGCCTCCCAGATGGAGTCCGGGCTTCGGGTCGCAATGGCCAAGCTCGACGGCGCCGGTGTGTCCACCGTCGCGGTGACCCGGGCGGCCGGCACCCCGGACGACTTCTTCTAGGCGGTTCAGCTCAGCCGTCAACGCCCGCCGGCGCCGTCAGGCCGCCCGATCCCTCGCAGCGAGTGCCCGGCCGGCTCGTAGGTAGTGCCGCATGGGGGCCTGCCGCACCCACGTCGGCAGACGGGGATAGACCAGACGGATGACGCCGATCACGGCGTTGTACCTGCGCTGGCGTCCGGGCGACCAGGGCAGGTCGAAGAGGGCTCGTTCGGCGGGCTGCAGGAGCCCCGTGGTGACCAGGCGCCCCAGCGGCATCGCCAGGCGCAACCAGACCGGTCCGGTGGTGGGATGCAGCAGTTGCCTGGCCACCGATCGGGTCGTCGCGTCGGTCGCCAGGCCGGACGTTGCGCGACTCCAGTACGCCGCGAAAGCCGCCCGGTCCGCTGGCCACAGCCCGGGCGGCACCTGCAAGGCGGTACCGAGCACGCCGTAGTCACGGTAGACGGACTCGGCGTCGGCATCCGGGAGCGGTCCGTAGAACAGCTCATGCACACGGGTCGCGGATTCGTACAGGGTGGCGGCAACCCAAAGCTGCAACTGTGGATCGAAAGCGTTGTACGCCGGGGCGCTGACGGTCCGGGCACCGTGCACCGGGCGATGGGCCAGAGAGACCCGGCGCACGGCCGCGGCCCGGTCGATGGGCGAGCCGCAGGTGACGGCGTAGACGTAGGAGAGCGTGCCGCTCAGGCGACTCAGTGGTCGGGTCGCGAAGTCGCTGTGCCTGGCGACGCCGTGCCCGACGGCGGGGTTCGCGAGCTGTAGCAGGATTGCGCGACCGCCGCCGAGAACCAGAACGCTTTCCGGGGCCACATCGCGGATGCCCAGTGCCGGGCTCGACAGGGACGCCGGACTGGACGGGGACGCTGTCGGCATCGTGGACTCCTCTTGACAGGCCGAGCCTACTTCCCCGCCGAGGCGACGGGTTCTCCGCGCGTTCCTGAATCGTTCACATCTTTTCCGGTCGGTGATGGAATATCCTGTAGTCCTATGCGCTTGCATATACCTGAGGGCAGCGAATCCACCGCCCCCACGGACTTGAGGAGCACCATGAGCGACATCACCACCACGACCATCCCGGGCTACAAAGCGGGAACCTGGACCATCGACCCCACGCACAGCGTCGTCGGCTTCAGCATCCGTCACATCATGATCAGCAAGGTCAAGGGCACGTTCGAGACCTTCAACGCCACCTTCGTCACCACCGAGAACCCCCTCGAGACCAGCGTCACGGCGTCCGCCGTCGTCGCGTCCATCAACACCAACGAGGCCAACCGCGACGGCCACCTGCGCACCGGCGACTTCTTCGACGCCGAGACCTACCCGACCATCGACTTCGTGTCGACCGGAGTGCGCGTCGTCGACGGCGACTACCTCGTGGACGGCAACCTCACCATCAAGGGCGTCACCAAGCCCGTCACCTTCGACTTCGAGTTCGGTGGCTTCGGCGGCGACCCCTACGGCAACTACAAGTTCGGCGCCACCGCCACGACCCAGGTCAACCGTGAAGACTTCGGTCTCACCTACAACGCGGCCCTCGAGACCGGCGGCATGCTGCTGGGCGACAAGGTCACCATCACCCTCGAACTGCAGGGCGCCCTCCAGGCCTAAGCACTCGGTATCGCGCGACGGGGATCCCACCGGTGGGGTCCCCGTTGTTGTGTCTGGATTGTGCCGTCACTGTGTGCGGTTCCGCCCGTCACCCGGCCACCGGTTCGTCCGGCGTCGGCTGCAGGACCCCGATCCGTCTCAACACCAGGGCGATGAGCGGATCAAGGGCGAACAGGAAGAACGCGGGGGAACCGACCAGCGTCGCCAGCAGTACGACGGCGAACGACTGTGCGAGCGCGCTGACATTGTTCACCCGAGCGTTGTGAACGGCTATGGCGGATGCGCCGTGCACGAGCTGCCTGCGGGGAGAGCTGGCGTGGAACCACTGCCAGGTGCTGAAGAGCAGGATCACGAAGAAATTCAGGGGCAGCAGCGTGCGGCCCAGCAGGTACCGGCTGAGTTCGTCGTTGAGACTCGTCGTGAACGGAACCAGGACCACGCCGAGAAGGCGGAAATTGTTGAGCCAGATGATGGTGGTATCCACACGGGGGATGAACTCGAACTGACGCACGTGAATGAGCCACAGCAGGCTGAGCAGCAGAAAGCTGATGACCACGTTCAGGATGCTCGGTGCCAAGGCGTTGACCTGACGCAGGAACTCGGCGTTCGACGTCACGACGCCGATGCTGTCGACGGAGACGTTCAGCACCAGCAGCGTGGCCGCGATGGCGAAGACGCCGTCAGTGTACGATTCCAGCCGCCGGGTGGACAGAACCGTTCGTCGGGCCGGCATCGCCGTGGTCGGCGCACCGTGGCGCGCGGGCTCCGGGCTGCTCGACATGCGGGCAGCCTACTCGCCGGTGATCTCCTCGCGCACCCGTCGCAGGTCCTCCATCAGGGCGCCGATCAAGATCCAGTGCTGGGGATGTGGAGTCATGATCATCAGCGGCGCCGTCAGGGCGAGCGGCTGGGTCCCCGGAACCGCCGAGTCGGCCGGTGTCCCGTCCGCCGGCACGGTGAGCAAACGCAGATCGTGCGCGGCCCGCTCCAGCTCGATGGCGAAGGCCTGCACGGTGGGTTCGAGGTGCAGGCTGTCGTCGTAGTGGTCCCGCAGCGCCCTCGTCATGCCCAGTGCCCGGGTGACCAGGGGCACCAGGCGGGCGTAGAGGTCCGTGTCCGCGTCGAGAACCTCACGGTGCCTGCTTTGACGGGGATTGAGCGTCAGGCTCTCCTCGGCCTGGCTGATGGCCCGTTCGGCCTTGGCCAGCATGGGCCGCAGTAATCGGGCCTGGATCATCAGGCTCTCCAGATCGGCGTACTTCTGCGGGCTCAGCAGCGCGGTGGCCACCCGGTCGAAGGTCGCGGCCACCTCCAGGGTGAGCCGGGTCACCGCGTCGTGTGCGGGCGTGAGCAGCACCGGCGGAACGATCAACGCGTTGACGATCACGGCGATCGCGGCGCCCAGGATGGTCTCGATGATGCGGTCCCTGGCGTAGGTCGGTGTCGCGGCACCCAGCACGAGGACGAGCATCGCGCTGATCGGGATCTGATTCGCCGAGCCAGGTGACAGCTTCAGGGCCCAGGCCAGCAGGATGCAGAGCACGATCGCCGCCAGGACGATCCAGCTGTCCTGTCCGAACCACAGCCCGATGCCCAGAGCGACCAGGACGCCGCCGACGACGCCGAGGCTGCGTTCCAGGGCCCGTCCCAGGGACTGGTTGATGCTGGGCTGCACGACGAAGATGGCGGCCATCGCGGCGAAGATGGGCAGCTCGCCGGGCAAGAGCCACAGCGAGATGACCCAGGCCAGGACCACGGCGACCGAGGTCTTGAGGGTCTGCAGCAGCGGGATCCGTCTGGATACTCGCAGGCTGGTCGTTATTCGCACTGTCATAGGGTACAAGGCCCGACGGACCGGACCGATCACCGGTCTCACCACGGCAGGCTAGGGCGCGGCGGGCACGGCCGGTGGGGCCGGGAACACCTGCACCGGGCGGCCGAGGAAGCGGGCGTATTCGTGCAGGGCCCGCTCGGTTGCCGGGAGCGATGCGGCGCCCTGCGGGGTGAACGGCGCGGGGTGCACCGTGATCGCCCGGGGCTGCCAGTCGCGCCGCCAGGTGCCGAAAATACGGCCGCCGCGAACCAGGACGGGCAGGAAGATGCCGTTCTTGCCCGGGACGACCCTGGTCAGGTTCTCGGGTTCGATGGCGAAGCTGCGGTCCCGGTAGCCGAGCAGGTATTCATCGAAGCCCGGCAGGGCCAGCACGGCACTGGGACCGCGCCCCGGCGCGGCGCGGCCCAGCGGTCCGAGATCGGAGCTCTGGGGGAGCAGGTGGCTCACGCCGTCGACCTCGAGGGTGTCGAGCTGCCCTCCCGCAACGGCCAGGGCAGTCTTGGCGTCGGTCATGGTGAGCTGGGACCACCAGGCGAAGTCGGTCAGGGGAGCCGGCCCGTGCCCGGCCAGGTACCGCAGCAGGTATTCGCCCAGTGCCTGGTCGCGTTCGAACTGCCGGGGGTGCGGGACCCAGTCCGAGAGCAGCACGAGCATCTGTTGGGCGTCGAGCTGCCGGCCCCAGCAGAGGGTGCCCGATTGGGCGAGGTGCCAGATGAGGTGATAGCCCCGTTGGCCGTCTGTGCCGATGCCGTGGCGCTCCAGCAATGCCAGGAAGGCTGCCCTGGTGAGCTCCCGTCCGCCGCTGAGGGCATCCTCGGCCACGGTGCGGGCACGTTCGATGGTCGCCTCGTCCAGGCCCAGGTCCCGTCGCCGGGTTGCCGCACCCGCCCAGAGCCTGGGAGTGGTGAGTCCGAGCAGCCAGGCCAGGTCCGGCCCCGGCACCAGGTGCAGGGTTCCCCGCATCGGCCAGGAGCGCACGATCCTGGCGGAGTCGATCAGCGCGTCGATGTCGGCGGAGGTGCTGCCGGGGGCCCGCACGGCAACGGCCCACTTCGCCCAGCGGAGGTCCTGCGCCTGCACGGCCAGCATGCGGTCGACGACCTGCGCGGGCTCGGTGATCGACCCGGTCAGCGCCTGGCTGGCCAGGCGACGCCGGGTGATGTCGGAGCGGGAGGCACGCGTCATGGAACCGCAGCCTATGACTCAGGTGAGGATCAGGCCAGGTCGTCGTCGGTGCGTGCGCCGAAGACTATCTCGTCCCAGCTGGGCATCGATGCGCGGCCACGGCGACCGGTCTGTCCGGTGCGTGGTTGGCCGGTCGCGGCCTGAGTGGCCCACACATTACGGGTTTCCTCGGGGGCTGCGGTGGCCGGCTCGGCAACCGGGGGAGCCTCGTTGACCAGGCGGATCCCGGACTCGGCCGGAGCCCGCTCGGCACGGCGGGTATCCACCACCGGTGTCATGGGCGTTTCGGTCTCACCGGCGGCCGCTTCCCGTTCGCCGCGGCGGCGGCGGAGCGACTCGAGCAGGTCCGCGGTCTCGCTCAGGCTCTGCGGCGGTTCCGCCGCACGCTTGATGGCGGCTTTGGACACGGCCTCCGTCGTACCGGCGGAACGGGCGTACGGCACCGGATCGTGCAGCGGGGCCGTGTCGTTGAGGATGTCGTCGGCCAGGGATTCCTTGAATGTGAAGGCGCCGCTGTCGAACCGGCTCACGTCGGCCAGGCTGGTTTCGGCGCCAACGGCACGCAGCCGGGGGATAAGGGCACCCTTGAGCTCGCCCTGCTGGGAGAGCGCAATGGCCTCACTGCCGATCGGCGAGAGGGTGTTCTTCTTGGGTTCGAAGCCCCACCGGGCGTCGTGGTCGATGTCGTCGGCCGTGAAGGCGAGCTTGACGATCCACCCGGCGCCGGGCTCCTTCCAGCTGGCCCAGCGTTCGTTGGACGCGCCCAGGGACGCCAGGCGTTCCCGGATGACGCTGCCGAAGTTGGCCTGCTCGTCGATGGGATCGGGGTCGATCGCGGTGTGCACGGGCACGCTCAGCGCGCTCGACACTATGTACTCGCGTTCGGCGACCACCGGTCCCTCGAACCGCTTGACGAAGTCCAGCGACGCACCGGTCACCGCAGCGACGTCCTCCGCTGACATGCCGGCACGGATGTGCGCCTGCACCTCCCGGGGCGACAGTTTGGGCCGAACGGACGCATCCGTTTGGGTTTGGCGAAGCCGGGACTGGAGAACCGCATCGATGGGGATCCGAAAACGATCACCCTCCTCTGACGCTGCAAGCAGCGCGCCGTTCTCGACTCCGATAACTTTCAAATCCTGCATGGCGAAAGCCCTCTCGCGATTACTGATGGCCCCACCCTGCCATGCGATGCGGCATTTTTCGGGGAATACTGCGGGCGTGCCGGAAGTTGCTCCCATTGCCAACCTGAAAGGTTGGTGATTGGTTTGCTATTCCGCACGGATTGTTGCAAACTATGGCCGCCGATTTCGTTTATCGGCGTTAATGAAATGGATGGGCATGGCAACCGATTACGACGCACCGCGAAAGACCGAAGACGACTCAGAGTCGATTGAGGCCCTCAAGGAGCGTGTACCCGACAAGATGTCTGGTGTCGTTGATGTTGACGACTCCGACAACCCCGGTGGCTTCGACCTCCCGGGCGCCGATCTGTCCGACCTCGACCTCGACGTCGTCGTCCTGCCCCCGCAGGCCGACGAGTTCACCTGCGTGGAGTGCTTCCTCGTGAAGCACCGTTCGCAGATGTCGCACGAGACCAAGCTCGGCCCGGTCTGCCTGGAGTGCGACGCCTAAGCGCGCTTAGTTACTTGATGCTGGCCGTCGCGATCCATTGATCGCGGCGGCCATTTTCTGTGGCCGGCGGCTGGACACCAGCCAATACGGTGCCGGATCGGTCGGGTCTTCGAGCGGGATCCGCACCACGGGTGCGATCCAGCCGCGGATCAACAGCCATGCGCGGGCATCCAGCTTCTGGCCACGCTCGAGAGTGGCGTCCGCAGCCTCCAGAGGGACGGCCTCACCGAGCAGGCGGGTTTCGATGCGCGCCCGGCCGGCGGTGAGGACACCGTCGGACACCGAAACCGTCGGGGACGCCAGCACCAGCAGCAGGGCGCTGCCGAGGTAGAGGCCGGCGCCGGTCAGGATCCCCGCCAACACCGAGATCGGCAGGAAGACCAAGAGGCTCGCGGGAATCACAAGCGCAGTGATGATGAAGAGCCATGGGGATGGCCAGAGTTTTTCGCGATAATCGGGCATGGGTCTATTCGACCAGATAACTGCACTACCCTCGACACGTGGCTGAAAGCGTCGAAGTCCTGATTACCGCGTCCGTTCTCCCGACCTACGCCCATCCGGGTGACGCCGGAGCCGACCTGCACGCCTCGGAGGCGTTGGTCCTGGCTCCCGGTGAACGCGCCCTTGTCGGCACCGGCGTGTCGATAGCGTTGCCGGACGGGTACGCGGCCTTCGTGGTGCCGCGCAGCGGACTGGCCGTCAAGCACGGAATCTCCGTCGTGAACTCGCCGGGGACCGTTGACGCGGGCTACCGGGGCGAGGTCAAGGTGTGCCTGCTCAACACCGACACCGTCACCCCGTTCCCCATCAACGTCGGCGACCGCATCGCCCAACTCATCGTGGTTCCGGTGGCCAGGGCGGTCTTCGTGCCGGTCGAACGACTCCCCGGCAGTATGCGTGGCGAGGGCGGCTTCGGCTCGACCGGCGTCGCGCCGGCCGCTCCTGCGGACCGCGCCCCCCAGACCGAATCGTCCGCCCCGACGGACGCCCACCGAAGCGGAGAAACCCTGTGAGTGACAAAGTGAACCCCGACACGCGCTCAGCCACCGACGAACCGGCCGGCACCGACAGCACCGAACTCACCGGAGCCGAGCAGCAGGTCCCCGACATGCACGCCAAGTCAGCTCCGGTCGACCGTGACGTGGACGGCCCCCTGGACGAGTCCGAGGCGAACCCGGTCCGCCCATACGTCGACCTCGGTGGCGTGAAGATCCTGCCGCGCGAGGGCCTGCACCTCCGGCTCGAGATCGAAGAGGGCTCCAAGCGGGTCGTCGCCATCGGCCTGGACTATGCCGGTTCGACGCTGCAGGTGCAGCCCTTTGCGGCACCGCGCTCCAGCGGCCTGTGGCAGGAAATCCGCAGCCAGATCGCCGACCAGATCGCCAAGCAGGGTGGCTCGACCACTCCGCGCGAAGGCCCGTTCGGGCCCGAACTCGTCGCCGAGATCCCCGTCGCAGCCGGCCAGGGTCCCGCGGGCACCACCCGGTTGGCCCGTTTCATCGGCGTGGACGGCCCGCGCTGGTTCCTCCGCGGTGTCATCGCCGGCGAGGGTGCCATCAACCCCGAAGCCGCAGCGCAGATCGAAGACCTGTTCCGCAGCATCGTCGTGGTGCGCGGTTCGGCCCCGATGCCGCCGCGCGACCTCATCCCGCTGCGGATGCCGGCCACCCCGGCCGGTAAGCCCGAACCCACCGGCGCCTGATCCGTCAGGTGCACTCACCGAAAGTCACCTGATGACGGATTCCCTCTCCGGGCCAGAACCCGAACCGCGTAAGACGTCCGACGGCACCGACAGTGCCGCCAGAGCCGGTGCCGGCAGTGCCGGCAGTCCGGCAGAGCCCGCCGGCGCCCTCGCCGACAGTATGGCCGCGGCCGCCCGCCGCGCCGGGTTCAGTCCGGCCGCCGACGGGGAACCCATCAGCGGCCACGCGTTGCTGGCTGCCATGGGCGGCATCCGCGGCCTGGTCGAGGCCGTCCTGCCTGGCCTGGTCTTCCTGGTCACCTACACCCTCACCCGTGAGCTGATTCCGTCCCTGATCGCTCCGGTCATCATCGGTGTGATCTTCTTCGCCCTCCGGCTGGCCCGCAAGCAGACCGTCACCCAGGCCGTCGGCGGACTCGTCGGAATCGGCCTCAGCGCCGTGCTCGCCCTGTTCACCGGCCGCGCTGAAGACTTCTACCTGCCGGGCTTCTGGACCAACGGTGTGTACGGAGCGGCCCTGCTGGTCTCCGCACTGATCGGCTGGCCGCTTATCGGTGTGGCCGTCGGGTTCCTGATGGGGGAGCAGCTCGCCTGGCGGGCCGACCCGTCCAAGCGACGGGTGCTGACAATCCTCACCTTCATGTGGGCGGGACTGTTCATCCTGCGCCTGGCCGTGCAGCTTCCCCTGTACTACGCCGGCAACGTCGAGTGGCTGGGCGCGACCAAACTGCTCATGGGTATCCCGCTTTATGCGCCCCTTCTTGTGGTCTCCTGGCTGATGGTGCGTTCCGTGTACGCGGCCACCGCCGCCCAGCGCCCGGTGCTATAGTTATCTCGACGTCAAGATAGTTTGCGGTAAGGCTACCCTTGCTGGCAGAACCCGGCGTCAGTTGGTCAGGATTGAGGATCGCGGACGGGTTCCCGTCGGTTTCCACAAAGGAGAGGGCATCGTGTCTGCTGTTAATAGTTTTGGAGCTCGGGACACCCTGCGCGTCGGTGCGACGGACTACGAAGTCTTTCGCCTGGACGCCGTCAAGGGATACGAGAAGCTGCCGTTCAGCCTCAAGGTGCTGCTGGAGAACCTCCTCCGCACCGAAGACGGCGCCAACATCACCGCGGATCACATCCGCGCACTCGGCGCCTGGGTTCCCACCAGTGATCCCGACACGGAGATCCAGTTCACCCCCGCTCGCGTGATCATGCAGGACTTCACCGGCGTTCCGTGCATCGTGGACCTCGCCACCATGCGTGAGGCCGTCGCCGACCTCGGCGGCGACCCCAACAAGATCAACCCGCTCGCCCCGGCCGAGCTCGTCATCGACCACTCGGTCATCGCCGACCTGTTCGGCAGCGAGAACGCCCTCGAGCGCAACGTCGAGATCGAGTACGAGCGCAACGGTGAGCGCTACCAGTTCCTGCGCTGGGGCCAGACCGCGTTCGACGACTTCAAGGTCGTCCCGCCGGGAACCGGCATCGTGCACCAGGTCAACATCGAGTACCTGGCCCGCGTCACCTTCACGCGCGAAGTAGGCGGCGTCCTCCGCGCCTACCCCGACACCTGTGTCGGCACCGACTCGCACACCACGATGGTCAACGGCCTGGGCGTGCTCGGCTGGGGCGTCGGCGGCATCGAGGCCGAGGCGGCGATGCTCGGCCAGCCCGTGTCGATGCTGATCCCCAAGGTCGTCGGCTTCAAGCTCAACGGCTCCATCCCCGCCGGCGTCACCGCAACTGACGTTGTGCTCACGATCACGCAGATGCTGCGCCGCCACGGCGTTGTGGGCAAGTTCGTCGAATTCTACGGTGAGGGCGTCGCCCAGGTGCCGCTGGCCAACCGCGCCACCATCGGCAACATGAGCCCGGAGTTCGGCTCCACCGCTGCCATGTTCCCGATCGACGACGTCACCCTCGGCTACCTGCGTCTCACCGGCCGCAGCGAAGAGCAGGTCGCACTCGTCGAGGCGTACTCGAAGCTGCAGGGCCTGTGGCACGACCCCGCACAGGAGCCCGTCTTCAGCGAGTACCTCGAACTCGACCTGGGCACCGTCGTCCCGTCGATCGCCGGACCCAAGCGCCCGCAGGACCGGGTCGAACTCAGCAACGCGAAGTCCCAGTTCGAGATCGACCTGCAGAACTACGCCACGCACGACCTGTCCATGGTGGACGCGGCCGTCGAGGCCTCCTTCCCCGCCTCTGACCCGATCGGTTTCACCGCCGAGGACGAGCAGAGCGCCCACCAGGTTTCGCACCAGCACGTGAGCCACGCTCCCGTCTCGGTGTCGAGCCCGGTTCCGATCACCACCGCCGACGGGGCGAGCTACACGCTCGACCACGGAGCCGTGGCCGTTGCGGCCATCACCTCCTGCACCAACACCTCGAATCCGTCGGTCATGCTCGCCGCGGGTCTGCTGGCGCGGAACGCCGTGAAGAAGGGCCTGAAGTCCAAGCCCTGGGTCAAGACCACCCTGGCGCCGGGCTCCAAGGTCGTCACGGACTACTACGCCAAGGCCGGCCTCACCGACGACCTCGAGGCCCTCGGCTTCTACACCGTCGGCTACGGCTGCACTGTCTGCATCGGCAACACCGGACCCCTCATCAACGAGGTCTCCGCCGCGATCAACGACAACGACCTCGCTGTCACCGCGGTGCTCTCCGGAAACCGTAACTTCGAGGGCCGCATCAGCCCGGACGTCAAGATGAACTACCTGGCCAGCCCGCCGTTGGTCATCGCGTACGCCCTGGCCGGATCGATGAACTTCGACTTCGACACGGATGCCCTCGGCCAGGACACCGAAGGCAACGACGTGTTCCTGAAGGACATCTGGCCGGACTCCGCCGAGGTGCAGTCCACCATCGACAGCTCGATCGACACGGCCATGTTCACCAAGGAATACGGTGAGGTCTTCGAGGGCGACGAGCGCTGGCGTTCACTGCCCACGCCCGACAGCGAGGTCTTCGAGTGGGACCCCAAGTCCACCTACGTGCGGAAGCCCCCGTACTTCGACGGCATGACGCTGGAGACCAGCCCGGTCGCCGACATCGTCGGCGCCAGGGTGCTCGCCAAGCTCGGCGACTCGGTCACCACCGACCACATCAGCCCGGCAGGCAACATCAAGGCCGACAGCCCGGCCGGTGCGTACCTGATGGAGCACGGCGTCGACCGAAGCGACTTCAACTCCTACGGCTCGCGCCGCGGGAACCACGAGATCATGATCCGCGGCACCTTCGCCAACATCCGTCTGCGCAACCAACTGCTTGACGGCGTCGAGGGTGGTTACACCCGCGACTTCACCAAGCCGGATGCGCCGCAGTCGTTCATCTACGACGCCAGCCAGAACTACCAGGCAGCCGGCACCCCGCTGGTGATTTTCGGCGGCAAGGAGTACGGCTCCGGCTCGTCTCGGGACTGGGCGGCCAAGGGCACCAGCCTGCTGGGCGTCAAGGCCGTCATCACCGAGAGCTTCGAGCGGATCCACCGCTCGAACCTGATCGGTATGGGAGTGGTCCCGCTGCAGTTCCCCGCCGGCGAGTCCTGGGTGACCCTGGGCCTGGACGGCACCGAGAGCGTCTCGATCACCGGTATCGAAGAACTCAACGAGGGCCGCACGCCCAAGACCGTGCACGTTGTCGCCACCCCGACCGAGCACTCCGCTCCGGGCAAGGCCGTTGTGGAGTTCGACGCCGTCGTGCGCATCGACACCCCAGGTGAGGCGGACTACTACCGCAACGGCGGCATCCTGCAGTACGTGCTGCGCTCGCTCGTCGTCTAACCGGGAATTCGCAGAATCGCCGCAGACTGGCGCGTAGACTCGGGGAAACCGAACTGCGCGCCAGTTCTGCGTCGGCGTGAGCCGTTCGTTGCAACAAACGTGAAAGGTAGTGCCCATGACCCTTCTGGAGACGATCCACGGTCCCCGGGACCTTGACGGCCTCACGAAGGACCAGCTGGAAGAGCTGGCTGCGGAGGTCCGCGCCTTTCTGGTGGCGGAGATCTCGAAGACCGGCGGGCATCTGGGCCCCAACCTCGGCGTGGTCGAGATGACCATCGCCATCCACCGGATCTTCGATTCGCCGCGTGACGCGATCGTCTTCGACACCGGTCACCAGTCCTATGTGCACAAGATGCTGACCGGTCGGCAGGACTTCAGCCGGTTGCGCCAGTCCGATGGTCTGGCCGGCTACCCGCAGCGCAGCGAATCCGTGCACGACATCGTCGAGAGCTCCCACGCGTCGAGCTCGTTGTCCTGGGCCGACGGGATCTCCCGCGCCTTCGAGATGACCGGGCAGAGCGACCGGCACGTGATAGCCGTCGTCGGCGACGGCTCGCTCACCGGCGGCATGACCTGGGAAGCGCTGAACAACATCAGCGACGACAACAACCGGCGCCTGATCATCGTGATCAACGACAACGGCCGCTCGTACGCGCCCACCATCGGCGGCATGGCCAGGTTCCTCAACACCGTGCGCCTGCGCCGCAGCTACCGGGCCGCGTACCTCTCCAGCCGGGAGGCCTTCGACCACATGGGCGCGCCGGCGCGCGCCATCTTCCGTGGCGTGCGCGGCGGTCTGCACGGCTTCCTCAGCCGGTTCTCCAACAACGAGGCGCTGTATTCCAACCTCGACATCAAGTACATCGGGCCGGTCGACGGCCACGACATGGAGGCCATGCTCGAGGCGCTGCGCCAGGCCAAGGACTACGGCGCTCCCGTGATCGTGCACACCATCACCCAGAAGGGCAAGGGTTACGACCCCGCCGTGCAGGACGTCGCCGACCAGTTCCACGCCGTCGGCGTCATCGACCCTGAGACCGGTGAGCCCACCGAATCCGCGGGAGCACCGTCATGGACCTCGGTCTTCGCCGATGAGCTGCTGAGCCTGGCCACCGACAACCCGAAGCTGGTGGCGATCACCGCGGCCATGCTGCGCCCCACCGGTCTGCACAAGATGGCCGAGCGGTTCCCCGAGCGGGTGCACGACGTCGGCATCGCCGAGCAGCACGCGGTGACCAGCGCTGCCGGACTCGCCTTCGGTGGCCTGCACCCCGTCGTCGCCCTCTACGCCACCTTCATCAACCGTGCATTCGACCAGGTTCTGATGGATGTCGCCCTGCACCGGGCCGGCGTCACTTTCGTGCTCGACCGGGCCGGGGTCACCGGGCCGGACGGTCCCAGCCACCACGGCATGTGGGACCTCGCGATCCTGCAGGTCATCCCGCACATCCGACTCGCCGCACCGCGCGACTCCACCCGACTGCGCGAAGAGCTCGCCGAGGCCGTCCTCGTGGATGACGCGCCCACGGTGCTGCGGTTCCCCAAGGGCAGCACCGGCGTCGAGTTCGACGCCCTCGAGCGTCTGTCCGACGGTGTCGACGTGCTCCTCCGCAGCAGCCAGCAGGACGTGCTCATCGTCACCGTCGGTCCGATGGCCGGAATGGGCCTCGAGGTCGCGGAGCGGCTCGCCGCCCAGGGCATCGGTGCGACCGTCGTCGATCCCCGCTGGGTGGTCCCGGTGCCCCAGAGCATCATCGAACTCGCCGCCCAGCACCGCATCGTGGTGAGCATCGAGGACGGTATCCGGGTGGGCGGCATCGGCACCCGCATCCGCCAGGACCTGCGCGAGGCCGGCGTCGACACCGCCGTCACCGAGCTGGGTCTGCCTGACGAGTTCCTGGACCACGGCACCCGCGCCGAGATCCTCGAGCGGGTCGGCCTCACGCCGCAGCACATCGCCAGGGACGTCGTCGCGATGGTCCTCGGCAGCAAGCTGCCGCACGCCCGCCCCCTGCCGGCGGACGCCGACCGCACCGAAACCGGCACCGTCCCCCTGCAGCGCGCCCCCCGCGACTAACCCCTCACCCGCCGCCTGGCGGATGGTGGTGGCCGGATCGGGACACCGCTTGACTTAGAGTGCGCTCGAGGTTTTAGGGTTGCAGCATGACCCCACCCGACGAACAGCTTTCGATCTCCGAGGTCGCCGAGCGTACCGGGCTGAGCGCCCATACGCTGCGGTACTACGAGCGAGCGGGCCTGATGCTCGCACCCATCCACCGGGCTGCGTCCACCCACCGGGCGTACACGGCGCGGGACGTGACCTGGATCATCTTCCTGACCCGGCTACGCAGCACCGCCCTGCCGATCGCGCAGGTGAAGGAGTACGCCGACCTCGCCCGGCGCGGTGAGGACTCCACGCCGGAGCGCCTCGAGCTGCTTCAACGGCACCGGATCGCCGTCGTGGCCCAGCTCGCCGAGATGCAGGCGAGCCTCGCCGCCATCGACCACAAGATCTCCCTCTACGCCGAAAGGACCACAGCATGAAGCACATCACCCTGGGCACCAGCACTCCACTCGAGGTCGGCCGTCTCGGCCTGGGCTGCATGGGAATGTCAGCGTTCTACTCCGGCGCCGGCACCGACGATGCCGAGTCGATCCGCACCATCCGCAGAGCCATCGACCTCGGTGTCACCCTGTTCGACACCGCCGAAATCTACGGCCCGTACCTCAACGAGGAACTCCTCGGCCGGGCGCTGGCCGGCCGCCGCGACGACGTGGTCATCGCCACCAAGTTCGGTACCATCCAGCACCGCACCGACGGCTCCAGGGGACTGGACGGCAGCCCGGAGAACGTGCGCCTGTCCGTCGAAGGGTCGCTGACCCGCCTCGGTACCGATCACATCGACCTGTACTACCAGCACCGGATGGATCCGGGCGTGCCCGTCGAGGACACCGTCGGTGCCCTGGCCGAGCTCATCAGCGCCGGCCTGATCGGCCACTACGGCCTGTCCGAGGCCGCGCCGGACACCATCAGGCGGGCCCACGCCGTTCACCCGGTCACGGCGCTGCAGACCGAGTACTCGCTGTGGAGCCGCGAACCCGAGACGGAACTGCTGCCCCTGGTGCGCGAGCTCGGGATTGGCTTTGTGCCGTACTCGCCGCTCGGTCGGGGCTTCCTGACCGGGGCCATCCGCACACTCGACCAGCTCGACGAGGACGACTTCCGGCGCAGCAATCCCCGGTTCGCCGGCGCCAACCTCGCCGCCAACATCCGCATCGTGGAGCAGGTCGACGCTGTCGCGACGGAACTCGATGCGACGCCGGCCCAAGTGGCCCTGGCCTGGCTGCTCGCTCAGGGCACCGACATCGCCCCGATCCCCGGGACCAAGAGGGTCGGCCGGCTCGAGGAGAACGTCGCGGCGGATGCGCTTGTGCTCAGCGCTGCCCAGCTCGCAACCCTGTCCGCGATCGACGCCCCGGTCGGCGACCGGTACGCCGACATGAGCCCGCTGAACCGGTAGCCCGTATCTGTTCCCGAAACGGACAATTGTGGCCGGCGCACCGGCCACAATTGTCCGCTCGGGCAACAGTTGTTCTGCCCTGGCCGACTAGCTCAGCACGGGAGTGCTGCTAGCCGGCGCCGCGGAACCGACGCCGCGCACCATCGGGGTGTGGAACGTGCCGCCGAAAACCCGCTCGCTGGCGCCGACCCTGTCGAGGTACGGGGTGATCCCGCCCATCTGGAAGGGCCAGCCGGCACCGAGGAGCATGCACAGATCGATGTCCTCCGGCGCGTGCACCACATCGTCGTCGAGCATCCGCTTGATCTCGTCGGCGAGGCCGTCCTCCACCCGGCGCAGGATCTGCTCCGCCGTGATGGGCGTCGTGCCGCCGGCGACGATCTTCACTGCACCCTTGTCGAAACCGGTGACCTTGCCGCTGGAGTTGCGCTCGAGGATCTTTCCGTGCTCGGCCAGACGGTGCAGGTTGGTGCTCTCGAAGAACCGGTCCGGGAATGCCGCGTGGTGGGTGTCCAACACGTGCGCGCCGACCTTGAGGCCGACCAGCTCGAGCAGCTCGAACGGGGTCATCGGCAGGCCGAACGACGCCAGGGCGCCGTTGACGACCTCGAACGGTGTGCCGGTGTCGACGGCGTGCATGGCCTCGCCGAGCAGCTTGGCCAGCACCCGGTTGACCACGAAGCCCGGGGTGTCGCGGGTGATGACGGCGTTCTTCCGGAGTTTGGCGGCGATCACCATCGCGGTTGAGAGGGTGGCGTCATCGGTCGCGGGGGTGTTCACGACCTCGATGAGCGGCATCACGGCGACGGGATTGAAGAAGTGGAAACCGACCAGCCGTTCGGGGTGGTCCAGCTTCGCGCCGATCTGCTCCACCGACAGCGAGGATGTGTTGGTGGCCAGCACCGCGGTGGGGGAGATGTGCTTCTCGATCTCGGCGAAGACGTCCTGTTTTACCCCGAGCTCCTCGAAGACCGCTTCGATGACCCAATCCGCGTCGGCGAAGTCGGCCTTGTCGGTGGTGCCTGTCACCAGGGCGCGCAGCCGGTTCGCCTCGTCGGAGCTGATCCGGCCCTTGTCCTGCAGGGTCTGGATCTCAGCGTGGATGTAGGCCACTCCCTTGTCGACCCTGGCCTGGTCGAGGTCGGTGATCACGACGGGTACCTTCAGCCGGCGCACGAACAGCAGGGCGAACTGGCTGGCCATCAGGCCGGCGCCGATGACACCGACCTTGCCGATGGGGCGTGCCAGGGCCTTGTCCGGGGCGCCGGCCGGCCGCTTGGCGCGCTTCTGCACCAGGTTGAATGAGTAGATGCTCGCGGGCAGCTGGTCGCCGGAGATGAGGTCGGCGAGGGCTTCGTCCTCCCGGGCGAAGGCCTCGGCCTTGGTGCCGGTGCGGGCCGCCTTGATCAAATCCAGTGCCGCGTACGGCGACGCCGCGACGGTGCCGATGCGGGACTCGAGCATCTTGCGGGCGATACCGACGGCCGCATCCCACTTGACCATGCGCTCGATCTTGCCGGGCGCGTTGGGCCGGCTCACCGAAACGCTGCCGGCGATGACACCGTCTGCCCACCGGATGGAGTCCTCCAGGAAGGTCACGGACCCGAACATTCTGTCGGCGATGCCCAGCTTGAGCGCGTCCGCGCCGGTCAGGGTGCGGTTGTTCTTCAGCGGGTTCTCAACGATGACCTTGAGGGCGTTCTCGATGCCGATCAGGTTGGGCAGCAGGTAGGAGCCGCCCCAGCCGGGGATCAGGCCGAGGAAGACCTCGGGCAGCGCTATGGCCGGTACGCTCGCGTCGACGGTGCGGTAGTCGGCGTTCAGGGCCACCTCGAGGCCGCCGCCCAGGGCGAGACCGTTGATGAACACGAACGACGGCACCCCGAGGGTGCTCAGCTTGCCCAGGGCGAAGTGACCGAGCTGAGCGAGCAGCTTGCCTACCTCGCGGGACGGGATCTCGCTGACTTTGCTCAGGTCGGCTCCAGCGGCGAGGATGAACGGTTTGCCCGTGACGGCCACGCCGTGGATCTCACCGCGCCCGGCGCGAGCGGTGAGCTCGTCCATGACGGCGCTGAATTCCAGGAGAGTGACCGGGCCGAGCGTGTTGGGCCTGGTGTGGTCCCGCCCGTTGTCGAGAGTCACGAGGGCGAGGGTGCGGCCACCGGAAAGCGGGACGTCCCGGACGAGCGAGTGGGTGACGACTTCATCACCGGACACCACGATGAGCGGGGAGAAGTCCACGGTGGCGTAGTCGATGGGGGTGCTGGTCTTGTCGGTCATCGCTTGGCTGCCTTCTTGTTGAAGTGCGGGTTTTCCCAGATCACGGTGCCGCCCTGGCCGAGGCCGATGCACATGGCCGTGAGACCGTAACGCACCTCGGGGTGTTCGGCGAACTGGCTGGCGAGCTGGTTCATCAGGCGCACGCCCGACGATGCGAGCGGATGCCCGATGGCGATGGCACCGCCGTACTCGTTGACGCGGGGATCGTCGTCGTCGATGCCGAAGTGGTCGAGGAAGGAGATCACCTGCACCGCGAACGCCTCGTTGAGTTCGAACAGGCCGATGTCGGTGATCGACAGACCCGCCTTGCGCAGCGCCTTCTCGGTGGATGGCACGGGGCCCAGCCCCATCACCTCAGGCTCGACACCGGCGAAAGCGAAGCTCACGAGCTTCATCTTCACGCTGAGGCCGAGCTCCTTGGCTGCGGCGCCGCTGGCCAGAAGGCAGGCGGTGGCGCCGTCGTTCAGGCCGGACGCGTTGCCGGCGGTGATGCGGCCGTGCGGCCGGAACGGCGTCTTCAGGCCGGCGAGGCCCTCGAGGGTGGTCTCGGGGCGCGGCGCCTCGTCGCGGGTGGCGAGGCCCCAGCCCGCGGCGCTGCGGGTTGCCACGGACACCAGGTCCGGCTGAATCTTGCCCGCTTCGTACGCGGCCGCGACCTTCTGCTGGCTGCGCAGGGCATACCGGTCAGAACGGTCTTTGGTGTACTCGGGGAACCGGTCGTGGATGCGCTCGGCGGTCGCGCCCATGTTGAGGGCGTCCTCACTGACCAGGCGTTCGCTGAGGAACCGGGGGTTCGGGTCGACCCCGGCGCCCATCGGGTGGCGACCCATGTGTTCGACACCGCCGGCGATGGCGAGGTCGTATGCGCCGAAACCGATCGCGGCGCCCATGGTGGTGACCGAGGTCATCGCCCCCGCGCACATGCGGTCGATGGCGAAGCCCGGCACCGAGACGGGCAGGCCCGCCAGCAGGGCTGCCGTGCGACCGAGGGTCAGCCCCTGGTCACCGGCCTGGGTGGTCGCCGCGATGGCGACATCATCGATGCGTTCGCCCGGAACGTTCGGGTTGCGTTCCATCAGTCCGGTGATCGCCTTGACGACCAGGTCGTCGGCGCGGGTATTCCAATACATACCCTTCTCGCCGGCACGACCGAACGGGGTGCGAACCCCGTCCACGAAGACGACTTCAGTTCTCTCGGCCACTTTGCCTCCATCACTCAAAACAGGTATCGCACGATCCTAGGGTGACGGATTAACCGGTGTGAATCCTTTGATTGTTCCTACGACTGTGCGTCCGCGGCAACGGAGGCGCTTTGGTGGACTTCCACAAAGGCATCAGCGATTAGTTGTGCAGTGGCCTCAATCTGCCAGGATCTCGCACCGAGACCGGCGAGGGCCTCGCCCACGGCATCGGCACCAGCCGGCTCCGGCGGCTGCCAGGCCACGCGACGCAGATGGTCGGGGGTGAGGAGGTTCTCCAATGGAACCGCGCGCTCCTCCGAGGCGGCCGTCAGGGCGGCCCTCGCAGCCTTGTACCGCAGGTCGGCGTCGGGATTGCGGTCAGCCCAGGCGCGGGGCGGCGGCAGTGCGTCGCCGTTCGCCTTCACCGAGGGCAGGTCAACGCTGGCGAGCCCACGCAGGATGGCCTGCCACCACCTGTCGAGCTCGGTTCGGCTGGCGCGACCGTTGAACTCGCGGAGCTCGGCGAGGGCGTTCCGGTTCGCGGGCAGCAGACGTGCTGCGGCCACGAGCGACGCGTCGGGAACCAACCGGCCGGGGGAGACGTCGAGCTCCTGGGCAAGGGCGTCCCTGGCGACCCACAGCTCGCGGGCCACGGCCAGGTTGCGCTGGCCGCGCACGGCGTGCAGGCCGGACAGGCGGCGCCAGGGCTCAGCACGGGCCGGCTTCGCTTCCTTGGCGAGTACCGCGGCGAACTCCTGGTCGGCGATCTCGGTCTTGCCGGATTCCACGAGCAGGTCGACCATGCTGTCACGGAGGTCCGGGAGCAGCTCCACGTCCAGGGCTGCGTAGACCAGCCAGCTTTCGGGCAACGGCCGGGTCGACCAGTTCGCCGCTGAGTGTTCCTTGGCGAGGTGGATGCCGAGGAGTTCTTCGACCACGGTGCCGAGTCCCACGCGGGGCAGGCCGAGCAGGCGGGCAGCGAGCTCGGTGTCGAAGATGCGGGTGGGGTCGAGGCCGACCTCGCGGAGGCAGGCGAGATCCTGACTTGCCGCGTGCAGGATCCACTCCTCGTCGGCGAGGGCGTCGTTGAGTTCGCTGAAGTCGCCGATGGCCGGCGGATCGAACAGGAACGTGCCCGCATCCCGGCGGAAGATCTGGATCAGGTAGGCACGCTGGGAGTAGGTGAAACCCGAGGCCCGTTCCGCATCGATGCCGATCGGCCCGGTTCCCTGGGCGAGCACGTCGCGTGCCGCGAGATAGGCTGCGCGGGAGTCGATGACCTGGTGGGCGACCACGGGTCGGTCAACCACGGGACGCACGATGTGCCGAGAGATACGCGACGCTGGTGAGGTTCGGCGCCGTGCTGGTCAGACGCGTGTTGCTCATGCCTGACGCCGTGTTGCTCAACGCCCCGGGGTTCATCCCCGGGCCGGTTTCGGTAACGACTGCATTTCCTGCCATGACGTTCATTCCCGCGGTCTCCCTGCCGGCGCGTTCAGCGCCCGGCGCGTCGAGGCCGGCGAAGTCGCCACCGGCCGTTTCCCTGCCGGCAGACTCGCGGCCGCCGGCGGCCACTCCCAGCGTATGCAATCCCGGGCCTGTTCGCAGAACGGACGAGGCTGACGGCCCGATCTGGTCCACGGGGCCCAACGTGATTCCTGAGCTGCCCTGTCCTGTCGAGCCCAGTGCTGTCGAGCCCGGTGCTGTCGAGCCCGGTCCTGACGTGCCAAGGTCAGGACCCGGTTCAGAGGAGCCATGTCCCTCAGCGCCGGGGGGACGCCCATGCCGAGCGGAGGAGGATGAAGAGGACGCGGAACGGGAGGAAGAAGGGTGGCCGTGACGGGGCGGGGCGGGCAGCTCGCTGGCGGGCGGGAGGCCGGCGAGCATGCAGAGCAGTTCACCCCAGCCTTCGACGTGTGCGGCGAGGTCGTTGTCCAACGGACTCCATGACGCCCGCAGCTCGATCTGAGCGCCATCGCCCTGAGCGGCGAGCTCACCGAAGCCCGAGGAGAGAATCTTGGTGGCGGTGCCCGAGGCGGCGGTGTAGTTCGCACCTCGGGTGTCCAGGGCATCCACCAACCAGGCCCAGGCGACCTCCGCGAGGAACGGATCGACTCCGATGTCGTTCTCGAGAGGTGCCTGGGCGAAGCAGACGACGCGGAAAGGTCCGCCCCAACTCTCGGGTTCGTCGGGGTCGTAGAGCAGGATGAAGCGTCCGGTACCGAAGTCGGAGTCGCTGCCGTGTCGCACCGGCGTGACATCCGCAGACAGTGCCACGGCATACGGAGCGAGGTTTCCGGGGGCCGAAATCTCAGTGAC
Source organism: Cryobacterium sp. MP_3.1 (assembly GCF_035984795.1). NCBI lineage: Bacteria > Bacillati > Actinomycetota > Actinomycetes > Micrococcales > Microbacteriaceae > Cryobacterium > Cryobacterium sp. MP_3.1. The sequence goes on along the minus strand of NZ_JAXCHV010000001.1, from coordinate 291,507 downwards.
CACCAGCTCCGGGCGCGGGCTGGAAGAACGGATCGCGTTGAGCGCCGCGGCAAACTGCGCAGGGCGCTGGGGCTGATCCTCTGAATCGGGCACGTCTGCAGACTAGAGTTTTTTCCGTGGGGCTGGTGCGAGGCACGCCGAACAGCGAAGAGGTAGGCATGACAGGGATCGGTACACGAGCGGAAACCACGCGCGGCCTGGCGTCGGCGGGGCTGGTGATCGCGGGCGGCGCCGTTGCGGTGAGCGCCGCCGCAGCCCTGGCGGTGGGTGTGCTGGCCGGTGTCATGGCGCGCCGCATCGTGACCCCGCCCACCAAACGAGCCGACGATACGAGGGTGTTCGACGTCGACCTCGACGCCGGCACCATCACCCTCGAAGCGACCAAGGACGCGGTCCTTCCCGGTGACTACAGTTTCTGGTTCGCCGGTGACTCCGGACACGCGCGCCTGGGTGCCATCGAGTCTCGCGCGGCGAAGACCGTGACCCGCCGCATCCTGACCGTGGACTTCGGTGACCTCGGCTCGGTGACCTCGGGACGGCTGGGCGGCTACTCCTTCCTTGGACCGTGGGACCTCGGGCTCGAGTTCTCCAACGTGACGGTGCCGACCGAGCTGGGTGATGCTCCCGCCTGGCTGATCCCCGCGTCAGAACCCTCCGGGCACTGGGTGATCCAGGTGCACGGCCGGGGGGTCCGTCGGCACGAGACGCTTCGGGCCGTTCCCGTGTTCAACGCCGCCGGATACACCTGTCTGCTGGTCTCCTATCGCAACGATGGTGAGGCGCCGCCGAGCGCCGACGGCCGGTTCGGGCTCGGCGACACCGAATGGCGGGACGTTGAGGCGGCCATCCAGTTCGCCGTGGAGAACGGAGCGACCCAGATCGTGCTGATGGGCTGGTCGATGGGCGGGGCGATCGCCCTGCAGGCGGCGACCCGCGCGAAGCACGACGGTCGGCTCACCGGCATCGTGCTCGATTCGCCCGTGATCGATTGGGCGGATGTTGTGGCCTACCAGGCGCTCACCCTCCGGCTGCCGCGGGCGGTGGTTCGCGGCGCACTGGTGGTGATGGGGCGCCGCTGGGGACGTCTGGTCACGGGGATGCATCTCCCCATTGACTTCCCCCGACTGGACTTCGTGTCCCGGTCGAACGATCTGAGCCTGCCGATTCTCATCCTGCACAGCGACGACGACGGCTACGTGCCGTCAGCGCCGTCCCGGGCCCTGGCCGAACGGCGACCAGACATCGTCACCCTGGTGCCGTTCGAGGTGGCCAGGCACACCAAACTGTGGAACTACGATCCGGCCGCCTGGAACGGGGCCATCCTCGGCTGGCTCGGCACGCTCGGCTCGGCACACCCCGCCGTGACGGCGGCCGGACACACCGGCGACCGGTAGGCCTCGGCCCTCGGCGGACGCACGCCGCGCTAGCCCAGGGCGGCTTGTCGTTCGCGCAGCTGACGCTTGGTTCGACCCAGCATGGCGGTCATGCCACGCAGCCGGAGCGGCGAAACGGCCTGGGTGAGGCCGATCGACTGCGGATAGTCATCCGGAACGGCCAGGACCTCGTCGACGCTGAGGCCGTCAAGGCCCTGGGCGAGGATCGAGGCGAAGCCACGGGTGGTGGGCGACTCCGCCGGCGCCGTGGCATAGAGATGCACAGAGCGGTCGTCATCCACCTCGACGAAAATGAACACCGGCGACTGGCACTCCACGACACGTTCGAACAGGTCGGGATGGTCCCGGTACTTCTCGGGAAGGTCCGGTAGCTCGTTGGAGAACTCCAGCAGCAGCATCAGGCGATCCGGTTGTTCGAGCGCGAGGAAGTCCTCGCGGATCTCGGCAAGCTGGCTGGGAAGGTCGACGGTGCTCATCGGGGTGCCGGGGCGGTTCCGGGGGCTGTGCCCTGCACGATCGGGACCCGCACCGCGCTGCCCCACTCGGTCCAGGAGCCGTCGTAGTTGCGCACGTTCTCGAGTCCGAGCAGGTGGGTCAGCACGAACCAGGTGTGGCTGGATCGCTCGCCGATGCGGCAGTAGGCGATCACGGGCTCGTCGCCGGTGAGCCCGGCCTCGTCGCGGTAGATGGCGTCGAGCTCGGCACGGGGCCGGAAGGTGGCGTCCTCGGCCGCGGCGCGGGCCCACGGCACCGACACCGCCGAAGGGATGTGGCCGGCCCGGAGGGATCCCTCCTCGGGGTAGGCGGGCGCTGTGGTGCGTTCGCCGCTGTATTCCTCCGGCGAGCGCACGTCGATGAGCGGGTGGCCGAAGTGGGCGAGTACGTCGTCCTTGAACGCGCGGATGGGCGCGTCTGCCCGCTCGACGACGGGGTATTCGGTAGGTTCGGCCGCCTCACGGTCCGTGCTCAGCTCGCGGCCCTCGGCGATCCACTTCGCCCGGCCGCCGTCGAGCAGGCGCACGTCGTCGTGGCCGAACAGGGTGAACACCCAGAGCGCGTATGCCGCCCACCAGTTGCTCTTGTCTCCGTAAATCACCACGGTGCTGTCGCGGCTGATTCCCTTGCGGCCCAGCAGGGCGGCGAAGCCGGCCCCGTCGATGTAGTCGCGCTCCACGGGGTCGTTGAGGTCGGTGTGCCAGTCGATCTTGACGGCACCGGGAATGTGGCCGGTCTCGTACAGGATCACGTCTTCGTCGGATTCGACCACGACCAAACCGGGGTCGCCGAGGTGCGCCTGCAGCCAGTCGGTTGACACCAGGCGTTCGGGATGCGCGTACGCCGCGAACGTGGCTGACGGATCTGTTTCGACGGTCATGGTTTCCTCCCGGAGGGCTCGTGAACCTGGACGACGGCGCGGCCCTGGTGTGCGTGCATTTAGGCTGGTGGACAACCTGCGCGCAGGTCTCCAAGGTACAAGGCAGAACCCCACACCGAAATTCCACCAGGATGTCGGGGACAGACAGGAACCGGATGTCAAACATGGTCAGTGCGACCCAAAAGTTGCCCCTTCGACTCGTCGACAGGTCGCCATCTATAACCGGTGCGGAGATCGTCTCGGAGCTGGTGCCGCCACCGCAATTCGAACACGCCTCATTCGACTCCTACCGCCCTGACCTGGACTATCCCTCCCAGCTCGAGGCGGTGGAGCGGCTGAACGCCTTCGCAGCGTGGCGGGCCCGACCGGGCGGTTTCTTCTCCCGCACCCGCAAAGCCAAGGCCGAGTTGCCCGGCATCTACCTCGACGGCGGCTTCGGCGTGGGCAAGACCCACCTCCTGGCGGCGCTCTGGCACGGTGCACCCGGTCCCAAGTACTTCGGCACCTTCATCGAGTACACGGCGCTGGTCGGCGCCCTGGGCTATGCCGAGACCGTGACCCAGCTCTCCGGCGCGAAGCTCATCTGCATCGACGAGTTCGAGCTCGACGATCCGGGGGACACCATGCTGATGACTCGGCTGCTGGGCGAGCTGATCGCCTCCGGCACCCGGGTCGCCGCCACCTCGAACACCCCGCCGAACTCGCTCGGCGAGGGCCGGTTCGCGGCGGCAGACTTCCTCCGGGAGATTCAGGCCATGTCCGCGAACTTCGAGACAGTGCGCATCGACGGCCTCGACTACCGCCGCCGGGATGCGTCCGGGCATGCCGAGGCCGTTCTGCCCGAGGAGTTCGACCGCCTGAACGAGGCACTCGTCGAGCGGGGCTCCAGGGTGACCTGTGACGATTTCGGTGCGCTGATGCGCCATCTCAGCACCGTGCATCCGTCGAAGTACATCAAGATGATCGCCGACGTCGACGTAATCGCTCTGCGCAACGTCTACCTGCTCACCGACCAGACCGATGCGTTGCGCCTCGTGGCCTTCATCGACCGGGTCTACGATGCCGAGATCCCGATCATCGCCAGCGGACTGCCGCTCCACGACGTCTTCGATGCCGAGATGCTGGAGGGCGGCTACCGCAAGAAGTATCAACGCTCCCAGTCCCGGATGGTGGCTCTCACCACGGGCGAGCTGCCGCCGCACGCGGAGTGAGCGGGCTGCAGCGAAACACGCTCTTAACGTTCTCACCGATTGCGTAACCTCCCCGAAACATGCCGGTGCGGCTGGTGAAACGTCTGGGTCGGAGACTGAGTGGCGTACCCGGGACTGCCCGGCGCACTCGTCTGCGGCTTTCGCGGTACACCCGGTCAACTCGAGAGGTGTGAGGACAGATGATGGACACTGGCAGCATTGCATGGGGGTTGACGGCAACCGCGCTGGTTCTGTTCATGACTCCAGGAGTCGCGTTCTTCTACGGCGGCCTGGTCAAGGCCAAGAGCGTCGTCAGCATGATGATGATGAGCTTCGGCGCACTCGGGCTGATCACCGTCCTCTGGATCCTGTACGGATTCAACATGAGCGTGGTCGACGGAGCCAGCCACTTCGCGGGCAACCCGTTCAGCGACTTCGGACTCGGCTCGCTGGCCACGGGTGAGACCGGCAATCTCGATCTCCTCGGCGCCACCTACGGGGCGACCTTCGCGATCATCACTGTCGCCCTGATCTCCGGAGCCGTGGCCGACCGTGCCAAGTTCGGTTCCTGGATGATCTTCGCCGGTGTCTGGGCCACCCTGGTCTATTTCCCGGTCGCGGCCTGGGTCTGGGGCGGCGGCTGGATCATGAGCCTCGGCGAGGGGCTCGGCCTGCCCGGCGTCATCGACTACGCCGGCGGTACCGCCGTGCACATCAACGCCGGCGCTGCTGCCCTGGCCCTTGCCCTCGTCCTCGGCAAGCGCATCGGCTTCCAAAAGGGCATCACCAAGCCGCACAACGTTCCGCTGGTCTGCTCGGTGCCTCGATCCTGTGGTTCGGCTGGTTCGGCTTCAACGCCGGGGCCGAGTGGCTGAACGGCCTCGCCAATGTCGGCCTGATCGTGGTCAACACCCTCGGTGCGACCGCCGCCGCCATCCTCGGCTGGCTCATCGTCGAGAAGATCAAGGACGGCAAGGCGACCTCGGTCGGCGCCGCGTCCGGTGCCGTCGCCGGCCTCGTCGCCATCACGCCGGGCTGCGCCAACCTCGAACCCGGTTGGGCCCTCCTCCTCGGTGTCGTCGCCGGTGCCGTCTGCGCCATGGCCATCGAGATGAAGTTCACCTTCGGCTTCGATGACTCGCTCGACGTCGTGGGCATCCACCTCGTCGGTGGCCTCATCGGCACCCTGTATCTGGGCTTCTTCGCGATCGGCACCGGCCTCTTCGTCGGTGGCGACCTCGGCCAGCTCGCCGTCCAGGCCATCGCGGCCTTCGCGGTCCTCATTTACTCGTTCGTCGTCGCCTACCTGCTCGGTCTCGCCATCGAAAAGACCATCGGCTTCCGGGTCAAGAATGAAGACGAAGTTGCCGGCATCGACACCTCGGTGCACGGCGAAGAGGGCTACGCCCTCGCCACTGTCTAACGCTTGGACGACAGACCACTGAGGCAGCAGAGCTGAGGCATCTGGGGGACCGGGCGGTGGGGTAGTGTTCGGGTGTGTTCCGCACCCGGCAGCTCCTCACCGCCCTTCGGTCTGCCCTCTTCGGCGCCCGGACCGTCGGAGTGCCGCGCACGGGAACCGCCCCCGGCCAATCCGGTCCTGACGCCACGATCGAGCTCGATCCGACGACGGTGCGACGCGCGGGCTGGGGCTACGCGCCCGAAACCGACGGCGCCCTGGACCCGGGCGAGATCGTCTGGACGTGGGTTCCCTACGAGGAACTGGACGGTAGGGGTAAGGACCGGCCGGTGGTGGTCATGGCGACTCTGTCCGAGGGCAACATGCTGGCGGTGCAGCTGACGAGCACTGACCGTTCAGGCAACGCAGACTACCTGCCGCTCGGTGAGGGGCCGTGGGATCCCGCACGGCGGCCGAGCTGGGCGGGGCTCGCCCGGGTGTTCCAGGTACGCCAGGGCGGGGTCCGCCGTGAAGGAACCGTCGTGGATGCCGCACGGTACCGGATGATCGAGCGGGCGCTGCGGACTCGGTACGGCTGGCGCTGACCGCGCTCGGTGTTGCGCCACTGAGCCGGGGCCGCCCCTTGACCAGGGCCGGCCACCGCGGCATTATCACCTCACTGGCGGTGACCCGAACACCGCGAGAACTCCGTCAAGGTCCCGGTTCGCCGGGGCCTTGACGGGGTAGCCATGTCCCACGCAGCTGCTGCGCCGCAATCCCTGTCGCCGCGGCTGATGTTGTGGCTGACGTAGCGCGATGGATGCAAATCGAGGACGTTTCCCGATGGCCCCCCCACTCACTCCGGTCCCGCCTCTGAATCCGGTCCCGCCCCGCACTCCGGCAGCTCCAACCGCGTCGGTCGCGTCAAGCCTCTCCACGGCACTGTCCTTGGCTGTCGACCTCGCGATACCGCAGGCCTCCTCGTTGCCCGCCGGGCTCGCTGCCGAACCGGCGTGGTACCTGCACCGCCCGCGACTGGATTCCGTGCTTGAGCGGCTCACCGGGCCTGATGCCAGGGTCCTCGTCCTCTGGGACTCCGCGGGGTCCGGCAAAACAACACTGATGGCGGGCTGGGCGCGGCGGCTCAGAGCTGAAACCCAGACTGTGCGGTGGTTCAACGGTGCTGCGCTCCGCGACGCCAGGGACCCTGACGAGATCCGGCAGCGGCTGCTGGCGGGCGGGGACGGACCTGACGCCTCGGGGCCGGGCCGGACGTTCGTGTTCGTCGACGACCTGCACCTTGCCGAGCGGCCGTCGTCCCCGAACCGCACGAATCTTGACGGCATCCTCGAGGCGCTGGTCGATATGTCCCCGGGCGTCCGCATCGTCGTGTCCGGCCGTCACCGGCCCGTGGCGGGGATAGCACCCCTGGAGGCCGCCGGTGTGCTCATCGAGTGCGCCGGCGACAGCCTGGCCTTCACACTCGAGGAGACCTTCAACCTGGCTGCGCAGCACCACATCGACCTGCCCGCCGAGGATGGTGCCATCCTCAGGCGCCGGACCGGAGGCTGGGCGACCGGCCTTGCGCTCGCTCTCACCTGGCGAGAATCCGAGGGAGCCGCACTGGACCTCAGGCGCTTCGACGGCGACAACCCGGCGGTGGCGGACTATCTCGCGGCAGAGGTGGTCACGGGTCTCGACACCGGCGATCGGGAGGTCCTGTTGGCGTCAGCGCTGAGCGAGGTGGTGCCCCTCGACCTGGCGGTGGCCGTGACAGAGCGCGCCGATGCCGGCGAGGTGCTCGAGCGGCTGGCCCGCCACAACATGCTGATCGGGCGGGAGCCTGCTGCGCCGGGCGGGGCCGGCTACCGATACCACCCGATCCTGCTCGCCTACCTGCAGGGAGAGGGACGCAGGTTGGCCGCCGGCGCCGCGACCGCCAGGCATCTCCTGGCCTGTCAGTGGTTCGCGGACCGGGCCTGCGCGCCGGCAGCGGTGGAGCAGTCGCTTGTGGCGCACGATCCAGAACTCGTGGGCGCGTTGCTCGAACGGTTCGGCCTCGTATTGGTCTTATCCGGTGCGACGGATCTTGTGGGTCGCGCCCTGGACGAGATCGAGGGCCGCGTGGTGTCCACCGCAACGCTGTGCCTGCGGCTACTCCTCGAGCCCCCGTACGTCCCGGCCCGGCGGCGGGTGCAGCAACTCCTGGTGGCCGCCGCTGCGGCCGCCCGGGACTTTCCCGAGCACGACCGCACCGATGCGACCTCGACTCGATGGACGTTTGTGGTCGCCATTCTGCAGGCGTTCCACGCCACTGAGCGGCCCGACATCGAGAACCGCTTGGCAGCCCTGCAGGGCGGTGTGCCATCGGCGGCGCGACAGGTCCTGGCCGTCGACCTGTTGGCCGCAACGGCCCAGGGCCGCTGCCGGGACAAGCTCGGTGAGCCCGGTCCGGCGGAGGACATTCTCAGAGAGGTTGCGGACTCGGCCAGGGACGTTGGTTTGGACTGGTTGTTCCTCTTGGCCTGTGACCTGGCGGCGACGGCGGCGGGGCATGCCGGTAACTGGGTGCACGTGGCGATGCTCGAAGGCCAGATGGCCACGACGGCGTCAGAGATGGGAGCTCTCGTGGGAGCCGAGCGGCCCGTCGACCACGCCGCCGGCAGGGCGCTGCTCTACGCGATAATTCACCGGTACGAAGCCTGCCAGCCGGTCGACCCGGTAGCTCTCGAGGCCTTGGCAGCAAGCGAGGACAGGGGCTCCGATGCCGGCATCAGCGTACCCGCAGAGGTGCTGTTGCTCTTGAGCCAGCTGGACAATGCGGCACGGTCACGCCAGGCCCTCGACAGGCTGATGCTCCTGATGCGTGAGGTCGGCTCTGAGCATCCGCGAGCCCTCAGCCTGTGCTGCATACCGTTGATCGAGCTGAGCGGCGCACTCGACGGACGGCTGGAAACCCAGTTGCTTGTTCGCCTGATCGAACGGGCGCTGGGGGAGGACTCTCTGGAGTCGATGCTGATCAGGTTCCTCCTCGTCCCACCCACCAGGGCCGGCCACCCCGCTGAGGAACGGCTCCGCGGGGCGGCTCTCGAGGAACGCACCGCATGGCGCGGTGCGACGATCGTCAGCGCCTGGATAGCCCTGGCCCACGTGGCGGATGTGTCTGGCCGACACGTCGAGGCGGACGCCCGGCTGCTTCGAGCCCTGCGGCTCGCGAGCAGGATCGGCTGTGAACGGGCGTTCCTGGCCGTCGGTGGGCAGGGCACCGCTCTCATCCGCGGTCGCCTCGGCCGACTCGGTGATCTCGACGACTTCGCCCGGCACATTCTCCGCGCCGCTGACGCGCTGCACCTGCACGAGCGTCCGCCCGCGCTCGACCACGGCCGGAACAGTCCTGCGCTCACCCAACGAGAGCGAGAGATCCTGCGGGAGCTGCCGTTCCACCAGTCCGTGGCCGACATCGCGGGCAAGCGCAACGTCAGCCCCAACACCGTGAAGACCCACCTGCGCAACATTTACCAGAAGCTCGAGGCCACGAACCGGGCGGACGCGGTGGCGATCGCCCAGGATCGCGGGCTGCTCTGACCGGGTCAGGTCCAGATTCACCCTTTCCGGGTGACTCGACCCCGCGGGTGCACGGCGACACTGAGCCCGAACCGGGTGGCGGTGCGCCTGCCCGCAGGTCTGACGAAGGGACACCCGATGGCGGAATTCACGTACGGACCCGTGGAGATTCTCCTGATCTCCTTTGACGGCGAAAGGCCCGGTGCCCCTCTGAGTGAGGCACTGCGAGCCCTGATCGATGAGAAAACCGTCACCCTCCTCGACCTGATCTTCGTCTCTCGCAGCGTCGAGGGCGACCTGCGGATCGTCGAGGTGGAGGATCTGCCCGAGAAGGCGCAATTGCCGGACCTGGCACTGGGCGAACTCGGCCTCGCCGGACTGGACGATGTCGAGGAACTCGCGGTGGACCTGCCGCCTGGTACCTCAGCCGCGGTCCTGGTCGTGGAACTGACCTGGGCCCGGCACTTCGCTTCCGTCCTGTCGGCATCGGGGGGAGCGGTGCTCCATCAGGAGCGGATTCCCGCGGCCGTCGTGAACGCGGTACTCGACGCCGCGGTTTGACCTCGCCGACACCGGATCCGCACACCCGACCAGAACCATCGACGCGTTCAACCACGAACAGTCAGTCACGAACAGTCAGCCACGAACCGTAAGGACCAGATCATGTCACCACTTCGACGGGGTCGCCCCGGACTCCTGGGCATGGCCGCGCGCACAGCGGTCGTCGCCGGCACCGCCACAGCCGTGAGCGGCAATGTGCAGCGGCGGCAACAGGGCAGGGCCCAGGATGCCCAGGCACAGGCCGATGCCCAAGCCCAGGCCGAGTACGACGCCCAGCAGCAGCAGCCGCAGCAGGCAGCTGCGCCAGCGGCCTCGGGAGATTCCGCCCTGCTCGACCAGCTGAACCAGCTGTCCCAACTCCACAATGCCGGGGTGCTCAGTGACACTGAGTTCACGGCGGCGAAGGCAAAATTGCTGGCCTGAGAAGACAATCGACCCTTCTGACCCCGCACGCCGGGGCGCGGGAGCGCTAGCCTACGTGGAGGGAGCGGGGCCCTTCTGGCTGCGCGACGTGATGTTCGCCTGGCGCGGACCGGAAGGTACACATGTTAGAACTCCTCAGTCCGATTATCGGTATCGTCTTCCTCGTCATTGTGGTGGGTGTGATCGTGCTCGTCTACGCCCGCTCGGTGTACAAGAACGCCGGGCCGGACGAAGCCCTCGTCATCACCGGCAAGAAGTCCAAGAAGACCATCGTCGACGGCGCCACGCTCGAGGAATCCGGCCAGCGGGTGGTGCACGGCCAGGGCGTGTTCATCACCCCCTTCTTCCAGAAGGCGTTCAAGATCAGCCTGCGCAGCCGGGCCATCGAGATCACGGCCGTCGCCCAGGACCGCAACGGAATCACTCTCACCGTCGAAGCCGTCGCGATCGTCAAGGTCGGCGACGACCCGACCGCGATCCGCGCCGCTGCCCAGCGCTTCACCGGCCAGGACAAGAACATCGACAACTTCGCCCAGGAGGTGCTCAGCGGTTCCCTGCGTTCCTCGATCGGCGCCACCGACGTGATGACCATCATCCAGAAGCGTGATGAGCTCGGCACGTCGGTGCTCGCCACCGCCCGGGAATCCCTCGCCAACCAGGGCGTCGACGTCGACTCGTTCGAGATCAAGGGCATCACCGACGCGAACGACTACATCCGCGACCTGGGTCGTGCCGAACAGGCCAAGGTGCGCCGTCAGGCCGAGGTGGCCGAGCACCAGGCCAACCGCGAAGCGCAGGAAGCGTCGATCATCGCCGAACAGGCCGTGGCCGAAGCCCAGAACACCCTGGCGCTGCGCAAGGCGGCGCTCCAGCTCGACACCGACAAGGCCTCCGCCGAGGCTGCTGCGGCCAAGCCGCTGGCCGAGGCGAAGGCCCAGCAGAACATCGTTCAGGAGCAGGAGCTGACCGCCAAGCGTCGCGCCAGCCTGCGAAAGGCCGAGCTTGACTCCGAGGTCAACGCCGTGGCCGACGCCGACGCATACCGCGTGCGGGTCTCCGCCGCCGCAGCCGCCGAGGCCCGGGTCGCGGCGGCCAACGCCGACCGCGACAGCCGGGTGGCGTCCGCCGAGGCCATCCGGGCCGAGGGTCAGGCCAACGCCGATGCGATCCTGGCCCGCGGTTCGGCAGAGGCCGAGGCTACCCGCCTCAGCGCCCAGGCCGTGGCCGAGCAGTCCGAGGCGCTCATCCAGTTGCGCCTTGTCGAGATGCTGCCGAAGATCGCGCACGAGCTGGCCGCCCCGATGGGCAACATCGACCAGCTCACGGTGATCTCCACCGACGGTGCCAGCCAGCTCAGCAAGAACGTCGCCTCCGGCTTCTCCGAGGTCGACGCCGTGCTCAACTCCACCATGGGCGTGGGCATCAAGGACCTGCTCGGCGGCCTGATCGGTGGAACTGCTGCCGGTACGGCCCTGGCGAAGGCCCAGGCCGGCGACGGGTTTGTGCCCGCGCAGGTGCCGGTTTCTGCCGACGCTGACACCGTTCACAGCGGCACGGTTCACAGCGGCGCCGTTCACACCGACGCCGTTTAGCCACCCCGTGTCAGAACCCTGGCCGATCACGGCCGTCGCCCCGCCGCTGGTCGGCCGGGCGACGGCCAGCCAGCGCTGGTCGGATCTGGTTTTCCTGCATTGGCGGGTCGACGCCGACCAGGTGGCGCCGCTGCTCCCGGACGGCCTCCGGCCCGACGTGTACGACGGCTCCAGCTGGGTCGGCCTGATCCCGTTCGTCCTGGACCGAGCGACGGTGTTCGGCAGTGCGCCGATCCCGTACTTCGGCGCGTTCGTCGAGGTGAATGTGCGTCTCTACGCGGTCGACGACCGCGGGCGGCGGGGTGTGGTGTTCGTGTCGCTCGAGGCGTCCAGGCTCGCCGCCGTGCTGGCCGCCCGCGCGCTCTTCGCGCTGCCCTACATGTGGTCACGCACACGGGTGGAAGTGGAGGCCGGCGAGTACCGCTACTCGTCCACCCGCCACCTCGCCGCGCACGCGCACACTCAGATCGTCGTGCGCTCGACGGGTCATCCGGTCGTAGACGATCCGCTGGCCGACTTCCTCACCGCGCGCTGGGCGCTGTTCACCCGGGTGCGCGGCCGCACCATCCGGCTGCGCAACCACCACCAGCCGTGGCGGCTGTTCACGGCGCAGCTGATCTCACTGCACGACAGCCTGCTTTCGGTGGCCGGTTTCCCGGGGCTGGCAGGATCCCGGGCACCTGATTCGGTGCTCTACTCACCCGGAATCACGACCTGGTTCGGCACCAGGGACTGACCGGCCGCGAGAGCGACCACAGCGTCCCGTTGGACGAGCCGACGTGGACGTTATCGGCTCTGTCCTTCCCGAGCCGGTGTGTGCTCTGGATGAACCCCGTGTCGGCGATCGCCGAGCACCGAGTCGCTGTTGCTGGCCTCGTTGGCGGCCGAGAACGGACTGCGGTAGGCCGTCACGGCGCTCTCCACCTCCGCCGCTATGAGGTCGGAGTTGATCATCGTGGCAACGCCGAGTCCGGCGGCGGCGGACACGACGACCTGCGCCATCAGGTTGGTGGCGTTGCCGGCCGCCCAGACTCCGGGCACCACGGCACCATCGTTGAGTACGCGCCCGGTCTCGTCGCTGTCCAACTGGGTTCCAACGCCGAGCGGATGCGGTGTCGAGGCCAGCCCGAGTCCGTCGAGGAAGTCGGTGCGAGCCGTGAACATCGGGGCGACCACGAGCGCCTGCAGGGGGAACAGGCGACCGCTGGCCAGGCGAACCCCGGCCAGGGCGTCGTCCCGCACGTCGAGACCCGCAACCGGGCCGATCACGACGCTCACGCCGCGGGCGGCGAGTTGCTCCCACTCTGCATCGGTCGGTCCGTGCTGCTCCGAAATCGTGCCGTCGGTGTCGATCATGTCCCCGTGCAGGAACAGGGTGATGTTCCTGCTCCACTGGCGAAAGAGCAGCGCCTGGTGAACCGACTTCGGCCCGGTGCCGAGGATGCCGATGGTCTGATCCCTGACCTCCCAGCCATGGCAGTACGGGCAGTGCAGTACGTCCCGTCCCCACCGCTCGGCGACGCCGGGAACATCGGGAAGCTCATCGACGAGCCCGGTCGCCACCAGCAGGCGGCGCCCCGACACCGTGCTGCCGTCATCGAGGGTCACCGTGAAGCCCTGCGCCGAGCGTCGGCTGTTGACGGCCCGGCCCATGATGAATTCAGCGCCGTACGAGCGGGCCTCGTCCTGGCCGAGGCGCACCAGCTCGGCGGGGCGCAGGCCGTCGCGGGTGAGGAAGCTGTGCACGCCGTCGGCGGGCGCGTTTCGTGGATGTCCGTCATCGACGACGATCACCGAACGTCGTGCCCGCCCGAGCACAACTGCGGCGCTGAGTCCGGCCGCTCCACCGCCGATGATGACGACGTCGTGTGTCTGTGTCTGTGAAAGTGTCTGCGGATGTGGAAGACGGGGGATAGAGGGAGGCGTGCCGTTGCTGGTCATATGACCATGCTGAAGCGCCGCTCCAAGATTGACAAACAGAATTGCCGAATTAGCAAGTGCCCGCTGCTGCGCGTCCTCCGAGACGGTTGGGGGAGCGCTAGAAGGTCGGTGGATCTTCAGGCCGGTTGTTCGCCTGTGGCCGGGCCGGTGCTGCCGGTCGTTCGAGAGCCGGTGGCGGGGTGGGTGGTGGTCCGAGGGTGGTTTCGGGGTAGGTGCGGTGGGTTTCCCCGGCCGGGGAGGTCCACACGAGCACCCCGCCGGGTTCGTGCACCACGGTCCACAGGGTGTGGTGTTTGAGGCGGTGGTGGGCGCGGCAGAGGTGGGCCAGGTTGTGGTAGTCGGTGGGTCCGCCGTGTTCCCACGCGGTGGTGTGGTCGATATCCCTGCGGGAGGCGGGTCTGGTGCAGCCCGGGAAGCGGCAGGTTCCACGGAAACCGGGGCAGTGCTCTCGGTCGGTAAGGATCAAGTACCGGGTCCCGACCGACACACGTCGGTGGTTGGGGTTACGGGACCGCCAGCACCGGCGGCGGCATCCGTAGCAGCGTGATGGTCACCGTCCCGGTCTTCACCCTGGGCGACGCCGTCCAGGACCAGGTCGGCCATGGCGTCGGCGCAGATCTGGCCGATCGTGCGCCGCCCCCTCTCGGGAATCGATGGGTCCTGCCGCTCCTGGTTCTGGGTGGCTTGGGCGATGCTGGTCAACCGAAGCAGGGCACAGATCAGGGCACGGAGATGAAGTGCTGCACGTCGGGGAAGGGGTCGTAAAAGCTGTGCAGCAGAGCTTTCCAGTCGGCGTATTCAGGGGAGCGCCTGAACCCCTCGGTGTGGTCCTCCAAGCGTTCCCAGTCCACCAGCAGCAGGAAGGACGTTGGATCCTCAACCGATCTGGACAGGCTGAGCCCACGGAAACCGGGCATCGACTCGATGAGCGGCCGAGCCGTCTGGAACGCAGCAAGGAAGGCGTCTTCACGGCCGGTTCGCACGGGCAGGATGGCGTGTTCTCTGATCACCCGTTGACACTATCCCGGCTGGCGGCCCGGCCCTGCGGGTACCATCGAGTCCCATGAGCAGCAACACGACGGCCGACGCCGCCAGACCGAGCACAAGCCCCAGTGCGGGCACCAGCACCAGCACCGTTCTCGGCGGCGAACACTATGCGGCGGACTTGGTCGCCGCGGTACGCGCGGCGACGGTAGCGGCGGCACTGGCCGCCCAAGTCTGGTTCGGACGCGGTGACAAGAATGCGGCGGATGCCGCGGCAGTCGCCGCCATGCGCGCCGAACTGCTGCCGGCGCCATTCGCCGGGTACGTGGTGATCGGGGAGGGGGAGAAGGACGAAGCCCCGATGCTGGCCAACGGCGAGGAACTCGGCTCCGGCGACGGACCGGCCTGCGACATTGCCGTCGACCCGCTCGACGGCACTCGACTCGTGCAGGAAGGGCTGCCTGGATCCGTCTGTGTCATCGCCCTTGCTCCACGCGGCACGCTGTTCGATCCCCGGGACGTGTTCTACATGGACAAGCTCATCTCCTCGGCGCCGGCCCGCGGCATCCTCGACCTTCGGGCCACCCCGAGCCAGAACGTGCGCCGGCTGGCCGAAGCGCTCGGGAAGCCGATGACCGAGATCACCGTAGCGGTGCTCGACAAACCGCGGCACGTGCGCCTGGTGGCCGAACTGCGCGGGGTCGGTGCACGGGTCGTGCTCGCGGGGGAGGGCGACGTGTCCGCCGCGATCGACGCTGCCACACCCGGTGGGCGAATCGATCTGGCCATGGGGATCGGCGGCACGCCCGAGGGGGTTCTCACCGCCTGCGCGATTCGAGCATTGGGCGGATTCATGGAGGCCCGGCTCGCCCCCCAAAGCGATGACCAACTGCGCCTGGCCCTGGCCGCCGGGCACGATCTCCAGCGGGTATTGACCCTCGACGACCTCGTGGCCAGCGACAGAGTGCTGTTCGCGTCGACACCCGTGGGTTCTGGGGAGTCAAGCTAGGGCGGGGCCGCGCCGGACAAACGCTGAGTCCACCGCACCGGCCAGCCTGTTCCGGACCGAATTCTGATCGTTAACCAACGAGGCCCCCGGGTTCTCCGGGGGCCGTTTCGGTGGGCGATGCGGGACTCGAACCCACGACCTCTTCCGTGTGAAGGAAGCGCGCTACCAACTGCGCCAATCGCCCGAACCACACTCGAAAACCTCTCGACTGCGACATCTGATACTAGACCAGACCGGGGCCTGAGTGCACATCGAGGGGCCGCGACACGCGGCAATCGCTCGGTTTGAATTTGTCTCGCACTATCGGCTAGAGTCTTCAACGCACGCAGAAATGCGAGCAGTTGCGGATGTGGCGCAGTGGTAGCGCATCACCTTGCCAAGGTGAGGGTCGCGAGTTCGAATCTCGTCATCCGCTCGAATTGAATCGGCCGAAAGGCCGATTCTCTTTGGTAAACCCAGCACGGTTGTAGTGAATACGGCATCAAGCACGGTGGATTGGCCGAGAGGCGAGGCAGCGGCCTGCAAAGCCGTATACACGGGTTCGAATCCCGTATCCACCTCCAACCACAACAGTGTGCATTGTGCACTGCGAAGGATTTGGGCGATTGGCGCAGCGGTAGCGCGCTTCCCTGACACGGAAGAGGTCACTGGTTCGATCCCAGTATCGCCCACAGAGAAATGGCAGCACCACGCACGAGAAGCACCGAAGAAAACCCCCGATAAACTCGGGGGTTTTTTTGTTTTTCCGCGTAATTCCGCGGCACAGCGGCTCATTTCGACCGGCCAGGGCGCCCACGGGCGCGTGATGTGCACACGAGGTCCCCAGGATCGAGTAGAGTCTTCCAAGCACGCAGAAATGCGAGCAGTTGCGGATGTGGCGCAGTGGTAGCGCATCACCTTGCCAAGGTGAGGGTCGCGAGTTCGAATCTCGTCATCCGCTCGAAGCAAATCGGCCGAGAGGCCGATTTTCTTTGGGTATACAGGTAACAAAGAACACGGTGGATTGGCCGAGAGGCGAGGCAACGGCCTGCAAAGCCGTCTACACGGGTTCGAATCCCGTATCCACCTCCAGCCCGTGAGTACCATCCGCGGTCCTGGGCGATTGGCGCAGCGGTAGCGCGCTTCCCTGACACGGAAGAGGTCACTGGTTCGATCCCAGTATCGCCCACCAGATAGCACAAGAGGCAGCACAGCCAAGCGCTGTCGGCAGAGTCCACACGGGCATCGCCGGCAGCGCTTTTCTGTGCCCGGGGCCCGTCACTGAGCCCACCGGCGCCCGCTAAAGTTGAAGGGTTCGCAACTCAAGGGAGTAATACACGTGGTTGACGGTTTTGAGCTTTTCACCGACCGATCCGTTGTCGCCATGCGCGTCAACGGCGAGCTCAGGGACCTCGCCACTGCGGTGACCGAAACGGATGACGTCACCCCGGTGACCATCGACTCGCCCGACGGCCTCAGTATTCTGCGCCACTCGGCTGCTCACGTGCTCGCTCAGGCCGTGCAGACCGTGAACCCCGCGGCGCGCCTGGGAATCGGTCCGCCCGTCACCGACGGCTTCTACTACGACTTCGACGTGGCCGAACCGTTCACCCCCGAAGACATCAAGGCGCTCGAGAAGGCCATGGACCGCATCATCCGTCAGGGCCAGCGCTTCGTGCGCCGCGTCGTCACCGATGACGAGGCCCGCGCCGAACTCGCGGCAGAGCCGTACAAGCTGGAACTCATCGGCCTGAAGGGGGTCTCGACAGGCTCGTCCGACGAGGCAGGCACCCCGAACCAGGCCGACGAGTCCGTCGAGGTCGGCGGCGCGGAACTGACCATCTACGACAACGTCGACCCCAAGACCGGTGAGACCGTGTGGAAGGACCTCTGCCGCGGTCCGCACCTGCCCAACACCCGCATGATCGGCAACGGCTACTCGCTCACTCGCCTGGCCGCAGCGTATTGGCGCGGTTCGGAGAAGAACCCGCAGCTGCAGCGCATCTACGGCACCGCCTGGCCCACCAAGGACGAACTGCGCGCCTACAAGGCCCGCCTGGAAGAGGCCGCCAAGCGCGACCATCGCAAGCTCGGTCAGGAACTGGACCTGTTCTCCTTCCCCGAAGAGATCGGCTCGGGACTGGCCGTGTTCCACCCCAAGGGCGGCATCATCCGTTCGGAGATCGAGAACTTCATGCGCGAGCGCCTGCTCGCGAACGGCTACGACCTGGTCAACACCCCGCACATCACCAAGGGTCACCTGTTCGAGACCAGCCAGCACCTCAACTGGTACCGCGAGGGCATGTTCCCGCCCATGCACCTTGACGAAGAGGTCGACGCCGAGGGCCACGTCACCCGCCAGGGCCAGGACTACTACCTGAAGCCCATGAACTGCCCGATGCACAACCTCATCTTCAAGGCCCGCGGCCGCAGCTACCGCGAGCTTCCGTTACGCCTGGCGGAGTTCGGCACCGTCTACCGCTATGAGAAGAGCGGCACGCTGCAGGGCCTCACTCGCGTGCGCGGCCTCACCCAGGACGATGCGCACATCTACGTCACCCAGGACCAGGTCAAGGCCGAGGTCACCAGCCAGCTCGAGTTCGTCTTCGAGACCCTCCGTGGTTACGGCCTCACCGATTTCTACCTGGAACTGTCGACCCGCGATCCCAAGAAGTCCGTCGGTACCGACGAGCAGTGGGATGCCGCGACCGACACCCTCCGCCAGGTCGGCGAGGATTCGGGACTCGAACTCGTGGCGGATCCGGGTGGAGCGGCCTTTTATGGTCCGAAGATCTCGGTGCAGGCACGGGACGCCATCGGCCGCACCTGGCAGCTGTCGACGGTGCAACTCGACTTCAACCAGCCGGAACTGTTCGACCTGGAGTACACGGCGCCGGACGGCACCCGCCAGCAGCCGGTCATGATCCACCGCGCGCTGCTCGGGTCGATCGAGCGGTTCTTCGCCATCCTGCTCGAGCACTACGCCGGTGCGTTCCCGGTCTGGCTCTCGCCGGTGCAGGTCATCGGCATCCCAGTGTCCGAGCAGTACGAAGACTTCCTCTGGGAAGTCCTGGCCAAGCTCAAGACGGCGGGCGTCCGGGTCGAGCTCGACTCCTCCAGCGACCGGATGCAGAAGAAGATCCGCAACGCCACGCTGCAGAGGATCCCGTTCCAGCTCATCGTCGGCGAGGATGACCGCGCGAACGGCGCGGTCAGCTTCCGGTTCCGTGACGGAACCCAGGAAAACGGGGTTCCCGTCGACGACGCCATCCGCCGGATCATCGCGTCCATCACCACCCGCGCTCAGGTCAACGGCGCCGCCGACTTCGCCCAGGACGGTGCACCTGTCGCCCTGGTCGGTACGGCCGGCGCGGACCAGGCCTGACGATGACCGAAGCCACTCCGGCGGGTCCCGAGAAGGACGTGCCGCGAGACACGCCCTGGGACCGCCTGTCCGGCAGCCCGCAGGACGTCGCCGAGGGCATCCGGGTGGAGAATTCGGGCGACTTCGCCGCCGTTCCGGATGCCTTCCAGCGGCTGTGGACGCCGCACCGGATGGTCTACATCCAAGACGGCCAGCAGCCGCACCCCGACGACTGCCCGTTCTGCATCGCGCCGTCGATGGACGACGAGAAGGCTCTCATCGTGGCCCGCGGGAAGTACGCCTACGTGCTGCTGAACCTGTTCCCGTACAACAGCGGCCACCTGCTCGTCTGCCCCTACCGGCATGTTGCGACGTATGACGAAGCCACCCCGGAGGAAGTCGCCGAGATCGGTAGCCTGACCCAGGTGGCAATGCGGGTACTCAAGGCCACCTCGGGCTGCGACGGGTTCAACCTCGGAATGAACCAGGGCCGCATCGCGGGCGCCGGGATCGCCGAGCACCTGCACCAGCACATCGTGCCGCGCTGGGCGCTCGACTCGAACTTCTTCCCGATCATCGCCGGCACCAAGGCGATCCCGAAGCTGCTCGGCGAGGTGCGCCGCGAGGTCGCGGAGGGTTGGCCGGTTTCCACCGTCTGACCCCCGCTTTCCCACCTCGCTGGCACGGCTTGCAGTAACACCCGTCTCTTGACCCAGTTCTCATCACCCGTGCCCCTCGCCCCGACCAGCGGCACCAGACGCAAGGAATAGAATCGTAGCTATGACTGACACCACTTCCCCCGAGCAGGTCGACAGCGCCGCACAGTTCGGCTCGAGCCGCGTCAAGCGCGGACTCGCTGAGATGCTGAAGGGCGGCGTCATCATGGACGTCGTCAACGCCGAGCAGGCCCGCATCGCCGAAGACGCAGGCGCCGTCGCCGTCATGGCGCTCGAGCGCGTCCCGGCCGACATCCGCTCCCAGGGTGGTGTCGCCCGCATGAGCGACCCCGACCTGATCGACAGCATCCGCGCCGAGGTCTCCATCCCGGTCATGGCGAAGGCCCGCATCGGCCACTTCGTCGAAGCCCAGGTGCTGCAGGCCCTCGAGGTCGACTACATCGACGAGTCAGAGGTGCTGAGCCCCGCCGACTACGTCAACCACATCGACAAGTGGAACTTCACGATTCCGTTCGTCTGCGGTGCCACCAACCTGGGCGAGGCGCTGCGTCGCATCACCGAGGGCGCCGCGATGATCCGCTCCAAGGGCGAGGCCGGCACCGGCGACGTCTCTGAGGCCACCAAGCACATCCGCACCATCAAGGGCGAGATCGCCCGGCTGTCCTCGCTCACCAAGGACGAGCTGTACGTGGCCGCCAAGGACCTGCAGGCCCCGTACGAACTCGTCGCCGAGATCGCCGCGACCGCCAAGCTGCCCGTCGTGCTGTTCACCGCCGGCGGCGTGGCCACCCCGGCCGACGCGGCCATGATGATGCAGCTCGGCGCCGACGGCGTCTTCGTGGGTTCGGGCATCTTCAAGTCCGGCAACCCGCAGGAACGCGCCAACGCCATCGTCAAGGCCGTCGCCTTCTACGACGACGCCAAGATCATCGCGGATGTCTCGCGCGGCCTCGGCGAAGCGATGGTCGGCATCAACGTGTCTGACCTTGCCGCCCCGCACCGCCTTTCCGAGCGCGGCTGGTAACACCCGCTTCATGAGCGTTGGAGTACTCGCCCTTCAGGGCGACTTTCGCGAGCACGCCGACGTCCTGCGCTCGCTCGGCAGCGAGGTCACTCTCGTGCGCCGCCCGGAGGAACTGGCCAGCGTCACCGGCCTGGTGATCCCGGGCGGCGAGTCCAGCGTGATGGACAAGCTGACTCGCATGTTCGGCCTCGCCGACCCCCTGCGAGCGGCCGTCCAGGGCGGGATGCCGGTCTACGGCACCTGCGCGGGACTGATCATGCTGGCCGACACGGTGTTGGACGGGATTTCGGGCCAGCAGAGCATCGGCGGCCTGGACATCAGCGTGCGCCGCAACGCGTTCGGCTCGCAGACCGCCTCGTTCGAGACCGACCTGGAGGTGCCGGCCCTCGGCGAGGCCCCGGTGCACGCCGTCTTCATCCGCGCCCCGGTGGTCGAGACCGTCGGACCGCGCGCCACGGCGTTGGCCACGATCGCCGACGGTCGATGCGTGGCCGTCGAGCAGGGCAACCTGCTCGGCACGTCCTTCCACCCGGAGATCACGGGGGAGTACCGCTTCCACGAGTACTTCCTGCAGAAGGTGCGGACGGCCGGTTTCGGCGTCTAGCCCGGCTGCACCACGCAGTCCGGCACAATGGGGGCATGACCCAGGCCAGCCCATGAGATACGTCGCCCTGCTGCGCGGCATCAACGTCGGCGGCATTACCATCAAGATGGCCGACCTGGCCGACACCGTCAGCAGGCTCGGCCACAGCGGTGTCGCGACCATCCTGGCCAGCGGCAATGTGCTCTTCACGAGCGACGAGGCGGATGCCGCCGCCGTCAAGACGGGCTTGGAACGAGCCCTGTCCGAGCGATTCGGGTACACGGCGTTCGTGGTGCTCCTTCCCAGAGACGACCTCGTCGCAGCCGTCGCCGGCTACCCGTTCGACGACCGGGACGGCTGGCACTCGTACATCCTCTTCGGCTCAGACCCGGCCCGGCTCGACGAGCTCCTGGTCAGCGCGCCCCCGCTCGATCCGGCCGACGAGAGCGTTCAACCCGGCGACGGACTCCTGTACTGGCAGGTGCGTCGGGCTGTGGGCATCAAGAGCCCCTTCAGCGTCCTGGCTGCCAAACCCCGGTACAAATCCACCACCACGAACCGCAACCTGCGCACCCTGCACAAGATACTCGGCGTGCCCACCACCCGGTGAGCCGAAGGGCAGTCAGAGGGTGCCCGGGCTAGACTGAGAGCGCACTGAGCGGTCGGAACGGTCGCGGTGCCAGCAGACGACGCCCCAAGCGCGTCGCACGAGTTAGCGCAACGACAACGCAACGAAAATCGGGAGATTCATGTCCGGGCATTCCAAGTGGGCGACCACCAAGCACCAGAAGGCCGTCACCGACTCGCGTCGGGCGAAGGCTTTCGCCAAGCTGATCAAGAACATCGAGGTCGCCGCCCGTATGGGCGGAGCCGACCTCTCCGGCAACCCGACGCTCGTCGACGCCATCCAGAAGGCGAAGAAGACCTCGGTCCCCAACGACAACATCGACCGCGCCGTCAAGCGCGGCGCTGGGCTGTCCGGTGAAGCCGTCGACTACACCACCATCATGTATGAGGGCTACGCCGCCAACGGTGTCGCCATCATGATCGAGTGCCTCACCGACAACAAGAACCGTGCCGCGGCCGAGGTGCGCACCACGGTCAGCCGCAACGGCGGCAACATGGCCGACCCGGGCAGTGTCGCCTACAACTTCCACCGCAAGGGCATCGTCGTGGTGCCCAAGGGAGACGCAACCGAAGACGACGTTCTCGCTGCGGTGCTCGACGCCGGCGCGGAAGAGGTCGTCGACGACGGCGAGAAGTTCGAGGTCTTCAGCGAGGCGCACGATCTGGTCGCCACCCGCACCGCCCTGCAGACCGCTGGAATCGACTACGACTCCGCCGACATCGCCTTCGTCCCGCAGCTCAAGATCGAGGTCGACGCCGAGACCGCCCGCAAGGTGTTCAGGCTCATCGACGCACTCGAGGAACTCGACGACGTGCAGAACATCTACAGCAACTACGACGTCTCGGCCGAGGTCCAGGCCGAGCTCGAAGCAGACAGCGAATAGCCCACCGATGACGGTCAGGGTGCTGGGCATCGACCCGGGCCTGACCCGCTGCGGCGTCGGGATCGTCGACGTCGCAGCGAACCGTTCGGCGACCCTGGTCGACGTGCAGGTGCTCCGCAGCTCTCCCGACCTGCCCCTCGAACGCCGCCTGCTGCTGATCAGTGAGGGCCTCGAAGAGCTCCTCGACCGGCACCAACCGCACTTCGTGGCCATTGAGCGGGTCTTCGCGCAGCAGAACGTGAGCACGGTCATGGGCACCGCCCAAATCAGCGGAGTGGCCCTCATGCTCGCCGCCAAGCGCGGACTGACGGTGACCCTGCACACCCCGAGCGAGGTCAAGGCCGCGATCACCGGGTACGGCTCCGCGGACAAAAAACAGGTCGGCACCATGGTCGCCCGGGTGCTGGGCCTGGCCGAGATCCCGAAACCGGCGGATGCCGCCGACGCGCTCGCGCTGGCCATCTGCCACGCCTGGCGAACGGGCGCCGCCGGCGGTGTACTCCCCACCAGCGGTACGGTCGCAGCGGGCAACCGGTCCACGCCCGCGCTCAGTCCCGGCTCGCTCACTCCGGCGCAGAAGGCCTGGCGCGACGCCGAGCGCGGCAACGCGCCGGGGTCGGCGGCAGCAGTGTCTGCGGCGCACCGTAGGCTGGCTAGGTGATCTCTTCAGTGCGTGGCCCAGTCCTTTCAGCCCTGGGCTCAACCGTCGTGATCGAGGTCGGCGGAGTCGGACTCGCCGTGCAGGTCACGCCGTCCACGGCCCTGGCCGCGAGGATCGGCACCGAAACCCGCCTTGCCACCACCCTGATCGTTCGCGAAGACTCCTTGACCCTCTACGGCTTCCCCAGCGCCGAAGAACTCGCCGTGTTCGAGCTTCTCGTCGGCGTCACCGGCGTCGGTCCCAAGTCCGCGCTCGGCGTGCTCGCCGTGCTCACCCCCAACCAGATCGCACTCGCCGTCAATGCCGAGGATGATGCCGTGTTCCGCAAGGTCAGCGGGATCGGGCCGAAGACCGCCAAGCTCATAGTGCTGTCACTGGTCGGCAAGGTCGCCGTCACCAGCGCCGCCGTTGCCCCCGGACGCGCCGGCGTCGCCACGGCCACCGTCGGCGCCAGCGTGCAAGCAGCGCTGATCGGCCTCGGCTGGTCGGAGCGTGTCGCCGTCCAGGCCGTTGAGGAGATCCTCGCCGGCAGCACAGCCGAGTTCGACGCCGAGGAAGCCGGGGTCGGGGCCGTGCTCCGCCTGGCCTTGGCCCGGCTCGGTCCTGCCCAGCATTCGGGTGCCGCCAACGCCGCTGGGCGCAACTCATGACCCAGGATCCCGGCGTCGACCTGACCAACCCGGCCCTCGAGGGCGACGCGGAGCTGGCCTTCGAGGGCGCCCTGCGCCCCAAGAGCCTCACCGAGTTCGTCGGCCAGCAGAAGGTGCGCGGCCAGTTGCAGCTGCTGCTGACCGCGGCATCGATGCAGCAGCGCACCCCAGACCACATCCTGCTGGCCGGCCCGCCAGGCCTCGGCAAGACGACCCTCGCCATGATCATCGCCTACGAGGGCAATCGGCCGCTGCGCATGTCAAGCGGCCCCGCGATTCAGCACGCCGGTGACCTGGCCGCCGTGCTCTCCTCCCTCGTGCCCGGCGAGGTGCTCTTCATCGACGAGATCCACCGGATGGCTCGCTCCGCCGAAGAGATGCTCTACCTGGCGATGGAGGACTTCCGCATCGACATCATGGTCGGCAAGGGGGCCGGAGCCACCTCGGTACCGTTGGACCTGGCGCCGTTCACCCTGGTCGGGGCCACCACACGTTCCGGCATGCTGCCGAACCCGCTCCGCGACAGGTTCGGATTCACGGCCCACCTGGAGTTCTACGCCGACGCCGAACTCGAACTGGTGCTGGTGCGCGCCGCACGCCTCCTCGGACTGGTCATCGACCGGGAGGCCATCGCCGAGATCGCCGGCCGGTGCCGGGGGACCCCGCGAATCGCCAACCGGCTGTTGCGCCGGGTGCGCGACTACGCGCTCGTTCACGGCGGAGACGCCGACCTGGCGGCCGTGCACGCGGCGCTGGAACTCTACGACGTCGACGAAATCGGACTGGACCGGCTCGACCGCGAGGTCATGAACATCGTCCTCACCCGTTTTGGGGGTGGGCCGGTTGGGCTGAATACACTGGCCGTCTCGGTGGGGGAGGAACCCGAAACCATCGAATCGGTCGTCGAGCCCTTCCTGGTGCGGATAGGCTTCCTCACGCGTACCCCGCGCGGGCGGGTTGCCACTGCCGCAGCGTGGCGGCATTTCGGCTTGAGCAATCCTCAGGCTGCGCTCACCTTGGATGTTCTATAATTCAAGCTGGTCAGGCACGCACCTTCTGCCGGCTTCCCCCAGCCACTCCCACAAAAAACTTCGTCGCGACACCACGCTCGCACGGGAAGGTTTCACAGTTCTATGGATCCGTTGACTCTAGTCATGCTCGCCGTTTTGGCGTTGCTTGTGTTCTTCATGTTTCGCAACGGCCGCAAGCGCCAGAAGGACACCTTGGCCCTGCAGTCGAAGATGGTCGCCGGAGCAGACGTGATGACCAACTTCGGCCTCTACGGCACCATTGTGTCGATCGATGAGGAAGAGAACAAGGTCGCCCTCGAGATCGCACCCGGCACCATCGTGCAGATCCACCGCCAGACGATCGCCCGCGTCGTCGAGCCCACCGTTGCCGGCGATGACGTCGTCCTCGACCAGACCGTTGACACCGACGCGGGCACGCCCGCCGTTGCCGGCG
This sequence comes from Cryobacterium sp. MP_3.1, assembly GCF_035984795.1. Classification (NCBI taxonomy): domain Bacteria; kingdom Bacillati; phylum Actinomycetota; class Actinomycetes; order Micrococcales; family Microbacteriaceae; genus Cryobacterium; species Cryobacterium sp. MP_3.1. The sequence continues at coordinate 266,162 of NZ_JAXCHV010000001.1, read as the reverse complement.
AGCCCGAGTACGGCCAGCGCACCGAATTCAAGCCGACGACCGACGAGGTCGCGCCCGACACCGACACCGAACCCAAAAAGGGCGACGCGTAACACACCCACTCCGGCTGCGCGGCTTCGGTCGCGCAGCACGAGCAAAAGAAAGCTGAGTTCAATAGGTGGCTAAGTCGTCTCCGACCAAGAAGGCCTGGCGCTCCCTGACCTGGCTTGGCGTGATCATCGTCGGTCTCATCGCTCTGAACGGAGCCGGCGTTCTCACCGGCGGCGGTTCGTGGACGCCGAAGCTGGCGCTCGACCTCGAGGGTGGCACCCAGATCATCCTGGCGCCCAAGCTCGAGTCCGGCCAGACGGTTTCGTCTGAACAGCTCAACCAGGCGGTGTCGATCATCCGGCAGCGGATCGACTCCGCCGGAGTCTCCGAGTCGGAGATCAACACCCAGGGTGGACAGAACATCGTCGTCTCCATTCCCGGAACGCCTGACGACGCCACCCTGAACCGCATCGAGTCGTCGGCAAAGCTCGAGTTCCGACCGGTCCTGGTTGCGTCAGCGCCCACTGAAGACAGTGTCGGCACAGACGGTTCAACCGACGGGGCCACCGACCCGGCGACGGATGCCGCGGCAGATCCGGCCGCCGAGACCCCGGCCGCCGAGACCCCGGCCGCCGAGACTCCGGCCGCTGAGACTCCGGCCGTCGCGCCCACCGACGCCAGCGACCTGAACAACATCACCCCCGACCTGCAGGCGCAGTTCGATTCCTTCCAGTGCAGCGACATCGACACCAGCAATGTGGCACCGGCCGATCAGCCGCTGATCACCTGCGAGAGCGATGGTTCGATCAAGTACATCCTCGGCCCGGTCGAGGTGAGCGGCGAGAACATCTCCGACGCCACCAATGGGCAGGTCACCACGCAGAGCGGTGCAACCACCGGCGAATGGGCCGTCAACATCGTCTTCGACCGCACCGGCACCGCGTCGTTCGCCGACGTGACGACTCGGCTGAGCGGCCTCCAGGGCGCGCAGAACCAGTTCGCCATCGTGCTGGACGGCAGCGTCATCTCCGCTCCGCGCACGCTGGCCGTGATCACCGACGGCAAGCCCCAGATCACCGGCTCGTTCGACCAGGACACCTCCAAGGCCCTCGCCGACCAGCTCAAGTTCGGCGCCCTGCCGATCAGCTTCACCGTGCAGAGCCAGGACACCATCTCGGCAACCCTCGGTTCGACCCAGCTGCAGAGCGGCCTCATCGCGGGCCTGATCGGCCTGATCCTGGTCGTGCTCTACTCCCTCATCCAGTACCGCCTCCTCGGGCTGGTCACTGTCGCGTCGCTCATCGTGGCTGGCGTGATCACCTACCTGCTGATCACTCTGCTGTCCTGGCGGGAGGGCTACCGCCTCTCCCTGGCCGGTGTGGCCGGTCTCATCGTGGCCATCGGTATCACCGCTGACTCGTTCATCGTCTACTTCGAGCGGGTGCGCGACGAGCTCCGCGACGGCAGGGGACTGGTGTCCTCTGTCGAATCCGGCTGGCGCCGCGCGATCCGCACCATCATCGCCTCCGACACCGTCAACTTCCTCGCCGCCGCGGTTCTGTTCATCCTGGCCGTCGGTAACGTGCGCGGTTTCGCCCTGACCCTGGGACTGACCACCCTGGTCGACCTCTTAGTCGTGGCGATGTTCACCCATCCGATGCTGCAGCTGCTCGCCCGCACCAAGTTCTTCGGCGACGGGCACAAGCTCAGCGGACTCGACCCGCGGGCACTCGGCGCCGTCTACCGCGGACGCGCCCGGTTCCAGCCCTCCGTGGAGGTGGCGTCACGCAAGTCACCGTCCTCCAGCAAGGAGGCCGCAAAGCGCCAGACCATCGCCGAACGCAAGGCGGCTGAGCTCGTCGGTTCCGGCTCCAGTAAGTCGACCGATGGGAAGGATTCCTAATGGCCAGCTTCAACCAGTTCGGCAACGATCTGCACACCGGCAAGCTCTCGTACAACATCGTCGGTCGGCGTAAGGTCTGGTACTCGGTCGCCGCGGTCATGATCCTGATCGCGATCCTCGGTCCGGTCCTCCGCGGTGGGTTCACCTTCGGCATCGAGTTCACCGGCGGCTCCGAGTTCGTCCTCTCCGAGATCTCCACCAAGGACCAGGACGCGGCATCCACCGCGGTCACCGAGGTGGTGCCCGAAGCAGTGCCCAAGGTGTCCGTCGTCGGCAGCGACAGCATCCGCGTGCAGACCGACCAGCTCAGCGACACCGAGAGCCGGGAAGTACGCGCCGCTCTCGCCACCGCCTACAGCGTCGACGCGGCGCAGGTAACGTCCTCGTTCATCGGCCCGTCCTGGGGCCAGGACATCACCGGCTCCGCCATCCGCGCTCTGCTCACCTTCCTGGTGCTCGCCGGCGCGGTGATGGCCCTGTACTTCCGCACCTGGAAAATGGCCGCCGCCGCCATGGTCGCCCTGCTGCACGACCTCGTCATCACCGCGGGCTTCTACGGCATCACCGGCTTCGAGATCACTCCGGCGGCCGTGATCGGCTTCCTCACGATCCTGGGCTACTCGCTGTACGACACCGTTGTGGTGTTCGACAAGATCCGCGAGAACACGACCGAAGACGGGCCAGAATCCCGGCGCACGTTCGCTGACTCGGTCAACCTCGCGGTCAACCAGACCCTGGTGCGCTCGATCAACACCTCGATCGTCGCGGTCCTTCCGGTCGCCTCGATCCTCGTCATCGGTGCGTTCGTGCTGGGTGCGGGAACCCTGCAGGACATCTCGCTGGCCCTGCTGATCGGAATGATCGTGGGTACATACTCCACGATCTTCATCGCCGCCCCGCTCTACGCTCAGCTGCGCGAGAACGAGCCGGAGATCCGCAAGCGCGACAAGAAGGCCCTGGCCCTGCGGGCCAAGGCCACCGCCACCTCGTCGGTCGCCGGCACGGATGCGGCCCGCGCGGACGTTCCCGCGTGAGCCGGTCCGCCCGCCGGGAATATCCGACAGCGTGCCCCGGTCTACCGTTTATCCGTTAGTACAGGGATAATTGGCGCCAGGGAGTGAGGTAACGAGATGACAGAAACCACCACGCCATCCGCCGCGTCACTGCGTCGTCTGGTGCCCCGCATTTTCTCCAGGGCGCAGCCCGTCGGTGCCGTCGACACGCTGCTGAAGACGGTGCGCACGCACCATCCCAAGGTGGATCTGTCGATCATCGAACGGGCGTACGCGGCCGCTGAGCGGGCCCACGAGGGCCAGAAACGCCGCAGCGGCGAGCCGTATATCACCCATCCCGTGGCGGTCGCCCAGATCCTGGCCGACCTCGGGATCGGTCCCAAGACCGTCGCAGCTGCCCTGTTGCACGACACCGTCGAGGACACCGACTACACCCTCGACCAGTTACGCGCCGACTTCGGCGACGAGATCACCATGCTCGTGGACGGCGTCACCAAGCTCGACAAGGTGAAGTACGGTGACAGCACTCAGGCCGAGACTGTCCGCAAGATGATCGTCGCGATGTCCAAGGACATCCGGGTGCTGATCATCAAACTGGCCGACCGTCTGCACAATGCCCGCACCTGGGGCTTCGTGCCGGCCGAGTCCGCGACCCGCAAGGCTACCGAAACCCTCGAGATCTACGCCCCGCTGGCCCACCGCCTGGGAATCCAGACCATCAAGTGGGAACTCGAGGACCTCTCTTTCGGGGTGCTCTACCCGAAGCTGTACGCCGAGATCGAGAGCCTCGTCAAGCAGCGCACCCCGCAGCGCGAAGAATTCGTACAGTACGTCATCGACGCGATCAACGACGATCTCAAGGCCGCGCGCATCCGCGGCAAGGTGGCCGGACGGCCCAAGCAGTACTACTCGATCTACCAGAAGATGGTCGTGCGCGGCCGCGAGTTCGACGAGATCTACGACCTCGTCGGCATCCGGGTCCTGGTGAACTCGGTGCGGGACTGTTACGCGGTCCTCGGCGCCATCCACGCGCGGTGGACCCCGCTGCCCGGTCGCTTCAAGGACTACATCGCCACCCCCAAATTCAACCTGTACCAGTCGCTGCACACCACCGTGCTCGGCCCGAGTGGCCGCCCGGTCGAGATCCAGATCCGTACCCAGGAGATGCACGAGCGTGCCGAGTACGGCGTCGCCTCGCACTGGAAGTACAAGGAACAGGTCAACGGCAAGAGCTCCGGCCCCGGCCCACAGAGCGACACCGATATGGCCTGGCTGGCACATATCTCCGATTGGCAGGCCGAAACGGCCGACCCCAACGAGTTCCTCGACTCCCTGCGCTACGAGATCGGCGCCAAGGAGGTCTACGTCTTCACGCCCAAGGGCCGCGTGATCGGCCTGCCCGCCGACGCGACCCCAGTGGACTTCGCCTACGCCGTGCACACCGAGGTGGGCCACCGCACCATGGGCGCCAAGGTCAACGGACGGCTCGTACCGCTGGAGAGCTCGCTCAGCACCGGCGACGTCGTGGAGGTCTTCACCTCCAAGAACCCGGACTCGGGTCCGAGCCAGGACTGGCTGAACTTCGTCAAGAGCCCCAGGGCGCGCAACAAGATTCGCCAGTGGTTCACCAAGGAACGCCGCGACGAGGCCATCGAACAGGGCCGCGACGCCATCGCCAGGGCCATGCGCAAGCAGAACCTGCCGCTGCAGAAGCTGATGAACCAGGACTCCTTCGCCGAGGTCGCCGCCGTGATGCGCTACGAAGACGTCTCGGCGCTCTACGCTGCCGTCGGTGAAGGCCACGTGTCGACGCAGTCCGTGCTGGAGAAGGTCGTCGCCACGCTGCAGAGCGTGGAGGAGAGCGACGCAACGGACCTGCCGTTCACCCCCAACGGCCGTACCCAGACGCTGCGCAACAACGACTCCGGGATCCTGGTGCGCGGCGCCCCCGACATCCTCGTCAAGCTGGCACGCTGCTGCACACCGGTTCCCGGCGACAAGATCGTGGGCTTCATCACCCGCGGTTCCGGTGTGTCTGTGCACCAGTTCGACTGCCACAACGTGCAGGAACTGCTCAAGGAACCCGAGCGGATGATCGACGTCGACTGGGCGCCGACCTCGAAGAGCCTGTTCCTCGTGCAAATCCAGATCGAGGCCCTCGACCGTTCCGGCTTGCTCTCGGATGTCACCAGAGTGTTGTCGGAACACCACGTGAACATCCTCTCGGCGACGGTGCACACCTCCAGCGATCGGCTGGCGATCAGCCGGTTCGTGTTCGAGATGGGCGACACAACCCACCTCGACAGGGTGCTGAATGCGGTGCGCCGCATCGACGCCGTGTACGACGTCTACAGGGTCAGCGACGGCTGAGGTTCAGCCGGCGCGCTTCCCGTAGCTGGGCGGCCGCTCTGCGGCTGAACGAGATTCCTCGTTGACCGGTGAGCGTCTGTTCGTCGGCGTGCAGATCGATTGGTCCGTCATAGGCCAGCAACGCCGCCAGCAGCGCCGTGTCTGCGCGGCACCCGGGTGAGCGGCCCCAACGGGCAAGGTCGATAGCTGTCCGCAGGGGAGTGGTGACGAGTTGTCGACCCAGCACCCTCGTATCGTGGCGGCCTAGACGGACCTCGCGGAGCTGTGTTGTCGTCTCGGCAGGCTTGCGGGCCCGCGCGGTCATGTCGATGCAGAACTGATGGGGGTCAGGTTCAGCGGCCAGGCCATAGATCCAGGCGGCGCTCATCCGCTCGGCGGCGGCCCGGCTCGGCGAGACTGAGGTGAGCGCCTCGCCCCGGGTCTCCGGGCCGTCGGGAGCGTCGACCGGACACCACGCCCCGGCTAGCCGGAACAGCTCACCGTCGAGGCGGGCACAGTTCAGTTCGGCGAGCGGAAGGTCGGCCGGGGTGAGCGCGGCAGGAAGCAGGGGAGTCATGATTCCAGCCTGCGGAGTCGCCGGCGGACGCCGAAACGGGACCGGGAATCTGTGGACAGATTCCCGATCCCGTTTCGGGTGTGGGCAGTTACTCCCGCGCAGCGAGTCGTTACTGGCCGATGGCCTTCAGCCAGGCCTTGCGGGTCTCGAGCGCTTCGGTCGCGTCCTTGATCTTGCGGGCGTCCTTGGTCTCCTGCGCGGCGGCCAGCTCGGCCTCGAGCTTGGCGATCGCGTCGTGCAGCTGACCGGCGAGGCCTTCGGCGCGGGCCTTGGTCTCGGGGTTGTTTCGCTTCCAGTGGTCGTCGTCGAGCTTCCGCACGGCCGCTTCCACCTTGCGCATGCGCTCCTCGACGGGCTTGACCTGGTCGCGGGGGACCTTGCCTGCGGCGTCCCAGCGGCGCTGCACCGAGCTGAGCACTTCGCGGGCCTTGACCCGGTCGGTCTCGGTGAGCAGGGTTTCGGCCTCGGTGAGCAGGTCGAGCTTGACGACCAGGTTGGCGGAGAACTCTTCGTTGTCCTGCGCGTCGATCTCGCTCTTCACCGAGTAGAGCACGTCGCCGGCGGCCTTGAACTTGGCCCACATGGCGTCGTCCTGCTTCTTGCCGGAGCGGCCGGCGGCCTTCCAGTCCTCGAGCAGGTTGCGGTAGGCGGGGATGCCGTCGGCACCCTGGGGTGCCAGCGCCTCGGCCTTCTCGATGAGCTGCTGCTTGCGGTTCCGCACATCCTTGTGAGCGCTGTCGAGCTCGGCGAAGAACGCCTTGCGGTTCTGCTCAATGGTGGTGCGAGCGGCACGGAATCGCTTCCAGAGCTCGTTCGCCTCGCCCTTGGGGATACGCGGTGCGTCGTGCTGGTGGGCCTGCCACTTGGCGAACAGCGCGTCGAGTGCAGCGCTGGTCTGCTTCCACTGCGTCTTGGCCGGGTCTTCGGCGGCGAGGCGTTCGGCCTCTTCAACGATGGCAGCGCGCTCCGCGACGGCCGCAGCGCTGGCGGCCTTGGCCTCGACACCCTGCTGCTCGGTGAGCTCGGTGACCGTGCCACCCAGAGCGCCGAGGCGCTCGGCGAGGGCGGCGAGGTTGCCGACGGCGTTTGCCGTTGCGACCGACTTCGACAGGTTCGCGACCGACTTGGCGATATCCGCGGCCGGCGCTCCTCCCTTCGCGCGCTGTTCGAGCAGGGTGACCTGTCCGTTCAGCTCCACGTACTTGCGTTCGAAGTAGGCGAGTGCCTCTTCAGGCGTCGCGTCGGGATACTGGCCGACGGCACGTTCGCCGTCTGCTTCGCGCACGTAAACCGTGCCGGTTTCGTCTACGCGACCCCATGGTTGCTGATCTGTCGTAGTCAAGAGCCTCACCTTAATGATCTGGTTGATTCCCCGTGCAGTGAAGTACTGCAGCGGGCGAATCCCTGAACGAGCCAGTACTGGCACAAGCCAATACGCGCACAAGCTTATTGCAAGCGTGCCCGTCGTTCGGCGGAAACGACCGAACTGGTCATTCCGAGCAGGTTTCTACCGTGGTTACTGAACGGTAAAAGAGGTGATGGTGGTCGGAACCACGGGAGCGCCGTCCGCCGAGCCGTCCTCGACCCCGGCCTCGGCGATCTGGCTGACGAGCTGGTCCAGTCCGGAGGTGACAGTGCCGATGACCGAGTACCCGGAACCGTCCGCTCCAGCGGGAATTTCCGTATCGCCGTAGACGATGAAGAACTGGCTGCCCATGCTGTACGGATCGCTGGACCTCGCCATGGCGATGGTGCCTGCCGGATAGACGTTGTCGGCCGGAGCATTCTCGACCGGGCCGTAGTAGTAATTGGGCCCACCGGTTCCGTCGCCGGTGGGGTCACCGCACTGCAATACCGAAAAGCCTTCGCCCGTGGTCAGGCGGTGGCAGGTGACGTCATCGTAGAAACCGGATCCGGCGAGGCTGATGGTCGAGGAAACCGCTTGCGGCGCCGCCGCGCCGTCGAGGGAGACGCCGAGTGCGATGTCGTTGAGGGTGAGCGTGCCGGTCCAGGTTCGTCCCTCGGCCAGATCGCTCGAGGGAACGTCGCCCGCATTCGCGCCGGGGGTCGGAGTCACCGAGTCTGAGGGCGCGGCCGTGGGCGTCGCGGAAGTCGGAGCGCTGGGTTCAGGAGTGCCGGGGCCGCCGCCGAAGTAGAACACCTGGGCGCCGACCAGCACGATGAGAGCGACCACGAGCACGCTGCCGGCCACGATGTTGTCGCGCACGCGCCGCTTGACCTGGTGCTCGTTCACGGCCTTCCGGGCCTGGTAGGCGCGAGCGCGGCCGCGGGCCTCGCGTTCCTGCTTGGTGTTAGGTGCCACGGGAATCCTCCAGGTGCCGCCTGCGGCGGGAAATCGGGCGTGTCGGGCAACACGGCCCGGGTCACTGTGAACTCTACGCATGCGGGGGCGGCGGCGAAAATTGGCGTCGGCGGCACAAACTACGCTGGACGCATGTCTTCCGTCCAACCAGGCCTCCGTACCGGCGCGACGCCGCTCGCGGTGCGCATGCGCCCCAAGAGTCTGGCCGAGGTTGCCGGGCAGCGTCACCTGCTGACCCCGGGGTCGCCGCTGGTCAGCCTGGCCAACGACAAGACGGGGGAGCAGGGCTCGGTCTCCGTCATCCTCTGGGGCCCTCCGGGAACCGGCAAGACCACCCTGGCTCAGACCATCGCGCACAGTTCCGGACGCCGCTTCGTTGAGCTCTCCGCCGTCTCCGCCGGCGTGCGAGACGTGCGCCAGGTGATGGACGAGGCCCGCACGAGCCGGGACCTCTACGGGCTGTCCACCGTGCTGTTCCTCGACGAGATCCACCGGTTCAGCAAGGCGCAGCAGGACGCCCTGTTGCCGGGAGTGGAGAACGGCATCATCATCCTCGTGGCCGCCACGACCGAGAACCCGTCCTTCTCGGTGATCTCGCCGCTGCTGTCCAGGTCACTACTGCTCACGCTGGAGACCCTCAGCGACGACGACCTCGGTACCGTCGTGGACCGCGCCGTCACCGACGCGCGGGGCCTGGCCGATAGGTTCGTGCTCGACCCTGAGGCCCGCGGGGCGATCATCCGGCTTGCGTCCGGCGACGCCCGCCGGGCGCTCACGGCGCTCGAGGCCGCATCGGTGTCGGCCGCGACCACGGAGACCGCTGACGGCGACAAGCCCGTCATCACGACCGAGATCGTGTCGCTCGCGGTCGACCGGGCGCTGCTGCGCTACGACCGCAACGGTGACGAACATTACGACGTGATCAGTGCCTTCATCAAGTCGGTACGCGGGTCGGATGTCGACGCGTCCCTGCACTACCTGGCCCGGATGATCGAGGCCGGGGAGGATCCCCGTTTCATCTGCCGTCGGATCATCGTGCTCGCCTCCGAAGACATCGGCATGGCCGACCCGCAGTCGCTGGTCATCGCGATAGCCGCCGCCGACGCCGTGCAGTACATCGGCATGCCGGAAGGCCGCATCCCCCTGGCCCAGGCCGTGGTGCACCTGGCCTGCGCACCCAAGTCCAATGCCGCCTACATGGCCCTCGACGCCGCCATCGCCGACGTGCGCAACGGCAACACCGGCCGGGTGCCCAAGCACCTTCGTGACGCACACTACCCGGGGGCCAAACGCCTCGGCCACGGCAAGGGTTACAAGTACCCGCACGACGATGCGCTCGGCGTTCTCGCGCAGGACTATCTGCCCACCGAACTGCGCCGGAAGCAGTACTACACACCCACCGAACACGGCAATGAACGTGACGTCTCCGCGCGCCTGGCCAAGCTCCGCAAGATCATCCGCGGCCAGTAGACCGGGGCGTGTCGAAAGCCAGGCCACGGGGGCACCCGTGTGCTAGCCTTGACCTCGCCTACAACTGGTTTTGTCATGCGGCTGCGTACAAACCTAAGTTGGAGTGGATTCGCCCTGTAGCCGGGCGGCCCGTGGCACCCACCCCTCTGATCTCCCATGACGCCTCGTGCTGCCGTTCGCGGCCGGCCCGGCGCCCTGGTATCCATTTTTCAGATCCATCCGAAAGGACACTGTGTCTACCAAGTCACGTACCCGTAGCAAGACCCGCCTCTCGCGGGCCCTGGGCATCGCCCTGACCCCGAAGGCCGCCAAGTACCTCGAGAAGCGTCCCTACGCTCCGGGCGAGCACGGCCGCACCAAGCGCAAGACCGATTCGGACTACGCCGTGCGTCTGCGCGAAAAGCAGCGCTTACGTGCCCAGTACGGCATCCGCGAAGCCCAGCTCAAGATCGCCTTCGAAGAAGCGCGTCGCCGCCAGGGCCTGACCGGTGAAAACCTCGTCGAGATCCTCGAGACCCGTCTCGACGCCCTCCTCGTGCGTTCGGCCATCGCCCGCACCACCGCCCAGGCCCGTCAGATGGTTGTGCACCGCCACATCCTCGTCGACGGCCAGCTGGTCGACCGTCCCTCCTTCCGCGTGAAGCCGGGTCAGCTCATCCACGTCAAGGCCAAGAGCGAGGGCACCGAGCCCTTCCAGGTTGCCGCGGCCGGCGGTCACGTCGACCTGCTGCCCAAGCTCCCGCCGTACCTCGAGGTCGAACTCGACAAGCTGCAGGCCCGCCTCGTTCGCGCCCCGAAGCGCATCGAGATCCCCGTGACCTGTGAAGTCCAGCTCGTCGTTGAGTACTACGCAGCACGTTAGTCACTCCCGGCGCGTCTCGATTCGCCGGAACTGAACTACGCTTGAGGGCGGATCACCTAGGTGATCCGCCCTTTTGCGTGCTGTGCCGAATCGAAATGGATGGTGCCGAATGACTGGTGGAGATATCGCCGGCCTGATTGCCGCTGGCGTTTTCGCTGTTCTGGTGGCGTTCCTCGCCATCCCGTTGATCAAGCTGGGCCGGGTGTTCGACGAGACCACTCTCGCCATCCGTGACCTCAGCCACAACGTGACCCCGCTGCTCGAGGAGACGACGAGCACCGTCGCCCAGACCAACCACCAGCTGGCCACGATCGACACCATCACCACGAACGTGGCCGAGGTCACCGGAAACGTGTCCGCCATGGTCGCGCTGTTCGCGGCCACCGTCGGCGGCCCCCTGATCAAGCTCGCCGGATTCTCCGCCGGTGTCAGGGCGGCCTTCAGGGCCGCCAAGCCCCGTCGAGGCACGAAGTAAGTCCACTACGCTGGAAAGCAGCCTGTCAGGACCTCGGCCCGTTGGACCAGCGGGTGCCCCGGCCCACAGCCACCCATTCCTCAAACTCAGGGAGCACATGCCATGAAGAATTTCATCTGGTTAGTCGTCGGCGTCGGAATCGGATTTGTTGCCGCCCACGAGGTGAACAAGACCCAGCAGGGCAAGCGGTTCTTCACCGATCTTGACGCCAAGACCCGCGAATTCGGCGAGGCCATCTCCGAGGGCTACCGCAAACGCGAAGCCGAACTGCACGCCGCACTCGGCGAGGCAGAAGAGACCATCGAAGAGCTGTCAAAGCCCTAAACCACTTCCCTTCCCACCGCAATTCCCCCGGTCGGATTACCGATCCAGTAACAGTACGGACCCCATGCAGACTGCCGACATTCGCGGGCGCTGGCTCGACTTCTTCGCCGACCGTGGACACACTGTTGTCCCGTCGGCGTCGCTCGTGAGCGATGACCCCTCCCTCCTCTTCACCGTGGCCGGCATGGTGCCGTTCGTGCCCTACCTCACCGGTCTGGTACCCGCCCCGTTCCCCAGGGCCACCAGCGTGCAGAAGTGCATCCGCACCAACGACATCGAAGAGGTCGGCAAGACGCCCAGGCACGGCACCTTCTTCCAGATGAGCGGCAACTTCTCTTTCGGCGACTACTTCAAGGAGCAGGCGATCAGCTACGCCTGGGAGCTGCTCACCTCGAGCGAGGCCGACGGCGGCTACGGCTTCGCCGAGAAGGACCTCTGGGTCACGGTCTACGAGAACGACGACGAGGCCTTCGGCTACTGGCGCGCGCTCGGCCTGCCGGAGAACCGCATCCAGCGGCTCGGTATGGACACCAACTACTGGTCCACCGGCCAGCCCGGCCCCGCCGGCCCGTGCAGTGAGATCTTCTTCGACCGCGGCCCCGCCTTCGGCATCGACGGCGGTCCCGCCACCGACGACGACCGCTACGTGGAGATCTGGAACCTGGTCTTCATGCAGTACCTTCGCGGAGAGGGCACCGGCAAGAACGACTTCCAGATCCTCGGCGACCTGCCCAAGAAGAACATCGACACCGGCATGGGCCTGGAGCGCGTCGCGTTCCTCAAGCAGGGCGTGCAGAACATGTACGAGATCGACCAGGTGCGCCCGGTCCTCGACCGTGCCGCGGCCCTCTCCGGCCGCCGCTACGGCGCCGACCACGAGGACGACGTGCGGATGCGCATCGTCGCCGACCACGTGCGGTCCTCCCTGATGCTGATGAGCGACGGTGTCATGCCGTCCAATGAGGGCCGCGGCTACATCCTGCGCCGCCTGATGCGTCGCAGCGTTCGGGCAATGCGCCTGCTCGGGGTGGACGCCGCCTCGTTCACCGAGCTGTTCCCGGCCTCCCGCGACGCCATGAGCGCCGCGTACCCCGAGGTCGCCACCGACTACGACCGGATCAGCCAGGCCGCATACGCCGAGGAAGAGACCTTCCTGCGCACCCTCGCCAGCGGCTCGAGCGTGCTCGACCTCGCCGTGGCCAAAACAAAGAGTGCCCAGAAGGCGGAACTGCCCGGCGACACCGCGTTCCTGCTGCACGACACCTACGGGTTCCCGATCGAGATCACCCTGGAAATGGCCGAAGAGGCCGGCCTCAGCGTCAACCGTGAGGCTTTCGACACCCTGATGGCGAAGCAGCGCGCCATGGCCAAGGCCGACGCCAAGGCCAAGAAGACGCACCTGGCCGACCTGTCGGTCTACAGCGCCTTCCGCGCACACGGCGAGACCGTGTTCACCGGCTACGACATGCTGCAGACCGAATCCAGCATTCTGGGCCTGATCGTCGACGGCGCGTCGGTGAATCGTGCTGTCGCCGGCGACATCGCCGAGGTCATCCTCGCCGAGACGGCCCTCTACGCCGAATCCGGCGGCCAGGAGGCCGACGCCGGCCTCATCGTGGGCCCCGGCTACGAACTCGAGGTTCTCGACGTGCAGAAGCCCGTCAAGGGCCTGATCAGCCACAAGGTGCAGGTCACCAGCGGCGAGGTCGGTGTGGGCGACCCCGCGACCAGCGTCGTCGATCCCGATTGGCGCCGCGGCGCCCGCCAGGCGCACTCCGGTACCCACATCCTGCACGCGGCGCTCCGCCAGGTGCTCGGCCCGAACGCACACCAGTCCGGTTCCTACAACAAGGCCGGCTTCTTCCGCCTGGACTTCTCCTGGAACCAGGCCCTGTCGCCGGCGACACGCAGCGAGATCGAGGAGATCTCCAACAACGCCATCCGCGACAACCTCGAGGTGAGCACCCGAGAACTGCCGCTGACCGAGGCCAAGGCGCTCGGCGCGATGGCGCTGTTCGGCGAGAAGTACGGCGAGACCGTGCGGGTGGTCGACATCGGCGGCCCGTGGTCGCGCGAACTCTGCGCGGGCACCCACGTGGCCTCCAGCGCTGAGATCGGCATGATCAACCTCGTCAGTGAGGCCTCGGTCGGCTCAACCAACCGCCGTGTCGAGTCGCTCGTCGGGCTCGAGGCGTTCCGCGACCTCGCCGCCGAGCGGGCCATCGTTTCCCAGCTCACCAGCAACCTCAAGACGCCGCGTGAGCAGCTTCCCGCCAAGATCATGGATCTCATGCAGAGCCTGAAGGCGGCCGAGAAGAAGATCGCCTCGTTTGAAGCCCGTGCACTCAGCGACCGGGTGCCCGCCCTCGTGGCCCAGGCCACCAGGATCGGCGACCTCACCGTGGTGGCCGAAGACCTCGGCACCTTGAACTCCGCCGACGACGTGCGGATGCTCGTCACCGGCACCCGGGAACGGCTGGGCAATGACCCCGCCGTCGTCGCCCTCGCGGCGACCGTGGGCGACAAGCCCGTCGTGATCGTGGCGACCAACGCTGCGGCTCGTGACGCCGGCCAGAAGGCCGGTGCGCTGGCCAAGCAGCTCGCCGGCATCCTCGGCGGCGGCGGCGGCGGCAAGGACGACCTGGCCCAGGGCGGCGGCACGAAGGTGGAGTTGATCCCCGAGGCGCTCAGCACGCTGCGTACGCTGGTGGCCCGCTAAACCATGCGATCGGGCGTGCGAGTGGGAATCGATGTCGGCACTGTGCGGATCGGCGTTGCCCGCAGCGATTTCCACGGCATGCTCGCCACCCCGGTGGAGACCGTGCCACGGGACAAGGGCGCTGCCGACCTGGGTAGGATCGCCGGGATCGTCACCGAGCTGGATGCCGTCGAAGTGATCGTCGGGTTGCCCCTGGCGCTGTCCGGGCGGCACACCGCGTCGACCGATGATGCCGTCTCCTTCGCCGAAACTCTCGCCGCGACGGTGTCGGTGCCGGTTCGGCTCGTCGACGAGCGACTGTCGACGGTGTCGGCTCAGGCCGCCCTGCGAACCGTCGGCCGCAGCACCCGCACGCAGCGTCCAGTGGTCGATCAGGTGGCCGCGACTATTATTCTGCAGCATGCTCTCGATACCGAACGTGCCTCGGGCAAACCAGCCGGCACGTCCGTTGACCTGACCGGAAGGCCGTAACCGTGGCGAAAAGTCCGCCGGAAAACCCCGACCCGAACCCTTCGGGCGGCACTGGCGACACGCCGCTGCCCTCCCGCCGGGCCCTGCGGGAAGCCCAGGCGGCCCGCGAGGCCCGGGCGGCGCCGAAGGATGCGGGCCCGGCTGCTTCTGAACCGGCAGCGCCGCCGGCACCTCTGTCGTATTGGACCGCACCCGTCCAGCCCGACCCTGACGAGCAGCCTGCCCCAGAGGAGCCCGCCGCGGTGAGCGCCAGCGACCACAATCCCTTCGCGGGGCTCGGGTTCGGCACTGCGCCCGACCCGGCCCCCGCATCCGACGGTCAGCTGACGGGCGCCCCGGATGTCCCGGCGCAGGCCGGACGCCCCGGCTCCCGGGCGAATCGACGCGCCCGGCTTGCCGACCACCCGACGCTGGTGGAGAAGAAGTCGCGCAAGGGCGGCTGGGGCTGCCTGGTCGTCATCCTCGTCCTCGTTGCCCTGATGGGCGCCGCTGCCCTGGCCCTGCAGGGGCCGATCAGCCAGCTCGTCGCCGCCACGCAGGCTCCCGAGGACTACGAGGGCTCCGGCAGCGGTGAGGTGCTCGTCATGATCCACGACGGCGACACCGGTTCCGATATCGCCAACACCCTGGTGGACCAGGATGTGGTGAAGAGCTATGACGCCTTCTACGACCTGTTGCTGGCCCAGTCGACCGACCCGGTCTTCCAGCCCGGCGCCTACCAGCTGGCCTCGCAGATGAGCGCCCAGGCCGCACTCGAGGCCCTGCAGGACCCGGACAGCCGCCAGGATCTCACCGTGGTGATCCCTGAGGGAACCGCTGCCGTCGACGTGCTCACCTCGATGTCAGAGGGTACCGACATCCCCCTCGAGGACCTGCAGGCAGCGGCCGCCGACCTGTCCGGGTTCGGGCTCCCTGCCGAGGCCACCAGCCTCGAGGGTTTCCTCTTTCCGGCCACGTACACATTCCAGCCGGCGACGAGCGCCCACGACGCACTCAAGACCCTCGTCGACCGCCAGTTCGAGGCCCTCGACACTGCCGGAGTCGCCCCGGCCGATCGGTGGAAGACCATCGTGATGGCGTCGCTGATCCAGCGTGAGGCCGGTCTGAAGGACGACTACTACAAGGTCGCCCGGGTGTTCTACAACCGGCTCGACCCTGCGCAGTGGGACACCGGGCTGCTGCAGTCCGATGCCACCGTCGCCTACGGCACCGGAAAGACGCACCTGGTCACGACGACCGACGCCGAGCGGGCGGACGTAGACAACGCCTACAACACCTACGTGCATCCCGGTCTGCCGGTCGGACCGATCAGCAATCCCGGCGATCTGGCCATTGATGCGGCCCTGCACCCCGCAGACGGAACCTGGCTATTCTTCGTGACGTGGAACCTGGATACCGGCGAGACCATCTTCTCAACGACCGTGGACGAACACGACGCCGGCGTCGCCAAGTGGCTGGACTGGATGGATGAGCACCCCGAATATGGTTGATCCGACGCAAGCCTCAGTCAGCACGCCGCCGCGGCGCCGGTTGGCGGTGCTCGGTTCGCCCATCGCGCACTCACTGTCGCCGGCCCTGCACGCTGCCGCCTATCGGGTGCTCGGCCTGAACTGGGAATACACGGCGGTCCAGATCGGCGAGGGTGAGCTCGACGGCTTCGTGGACGGCCTCGCCCCGGAGTGGCTGGGGCTGTCCTTGACCATGCCGCTCAAGCACGAGATCCAGCCGCGCCTGGACACCCTGGACCGTGTCGCGACCCTGACCGGAGCCGTGAACACTGTGCGGTTCGGCGACGCACCGGTGGGGGAGCGCGACGACAGCACGGCGGTGACCGCGCCACGGCCGTTCTTCGGCTACAACACCGACGTAGCCGGGCTGGTGCGTGCCCTGGCCGAGGCCGGCATGGACCGGGCCACCCACGTCACCCTGCTCGGGGCCGGCGCGACCGCGGCATCCGCCCTCGTCGCCGCCGCCGAACTCGGCGCCGAAACCGTGCAGATCATCGCCCGCACGCCGGGCCGGGCCGACCCGCTCCTGGACCTCGGCCGCAAGCTCGGGCTCGTCGTCGAGGTAGCGGGCCTGCCGGCCATGGCCGCCGCCGATCGCGTCAGTGACCTGGTGATCAGCACCATGCCCGGCGATGCCGCGCTGCAGTACGAGTTCCCGGCGGCGCTGCGGGCGAACACCCTGCTCTTCGACGTGGGCTACGCGCCCTGGCCCACCGCCCTGGCCCGCTCCTGGGTGGCTGGCGGCGGCCGAGCCCTGTCCGGCCGCACCATGCTGCTGCACCAGGCCGTCGTTCAGATCAGGATCTTCCTGGCCAACGACCCTTTCCTGCCGCTCCCCGACGAAGAGGCCGTGCTGGAGGCCATGCGTGTCGCACTGGACGCCGCCGACGGGACGGCGCCCGGCCGCGCTGTGGAAGGATAGGGAGCATGCTTCGTTGGCTCACCGCCGGAGAGTCCCACGGCCCCGAACTCCTCGCCATTGTCGAGGGTTTGCCCGCTGGGATCCCGGTCACACTAGATGCGATCCGTCTCGACCTTGCGCGCCGCAAACTCGGCTACGGCCGGGGTGCCCGCATGAAGTTCGAACAGGACGAACTGAACATCTCCGGTGGCGTCCGCCACGGTCTCACCCTCGGCGGCCCGGTGGCCCTGCGGATCGGGAACACCGAATGGCCCAAGTGGGCCGACGTGATGAGCCCGGAACCCGTTGACCCCGCCCTGCTCGCCCGCGGCCGAGGCGCCCCACTGGTGCGCCCCCGGCCCGGCCACGCCGACCTGGTGGGCATGCAGAAGTACGACTTTGACGAGGCCCGCCCGGTGCTCGAGCGCGCCAGCGCCCGGGAGACCGCCGCCCGCGTGGCCCTCGGCGCCGTCGCCCGTGCCTTCCTCGCCGGCCTCGGTATCGAGTTGGTCAGCCACACCCTGTCCATCGGCCCGGTTCGTGTGCCCGAGGGATCCGCGCTGCCCCGTCCCGGTGATGTCGACACCCTCGACGCCGACCCGCTGCGCTGCTTCGACACGGCCACCAGCGCGCTCATGGTCGCCGAGGTGGATGCCGCGCACAAGGACGGCGACACTCTCGGCGGCATCGTCGAGGTCCTCGCCTACAACCTGCCACCCGGTCTGGGTTCGTTCGTGCACTGGGACCGCCGGCTGGATTCTCAGCTCGCCGCCGCGCTGATGGGCATCCAGGCGATCAAGGGCGTCGAGGTCGGTGACGGCTTCCTCACCACCACCCGCCGCGGTTCGGACGCCCACGATGAACTGGTTCAGGTCGATGACCAGATCCTGCGCGCCAGCGACAAGGCCGGCGGCACCGAGGGCGGCATGAGCACCGGGACCGTGCTGCGCGTACGGGCCGGCATGAAGCCCATCGCGACGATCCCGCGCGCGCTCCGCACCGTCGACATCACCACGAGCGAAGCCGCACCCGCCCACCACCAGCGCTCCGATGTCTGTGCGGTGCCGGCCGCCGGCGTCGTCGCCGAAGCCATGGTGGCCCTGGTCCTGGCCAACTCGGTGCTGGAGAAGTTCGGCGGTGACTCGTTGGGCGAAACCAAGCGCAACCTGGACTCCTACCTCGCCAACATCCCGGCCAACCTGCGCACCGGGGCGTCCAGCGACGCCACGCTCTAGCGTGCTGTTCCTGAGCCCGGAGGCTTCTCGTCCCGCCGACGGCTGGCCGGCCGCACCCGGACCGGCGCGCGCCGGCCGCGACGAGGTGTCGCCGGAGGGCGCGGAGCCGCACCGGGACGCGGATGTGCCGCTGTACCCGTTGGTGTTCATCGGGCCGATGGCGTCGGGCAAGTCCAAGATCGGTCGCCGGGTCGCGCGCACCCTGCGGGTGCCGTTCCTGGACACCGACAAACTCATCGTCACCGAACACGGCCCGATCACCGAGATCTTCGCCACTCACGGCGAGAGCCACTTCCGGGACCTCGAACGCGCGGCCGTCGCCGACGCGCTACGTCAGAAGCGGGCCGTCGTGTCGCTCGGTGGGGGAGCGGTGCTCGACCCGGCCACCCGGGCGGACCTGCGGCGCGCCACGGTGATCTCCCTGAGCACGACCGCTGAGGCTGTGCGCAACCGCACCAGGAACGCCAAACGTCCGCTCCTGGCCGACGGGCCGGACGCCTGGCAGCGCATCTACGACGAGCGCCGCCCGCTGTACGACGCGCTGGCCAGCATCCACTTCGACACGTCGACCAGGCCGGTCGACGCCATCGCCGCCGACATCGTGAAATGGGTAAGAGAACAATCGTGACCGACATGCAGCCCGAAGAGACCGGAACCACCACCATCACCGTCAGCGGTGTCGACAGCTACCCGGTCCTCATCGGGCGGGGCATCGTCGCCGATGTCGCCGAGCAGCTCGGCGACACCGTCAAAAAAGTACTCATCGTGCACACCTCGCACCTCGGGGCCCGCGCCGTGGCGCTGCGGGAGAGCCTGCTGGACCGGTACGAGGTCCTCATCGCGGAGGTCCCCGACGCCGAGCCCGCCAAACGGGTTGAGGTCGCCGCGTTCTGCTGGCAGGTGATGGGTCAGGCCGACTTCACCCGCACCGACGCCGTGATCGGCTTCGGCGGCGGCGCCGTGACCGACCTGGCCGGTTTCGTGGCCGCCACCTGGCTGCGCGGCGTCAAGCTGGTGCAGATTCCCACCAGTGTGCTCGGTATGGTCGATGCCGCCGTCGGCGGTAAAAACGGGATCAACACCGCGGAGGGCAAGAACCTCGTCGGCACCTTCTATGCGCCCGCCGCCGTGGTCTGCGACCTCGACATCCTCGCCGACCTGCCCCGTAACGAGATCCTGGCCGGCTTCGCCGAGATCGTGAAGGCCGGGTTCATCCAGATCCCGGAGATCCTCGACATCGTCGAAGCGGATGTCGCCAGGGTCACCGATCCGACCACGCCAGAGTTCCGCCGGGTGCTCGAGCTCTCCATCGCCATGAAGGCCCGCGTCGTCGGCGCGGATTTCAAGGAGGCGGGCCTCCGCGAAATTCTCAACTACGGGCACACCCTCGGCCACGCCGTCGAGCACGCCGAACGCTACGGCTGGCGCCACGGCGCTGCTGTCGCCGTCGGCATGATGTTCGCCGCCGAACTTGCCAGGCTCAGCGGGCGGCTCTCCGACGAGGCCGTCGACCGGCACCGCCGGATCCTGGAGTCGCTCACCCTGCCGACGACCTACCCGGTAGGCCGCTGGTCCACCCTGCTGGCCACCATGCAGCGGGACAAGAAGACCCGCAGCGGAATGTTGCGCTTCATCGTGCTCGACGACATCGGCAAGCCCACGGTGCTCGAGGGCCCGGATGCGTCGCTGCTGTTCGCGGCGTACCAGGAGATCGGCTCCTAACACCCCTTTTTCGCGGTCTGTGCCTAGAATGAAGCACCCGACCGGCCGCTCTGCGCAGGTCGCCTACGACCAGCGTTGATCGGAGGTGTTGTGAGCAGTCCGTGGACGATAGCTCCGACCGATTCACCTGTGGGGACGTTTTCCCGGCAGGAAAGACTCCATGAGGCCGCCATCGGGGACCGCACCGATCTGCGCTCCGGTGCCGTGCAGGCCGGCGTGCGTCGACTCGTGCGGGAATCCTGGCAACGGTCTCTGTCACTCCGCCTAGACCCGCTGACGGCGCAGGCGGCACCAACTCTCGCCGCCGACGAGCTCAACCGGCTGAGGGCCCGCAATCCGCTGGCCGGGGTGCTGCCGGTGATCAACACCCTGTTGGTGCGGCACGCCGCCGAATTCGGGCTGATCGTGGCGGTGGCCGACGAGACCGGCCGGCTGCTCTGGATCGACGGTGACAGCTCGGTGCGCACCCGTGCCGAGGACATGCACTTCGTCGTCGGCGCCGACTGGTCTGAGGCCCGGGTCGGCACCAGCGCACCGGGCACCGCCCTGGCTCTGAACCACGGCATCCAGATCCAGCGCGCCGAACACTTCAGTCAGCTCGCCCACCCGTTCAGCTGCACCGCCGTGCCCATCCACGACCCGGTCACCGGTGCGGTGCTCGGTGTCATCGATATCACCGGGGGAGACGCCGCCGTTGCCCCACAGACCCTGCCGCTTGTGGAGGCCGCCGTCGCGGCGCTCGAGGCGGAGTTGCGCATCCGGAGCCTCAGCGCCCCACGGCCGGCACCGGCGCGACCTTCGGGCTTCACCGCCCCCGGCATTCTGCTGACCGTTCTGGGTACCGAACACGGCGCCCTGCACGGGGCTCCCAGCGCTGATCGGCACAGCACTGATCGGCACAGCACTGATCGGCACAGCGTCGGCCTCAGTCCCCGGCACGCCGAGATCCTGCTCCTGCTCGCCTGGCACCGGCAGGGCCTGTCCGCCGACAGGCTCGCAAGCCTCCTCAGCGACGAGCAACCGCACGCCGTCGAGAACCTCCGCGCCGAGATGGTGCGGCTGCGCCGGGCGCTGGCGGTCAGCCATCCGCAGCTGCGGATCGGCTCCCGCCCATACCGTCTGGACACCGGCGTCGACACGGATGCGGGCCGGGTCCTGCGCCTCCTCGGCCGCGGTGCCCACCGAATGGCCCTCGCCGCCTATCGCGGCACCGTGCTGCCTGGCTCCGCAGCGCCGGGCGTCGCAGCGATCCGCGCAGAGGTGAGCCAGCGCCTGCGCCAGACGCTGCTCAGCGATGCCTCGGTGGAAGTGCTGCTCGACTACGCCCGCACCGAGGAGGCCGCCTGGGACTCCGAGGTATGGCGGGCCTGCCTTCAGCTGCTGCCCGCCCGGTCACCACAGCGAGCCGCAGTGGTGGCGAGCCTGGCCCGCATCGAAGCCGAGCTCAGCGCGTAGTCGACGAGCCCGGGTTCAATTCAGGACGAAGACGAGCACATATACGAAGGCGAGAGTCCCCACCAGCCACACGCTGACCACCAACGAGATGGAGCGCGGCGCGAGCCGGCCGTGCAGGACGGCCGCGAGTAGAAAGATCGCTGACAGCACGATCTCGAGCGTCCAATAGACCG
Organism: Cryobacterium sp. MP_3.1; assembly: GCF_035984795.1. Lineage (NCBI taxonomy): Bacteria > Bacillati > Actinomycetota > Actinomycetes > Micrococcales > Microbacteriaceae > Cryobacterium > Cryobacterium sp. MP_3.1. The sequence goes on along the minus strand of NZ_JAXCHV010000001.1, from coordinate 244,652 downwards.
GGCTGGTGGTGTCTGTGATGGTGTTGAGCGCCCAGATACCCTCGCCCAGCAGAACAGCGCTCAGCGGCGTGACCGCCAGCGCACCCCACAGTGCGCCCCACTGCGGAGGGGCGTACCGCGCGAGGCCGGCGGCAACGCCCAGCAGCGGTCCGCTGACCAGGCCCACGAGGGTCCAGATCGAGGTGAACGGATCGCCGTCATCGAACCCTCGCCACTCGGATACGACGCTGTAGGACTCGACGAGAAGCTGGAAGACCACGATGCCGAGGACTCCCGCCAGCAACGGCCGGGCACGGCCGAGCCAGACGATCAGGAAGGCGAACATCGTCCAGCCGCCGGCGGAGTTGCCCAGCGAATTGACCCCGGGCGGCAGGTACTGCTGGGCGACACTGGTCAGCCCGCCGATCAACACCGCTCCGCCGACCGCCACGACCGTCGCCCGCACCGCCGACGACCGGGTGTCGGCGTGCCACCAGCCGCTGCGCGCGGGCGGCGGCTCGACGATGCGAGAACTTTCCAGGGTTTCCATGTCGTCCACGCTAGGCAAGCCGGTCCGGCCGGGCATCCACCCAGAGACTGACCGGGGAATACCGGAGGATGACCTCGGTCCGGCCGCCGGACCGGGAGGCCACCGCAATGTTTCGCAACCTCGGTGTTCCTAGGCTCTCCCCATGGACCGCGAGAACGCGGACTCCATCGACAGAGCCGTCGAACAAGGAGTGAAATGACCGTTTACGCCGCCCCGGGCACACCGGATGCGAAAGTCACCTTCAAGCCCCGCTACGAGAACTGGATCGGAGGCGAATGGGTGCCGCCGGTGAAGGGCCAATACTTCGAAGACATCTCCCCGGTCAACGGCAAACCGTTCACCGAGGTCGCCCGCAGCACCCACGAAGACATCGACCTGGCCCTCGACGCCGCCCACAAGGCCGCACCGGCCTGGGGCAAGACCACGGCCACACACCGGGCCGCCGTGCTCAACAAGATCGCGGATGTCATCGACGCGAACCGTGAACAGCTCGCGGTCGCCGAGACCTGGGACAACGGCAAGCCCATCCGGGAGCCGCTGAACGCCGACCTGCCACTGGCTGCCGACCACTTCAGGTACTTCGCCTCCGCCATCCGCGCCCAGGACGGCGACCACGCCGAGCTCGACAACGACACCATGTCGTACCAGTTCCACGAACCGCTGGGCGTGGTCGGCCAGATCATCCCGTGGAACTTCCCGATCCTGATGGCGGTGTGGAAGCTGGCACCGGCTCTCGCTGCCGGGAATGCGGTCGTGCTCAAGCCCGCGGAGCAGACCCCCGCATCGATCCTGGTGCTGATCGAACTGATCGGCGACATCCTGCCTCCGGGGGTGCTCAACATCGTCAACGGCTTCGGCATCGAAGCGGGCAAGCCGCTCGCCTCCTCGAACCGTATCCGCAAGATCGCGTTCACCGGCGAGACCACGACGGGACGGCTGATCCTGCAGTACGCCAGCGCCAACATCATCCCGTCCACCGTTGAGCTGGGCGGCAAGAGCGCCAACATCTTCTTTGACGATGTGGCGCAGAAGGACGACAGCTACTACGACAAGGCACAGGAAGGTTTTGTGCTGTTCGCCTTCAACCAGGGCGAGGTGTGCACCTGCCCCAGCCGCGCGCTGTTGCACAAGCCCATCTACGACAGCTTCCTCGGCGGCGCCATCGAGCGCACCAAGCTGGCCAAGCAGGGCAACCCGCTCGACACCGACACCCAGGTGGGCGCCCAGGCCAGCAATGACCAGCTCGAGAAGATCCTCTCCTACATCGATATCGGGAAGAAGGAGGGCGCCAAGCTCCTGCTCGGCGGCGAGCAGGCCGACCTCGGCGGAGACCTCAGCGGCGGCTACTACGTGCAGCCGACCATCTTCGAGGGCCAGAACAAGATGCGCATCTTCCAGGAGGAGATTTTCGGACCCGTCGTGGCGGTGACCAGCTTCGACGACTACGACGACGCCATCTCGATCGCCAACGACACCCTGTACGGCCTCGGGGCCGGGGTGTGGTCGCGGAACGGCACCACGGCCTACCGCGCGGGGCGGGACCTGCACGCCGGGCGCGTGTGGGTGAACAACTACCACAACTACCCGGCTGGAGCCGCTTTCGGCGGCTACAAGAGCTCGGGTATCGGCCGGGAGAACAACAAGCTGGCGCTCGGCCACTACCAGCAGACCAAGAACCTGCTGGTGTCGTACTCCGAAGACGCGTTGGGCTTCTTCTAACCGCGCACAGGAGGTGCCGGCCGGGGCGGTTACCCGAAAACTGCCCCGGCCGGCACCGCCTCCCACAAACGCCCGTAGCGCTCCACCCGCAGTTGGAGAAACCCATGACCGACCTCATCACGCCCGCACCGGATGTGCCCGTCCCGGATGCGCCCGTCGCGCCCGCGGTCGAAGCGTCCATCACCATCCCGGGGGAGACCCGGTCCAGGGTGGCGCTGGCGCAGGCCACCGTCGACCTGTTGCGAAGCCTCTGGGAGGAGCACGGGCCGCTCATGTTCCACCAGTCCGGCGGCTGCTGCGACGGCAGTTCGCCGATGTGCTTTCCGGCGGGGGAGTTCATCACCTCCGACCAAGACGTGCTGCTCGGCCGGCTCGACATCGCGCCGGCGGGAGAGCCCGAACAGGGGATCGACTTCTGGATCTCAGCCGAACAGTTCGAGTACTGGAGTCACACCGCCCTGCTCATCGACACCGTCAAGGGTCGCGGCGGTGGCTTCTCGGCCGAGGCTCCACGCGGCGTGCGCTTCATCATCCGCTCGGAGTTGATGGATTCATTCACCGAGTAGGGATAATCGGGCGACCTCCGGGTTCCGAGGGTCAGATGAAGGTGCGCAGTGCCCGCTGGTAACCGTCACTGTCCTCTCTGGTCGTGTTGGTCAGGAGAAGGCCGGTCCGGCCGACTGTTCGCGTGAACTCGCCCCGGCAGGGGATGCTGACGATCTTCGTCAGGCCCGCCTGCCAGGCGCGGATGAGCCCGGGGAGGCTGCGCCGCTCGGGGCTGTCCTCAAGTCTGGCCGGAAATGCCACCAGCTGGGTGTGTGCGGCCGCGTCCGACCACGTTCGGTACGACGCGCTGTTGAATGCCGTATCGCCAAAAAGGGCGCGCCAGTTCGGGCCGACGATGCGGTGGAGAAGGTCGGCCCGCTCGGTCGATCCGACGACGGTGCGCTGAATCTCCTCGAACAGCCCCGGGTCCCTTTCCTCACCCGCATGCGCTGCGGCGGCGTCCCAGACGCGTGGCCAGGCCTCCGCCCAGGCCGCGTGAGTTTCGGCATCGACCGCGGAATCGCGAACCACCAGGGGCGTTTCCGACAGCAGCGGCGGGAGATCATCCCCACCAGGCTGAAGCTGGTGCGCCTCTCTGACCCAGAGCAGATCCAGGAGTGAACCAGGTTGATCGTCCACGGTGATGACCATGTCGTGCGGCCACGGCTCGCCCGGTATCGGTTCGCTTGATCGCATGCGTGCCCTCGAATCCTGGAGGTGGTTGACGGTTCAGTTCGGGTTGTGCTGCATGACCGACAGCGACCCGTGACCGGGCGCGATGACACACTTGGCGGCGTACAGCGGCACTCCGCTGTGGTCGGCAGTCTGGGTGAGGATGAGGACCGCCGCTGACGGATCGATGTTCAGCAGCTTCGCCCGCGTGGGGCCGGCGTCGGTGGCGACGATCTGGCACACACCGTTGGTGAAGACGTGGCCGTTGGCCTGCATGGAGGCGAGAAGGGTTCGTGGTTGAGCGGCGAGTTCCACGAGTTCGGAGGCGATCCGCGCGCTCACATCACTGAGGTAGCGCCCAGCGGGGAGGTGTTCCTGAACCGTTGCAACGGGCCGGCCATCGTGCAGCAAGACGCTCTCGCGGATCCAGGCGTTCGCAGCCGGGTCGAGCGCGAGCCGGTGGGACACGAAGTCGGTAGCCCCTTCGAGCTCGAAGCGCACCGGCTGCACGGTAATTGTCATGTTCGGGTCGGCGAGGGCGATCTCGAACGGCCGTAGCTGCTCGAGTCCGCCGTGCGGGATGGACTCGGTGACGAACCGCCCGACACCGCGCCGGGTGACCAGCAACCCGTCTTCCTCGAGGAGCATCAGCGCCTCGCGCACCGGAGTGCGGCTCACCCCGAGCGTTGCCGAGAGTTCGATTTCCCGTGGCAGCATCTCGCCGAGCCTGAACACGCCAGAGCGGATGCCTTCAGCCAGCCGCGTGTAGACCGCAACTCGAATGGGCTGGCCGACGGCGAGCTGGAGCTGCTGCTGCAGGAACGTGTGGGATTCCAGACTGGTCGTCACGAGACCTCCTTGTGTGCCCGACGCTATCACGTTCGACATGTGCCCGCAGAGGTATAACCTCATACTGCAAGTGCAATCCGAGCGTTGTAGTCCACGCGCCGCAGTTCAGGCAATGCCTCAGTTCAGGCAATTCCTCAGTTCAGACAATGCCGCAGTTCAGACAATGGAGTCCCCATGAGTACACCCACCACGACCAGCACGCCCCACATCGATCCGAAGGGGGTGGATATTGCCGAGACGATCCTGCTTCCCGGCGACCCGCTGCGAGCCAAGTTCATCGCCGAGACCTACTTGGACGACATCCGTTGTTTCAACGAGGTTCGCAACATGCTGGGTTTCACCGGCACCTACCGCGGACGCCCCGTGTCCGTCATGGGCACGGGAATGGGCATTCCCTCAATCTCGCTCTACAGCTACGAGCTGATCCACCACTTCGGCGTCAAGAACCTGATCCGGGTGGGTAGCTGCGGCGCCATGCAGGAAGGCATGGAGCTCTACGACGTGGTCATCGCGCAGGGCGCCTCGACCGACTCCAACTACCTGCACCAGTTCAACCTGCCCGGTCAGTGGGCACCACTGTCGTCGTACCGGCTGCTGGAGCAGGCCAAGCGGGCCGCCGACGAGCGCGGCCAACGCACCCACGTTGGCAACGTTCTCTCATCCGACGTGTTCTACGGCGCGGACCCCGACGCCATGGGCAAGTGGATGAAGATGGGCATTCTGGCCGTTGAGATGGAGTCGGCGGGTCTGTTCGCCAACGCCGCGGCCGCGGGCGTCGATGCATTGGGCATCTTCACCGTCAGCGACCACATCCTCACTCACGCCAAGACCACCCCGGAGGAACGGCAGACCGCCTTCACCTCCATGATCGAGATCGCACTGGAACTCGCCTGATGAGCACCGCAACCCGCCCCTCCGTTCTCACCCAGGCCGTCAAGCCGAGCCGGGCCATCCCCATCCTGCTGATCCTCTTCGTGTTCTCGCTGGTGCTGGACAACGGCTTCAAATTCCTGTCGCCGGCGTTGGCGGATAGTCTCAACCTTCCGGTCACCACCGTCAGCCTGCAGGCCACTCTGGCCGGCATCCTGATCGGTATCGGCGCCGTGGTCTACGCCGCGCTTGCCGACTCGATCAGCATCCGCAAACTCATCATCTTCGCGATCACCTTGATGACCGTCGGGTCGCTCGTCGGCTTCGTCTTCCAGGGCAACTTCTCGATGATCCTGGTCGGCCGGCTGCTTCAGAGCGCCGGCCTGGCGGCCGCCGAGACGCTCTACGTGATCTACGTGACCAAGCACTTCAGGGGCGACGAGCAGAAGAAGTACCTGGGCTTCAGTACCGCGGCCTTCCAGCTGTCGCTGCTGATCGGCACCGTCGGAAGCGGCTTCATCGCCACCTACATCGGCTGGGCTGCCTTCTTCCTGGTCGCACTGCTTTCACTGCTGGCCATCCCGGTGGTTCTGCGCACGGTGCCCCAGGAGGCGACGGGCGGCGGCCATGTGGACGTATTCGGCCTGTTCCTGATCGCGGTCTTCGCCACCGGCCTGATCATGTTCATGCAGAACTTCAACCCGTGGTACCTGTTGCCGGTTGCTGCCGGGCTGGCTCTCTTCATCTGGCACATCCGCACCCACGACAACGCCGTGATTACCAGCGCGTTCTTCGCCAACGCTCAGTACTCGTTCATGATCATCGTGGTGTTCATCACCTACTCCGTACAGCTGGGCTACACGTTCCTGTTCTCGTTCCTGATCTCCGACGTGTACGGCTATAACCTCGGCGAGGTCGCCCTGCTGCTGATCCCCGGCTACGTCGCCGCTGTGATCGTGGGCACGCTGACCGGCAAGATCGCCACGTACCTCTCCTCCAAGCAAGCCATCACCATCGCGCTGGTCGCGATCGTCATCTCGCTGCTGATCCCGGCCCTGCTGGTGGATAAGGGAGTCTGGATCTTCGTGATCTCGATGAGCCTGTTCCCGATGGCCTTCGCGCTGATGTACGGCCCGCTCGTGTCGACCGCCATTGAGCGGGTGCCGGTCGCAAACTCCGGTATCGCCATCGGCTTCTACAACCTCACCATCAACATTGCCGTTCCGGTCGGCATCGCCTACACCGCAACGCTGATGAAGCTGCAGCCCAACCTGTTGGGCGGCATCACCGACGGCGCCCAGGCCTCCTCCTACGGATCGGTGTTGTTGATCCTCACGGGAGTCGCTGCCCTCGGCCTCGTGCTGTACCGCGTCTTCATCGTCATCATCGAGCGCCAGGGCACCGAGGTGGCCGCGGCGCGGAAGGCTGTGGCGGACTAGGACATCGGGTGCCCCAGGCAACGGGGAAAAGTTGCCTGACCTGTGGGAGTCTTGGCAAATGGGGGATTCTGGATCGGCTGGGTGTCAGGTCGCACCGTGGCCGGGGGCGTGCGTGTGAGCGTGCGGGGCTCGGCCGGATCGATGATGACCGCCACGCTGGTGTCGCGAGCGCTGGGTTTCGTCAAGGCGATCTTCCTGGTGGCTGCCATCGGCGGAACCAGCGCCGGCGTCGGCGGGCAGACGTTTGAGATCGCCAACTCGGCACCCACCTATCTGTTCGCCCTGATCGCCGGGGGAGTGCTCGGCGCCGTGCTCGTTCCGCAGATCGTCCGGAACCTGAACGCCGGCTCGGTCGGGCAGGACAATACCGACCGGCTCCTGACCACGGTTCTGGTCGGTGGGGCCGTGGCCACGGTCGTCCTTACCCTGTGCGCCCCGGGCATCGTTTGGCTCTACGCAACGACCTGGTCGCCGGAATGGCGAGGTCTGGCAACGTCGATGGCGTACTGGTGCCTGCCTCAGATCTTCTTCCTTATCGCCTTCGCCGTTCTGTCGCAGGTCCTCAACGCGCGGGGAGTATTCGGTGCCCCGGCCTGGGCGCCCGCGATCTCGAACCTGGTGGGGATCGGAGGGATCCTGGTGTTCCTCCTCGTTCTGCCGTCCGGGTTGGGGGACGTCGGCACGTGGAGTCCATCGATGATCGCGGTCCTCAGCGGTTCTGCCACCCTCGCCATCGCCGTCCAAAGTCTTCTTCTCGCGGTCCCCCTTCGCGCCATGGGGTTTCGGCTGCGCCTGCGCTGGGGTGTCAGCGGTCTGGGGCAGATGTCGGCCGTGGCCGGCTGGACGCTCCTGGGCGTGGTTGCCGGCCAGGTCACCTACCTGGTCACCGCCAACGTCGCCAACGACGCCGGCGAGACGCTGCATCGACTCGGCATCGATGGGCCGAGCCTGAACTCGCTGTCACTCGCATACCTCCTGATGCTGCTGCCGCATGGAATCGTCACGGTGTCCCTGACCACAGCCCTGTACACCCGGATGAGCGGGTATGCCGCACGCCAGGACTTCACGGCGACCGAATCACTCTCGACCCTGGCCACGAAGCCTGTCGCCTATGTCTCGATCGCCGCGAGTGCCGTGTTCGCCGCGCTGGGACCGCTCATCACCACGGTGCTGTTCGGCAACCCGGGCATCGGACAGGTGCTGCAGGTCCTCTCGATCGGGCTCGTCGGCTTCAGCCAGGCCTACGTGATCAACCGAACCTCGTTCGCTCTCCAGGACGCCCGCGGCCCGTTCCTCACTCAGCTCGTCATCGCGGTGCTCTCCGCGGCGGGGGCCGCCGCATCCGCGCTGTTGCTGCCGCCGACTCTCACCGTGATCGGTATCGCGGCGGGTGTCACTCTCGCCAACTTTGCCGGCTGGTTCACCGCATATCGGGCGCTACAACGAACTTTTCGGCGTCTCGGCCACGTACCCGTTCGGGGACACCGCGCGTCTCTCGGCTACGTCCGGCTGCTCGGCGCGGGGCTCGCGAGTTTCACGGTCGGGTGGATGGCGGTGGTATTCATCGGGACTCCGTCTGATTTCGGTGGCAAGGCGCTCCTCCTGGGCGCCGCCGGAGCAGCATCTCTGGGGGTGTTCATCGTGGTCAGCCACGTATTCGGGGATCGAACCGTGAGCGAACTGGGTCGCCCGACCGGGCGGATGGGTCGATGACGACCCCCGGTGAATCCGTGACGGTCCGCGCCTACGCCCCTGAAGACGCGCCGAGCACTCTCGCGGTCTTTCTGGACGCCGTGACAACAACGGCGTCCCAGCACTACTCACCCGAACAGATTGCGGCATGGTCCGCGGCCGAGGAGCGCGATGTCGAAGAATGGAACCTGGCCAGGGCCGGGCGAGGAACGGTGGTTGCGGTCGTCGAAGGAGACGTGGCCGGGTTCTCGGACGTCAACGCTGACGGATACATCGACATGATGTTCGTGTCGCCTCGGTTCGGCCGACGAGGCGTCGCGACAGCTGTCGTAGCCCTCGGCCCGTAGCCGGCGCACCCTGCCGGCAGGGGAAGCCGGATGGTCTCGCCGGGCCGGCCGCGACCCGGCCGGGCCTAGGCTGGGTCCATGCGCACAGTCCTCGTTTTGAACGGCCCGAACCTCGGACGCCTCGGCAGCCGGGAGCCTGACGTCTACGGCTCAGCCGACCTCGACGACCTATGGACGCTGCTCACCGATTCCGCACCGGAGGACGTCACCGTCGATGTGCGTCAGACCGACGACGAGGCCGAGCTCATCCACTGGCTCTACGAAGCCGTGGACACGACAACCCCGGTGGTGCTCAATCCTGCCGCCTTCACGCACTACAGCTACGCGCTGCGCGACGCCGCTGCCCTCGTCACCAAAGCCGGCATCCCGCTCGTCGAGGTCCACATCTCCAACCCGCACGCCCGCGAGACCTTCCGCCACACCAGTGTGGTCAGCGCCGTGGCGACCGGAGTCATCGCCGGATTCGGCTTCGACTCCTACCGCCTCGCCCTCGACCACATCGTGCGCCTGGGCTGACCTCCTCCCGGGTCCCTGGGCGCACCGAATCGATCCGTCGCGGCGTGTCGGCTACACTCGTCTGAGACCTTTGGTCGCGCACCTTCCCAATTGAATCGAACGGAACACCTCTTCATGGCATCTACCGCCGACATTAGAAATGGCGTCGTCCTCAACATCGACAAGCAGCTGTGGGCCGTCATCGAATTCCAGCACGTCAAGCCCGGAAAGGGCGGCGCGTTCGTGCGGACCAAGCTGAAGAACGTCGTCACGGGCAAGACCGTCGACCGCACCTTCAACGCCGGCGCCAAGATCGAGACCGAGAACGTCGACCGTCGCGACTTCCAGTACCTCTACGCGGATGGCGAATCGTACGTCTTCATGGACGTCTCGGACTACGACCAGCTCACGGTGTCCGCCGCCGTCGTCGGCGATGCCGCCAACTTCATGCTCGAGAACCAGGCCGTGACCGTCGCTCTGCACGACGGCAACCCGCTCTACGTCGAACTGCCGGCATCCGTCGTGCTTGAAATCACCTACACCGAGCCGGGCCTGCAGGGCGACCGCTCCACCGGCGGCACCAAGCCCGCGACCGTTGAAACCGGCTACCAGATCCAGGTGCCGCTGTTCCTCGAGCAGGGCACCAAGGTCAAGGTTGACACCCGCAACGGTGACTACCTCGGCCGCGTCAACTAGTGAGCGCCCGCACCAAGGCGCGCAAGCGCGCCATCGACATCCTGTACGCCGCCGACATCCGTCACACCACGATCCCGCAGTCGCTGGCCATGGAGGCCGAGCGCGCCGCCAACGAACCGGCCCGCATGGTGTCCTGGCTGTACGCCCGGGACATTGTGGACGGCGTCGTCGATCACCGCGAGGAGATCGACGAATTGATCGAGACCTACTCGCAGGGCTGGACGCTCTCGCGGATGCCCACGATCGACCGGGCCATCCTGCGCATCGGCATCTGGGAGATCCTGTACAACGACGCCGTGCCGCACGCGGTCGCGATCGACGAGGCCGTCGAGGCCGCCAAGGTGCTCTCGACCGATGACTCGGCCGGGTTCGTCAATGGACTCCTCGGGCGCATCGCCCAGACGGCGCCATCCGCCTGAGCCGACCGCATCGTCGGCTTGAGCAGCACGTAGTACCGGTCCCGGGCGCATCGCTCGGGACCGGATCCATGAGGGGGAGAACATGACGGAACGCATCGACGGGACCACCGACTCAAACACTGGCGAGTACCCGGCCGGTAACCCGGGAGACCAGCCCGCGGCGCCTGCGCCGTACAAGGCTGCGTCCACCATGGCGCCCACCGCCCCGTACGCCGGACCCGTCGCGCCGCGCACGAACACCCTCGCGATCGTGGCGTTGGTGACCGGATTCTGCTGCAACATCGCAGCCGTGATCACCGGGCACATCGCGCTGAGCCAGATCAAGCGCACCGGCGAGGCCGGCAAGGGCCTCGCCATCGCTGGGCTCGTACTCGGCTACGCGAGCATCGGCCTCACGGCGGTGCTGCTCGTGGTGCTCGTGTTCTTCACGGCGGCGATGGGTGCGTTCGTCAGCGCCGTCGCCGGCGCCACCTCGTCGGTGACATCCGAGTCGACCTCGGGGCCGACCGGTCAGATCGGTGCCGCCTATTTCGACGAGGGTTACCTCCTCGTCGGCACCGGAAGCACCGTCGTCGACCTGTACATCGATCCGATGTGCCCGTACTGCGGCCAGTTCGATATCGCCAACGGCGACACCCTGGCTGCACTGGTCGCGGACGGCACCATCACCCTGCGGCTGCACTCGTTGACCTTCCTCGACGAAGCCTCACAGGGCACCGAGTACTCCACGCGGGCGTCCGCCGCACTGACCTGCGAAGCCTCGATCAACCCCGAGTCCACCCTCGACTACCTGGCTGCACTGTTCGCGAATCAGCCGACCGAGGGCACCACCGGCCTCAGCGACGATGAACTCGTGGCGTTGTCCGCCGGCGGCTCGTCCATCGCCGAGTGCGTCACGGGCGAGCAGTACCACGCCTGGTCGCAGCAGAACACGGATGCCGCGCTGACGGGCCCGATCCCCGGCGCTGAGATCTCGTCGATCCAGGGCACGCCCACCGTCCTGATCGACGGAATCCAGTACGACGGCCCGATCGGCGACCCGCAGGCTCTCGCCGACGCCATCCTGGGCGTGACCAGCTAGCCTGCCGTTCAGGTGGCCAGGCGTTCAGGTGGCCAGCGTGATGCTCGGAACCATACCGGCGATCGACGCCCAGAGTTTCACGTCGTCGCCGGGCTGGGGCCGATAGGGCGTCCCCGACTTGTCGCGGCACTCCAACGAGATCTGCGCCTCCAGGGCCACGCCGATCGCGTAGGTCCGGGACCCGCGCAATTGGAGGGTCACCGAGAGGTCGGTGAAGGCATGGCGTTGTGAACTGATCGCCGAACCACCCTTGCCGCTCTCGTCGAAAGCAAAGAGGGTCCGAGAGCCGAACGGGCTCAGCAACTCCCAGGCCCCGGTGATCGGGTCGATCTCCCAACCGGCGACATATGCGGTGCCCCGGTACGAGAAGGCCGCGAACCCGATCGGTCCGGCGGGCAGGAACCACCACCGGCTCTCGGCGACCAGGTCCACCGAGGCCGTGACCGTCACCGAGGAGAGGCTGGCCCGGGGCACGAGCGTCACCCCGGTTCCGGCGAATCCGATATCACCGGAGTCCATCGCGGAGGTGTTCACCCAGCTGAACAGTCGTCCGGTCTTCTCCGACGCGTCGCTGCCATCCGGCTGCCCGTCGCGGCCGTTCGCCCACCGATACCGAAAGCGATGATCGTCGGGGGCCGGTGAACTCCAATAGGTGCGATAGTCGGCGTCGGCCGGGATGTACAGGTTGTCTGGCCAGGTGACGACGAAGGGCGCACGCGCACGGAAATAGTTCGCGAACAGGGCCTCACGATATTTCTTCACGCCGACAAGGGTGCGGGCCGCGTCGCCCGTGGTGAGCTCGATCTCATCGTGCACGGCCTCGATCTCGCGTCGCCGCACGAAGCTGATGGGTCCGGCCGGCGCGCCGACCTCCGAGTCGACGTTCGAGGGTTCACGCGACTCGGACCTCGCCGTCGATGCGTCCCCGGTGGCTTCGCGCCGGTTCTGACGGTGGGTGCCGGCAGGTTCAGGTTCGGCGTTTGGGACGTCAGCGGCTGCGTCCACCGTCGGGTCGACGGGCACATCGTTCGCCGGGTCGTCAGCCGGAACCGGGCGCTGGTCGTCGGGCGGGTCACCGTGCCGATCCTGGGGCCGGTCGTTGTCGGCGGGGCTCATCAAATCACCTCCTGGCGCCACGGGCGCGCTGCATGGCAGATCGGGGAGTTGTGTCGCAAGGCAGGGTAGTCACCCCGATGTGGTTACGCGAGGTCTGCAACGCATCGAGAGAGACATCCAACGAGCGCGGGCCTGTGTCGGCGTCAGAACGGTGGGTTTTCGGGTGCCGGTGGTGTGGGCTTCCGGGTCGGCCGGTGCCTGGGCGTCAGGTAGCTCTCGTCGGCGGGCCGCTTCCGGGTTTTCGGCCCCACCACCGGTGGCCGGGGCCGGGGTGGTGCCATCGGGTTGGCGGGGTCGGTGCGGTAGCTGCGTTTCCCGGGTGAGGTCCACAGCAAGATGCCGCCGGGTTCCTGGGTGACCCGCCACTGGGAGAGGTGTTTGAGCCGGTGGTGGGGTTCGCAGAGGTGGGCGAGGTTGTCACTGTCGGTGGTGCCGCCGCCGGCCCAGGGGGTGGTGTGGTCGACGTCGCTTGTCACCGCCGGGCGGGAGCAGCCGGGGAACCGGCGGGTTTCGTCGCGCACTCGCAGCCATTTCTTCATGGCCTTGGTGTTCTTGTGCTGGGTTTTGCCCAGCGAGAGCACCACCCCGGTTTCCGGGTGGGTGAGCAGACGGGTGAAGCTCGGCGCGTGCCCGGCGATCTCCCGCGCGGCCTCGGGGGAGATGGGCCCGTAGCCTTCGAGGGTGGCGGGTTCCTCGTCCAGGCCCAACAGCGTGAGCACCGGCACGGCCACCATCACCGTGCCGCGGATCCCGGCACCCATCCCGTCGGGGGTGATGCCGTCCAGCAGCAGTGCCCGGGTGATGTCGGCGCGGAGCTGGTCCAGGGTGCGCGTATTCTGCTCCTCGTCCACTTCCGAGTCCCCGCCAGCGCCAGCTCGAGCTTCAGCGCTCGTGTCAGCGCCGGCTTCCGTCCGGGCGGGGTCACCGAGTCTCTTCAGGCTCACGGCCATCGAGTTGATCCGGTCGTAGGCGGCTTTGGTGTCGGGGGCGGTGCCGTACCAGTGCAACCAGCCCATCCCATCCGCAGCGGCCTCCCAGCGGCTGTGCCGCTCGGCGAGGGCGTTCTTCGTGCGGATCACGATGGACTCCGGGTGCAGCCGCTCCCGCAGCCGTCGGGCCCTGTCGCGGAACCGGCCCACCGGTAGTCGCTTCGCCTCCGGCAGGACCTTCTCCTCGAACGCGGCCTGGTCCTCGTCGGGCAGGGTGCGGATCTGGTCGAGCAGGGTGGTGGCGTGCCGGTAGCTGATCTCGCCGTGGGAGAACGCCTCGAAGGTGGCCGGTGCGTAGGAGCAGAGGTAGCGGGCCTCGTCCAGTTGCCGGTCGATGGTGTGTTCGGCCACCCGGGTCAGGCAGGCGGTTTCGCTCACGATGGTGCGCCGGGCGACCTCGTGGTCGTCCCACCGGTTGTGGGCGGCCGCGCGGGCCTGGTCGTCGGTCATGGTGGCCGCGTTGTGGTCGGAGAGGCGGATGTTCTCCGGGTTGCCGTGCAGCCGGGAGGCGACCTGGGGTTGTTCGCTCCAGTCCTGCAGGTCCACCAGGTGTGCGATGCGGCGGGCCTGGGCCTGGGCGATGAGGCGGTCATCGGCCGCGATCCGTTCGGTGTGCCTGATCAGATCGGTCTGGACACGGTCGTCCAGGGTGGGCTCCGGAGAGTAGTCGTCATCGTCCGGAGCGGGCGGTGGTGCCACAGCAGGGCTACTCATAGTGAGATCGTCTCACCTACCACTGACACTGCATCCGCCCGATCACGACCCCGGGCGAAGACATCCGCGAACCGTGAGAAAAGCCCCAAAAATCGCGAAATCCTGGGGCTTGACTCACAGTTCGCGGGACCACGCTCACGCGTTGCGAGGCAGGGGAGGGAGAGGGGCGGGGCGGGGATGCTAGGGTCTAAGGGTACTAATGACCTACTTTAAGAGCCGTCCTGTGAGACGGGAAAGGAGGTCGGTTTGACGGAGCGCACCGTGCTCACCCAGGCTGACATCACCCGAGCGTTGACTCGGATCTCGCACGAGATCCTGGAGTCCAATCGTGGAAGCGAGAACCTGGTCATTCTGGGCATCCCCACCAGGGGAGTGGCCCTCGCCCAGCGGATAGCCGAGATCATCCAGCGCATCGAACCGGCATCCGCCGCCGTGCGCGTCGGCTCTCTCGACGTGACCATGTACCGTGACGACCTCGCGCATACCCGCACCCGTACCCCCGCGCCCACGCAGGTGCCGGGCAGCATCGACGGTGCCACCGTGGTCCTGGTCGACGACGTGCTCTACTCCGGCCGCACCATCCGCGCCGCCCTGGACGCCCTCGGCGACCACGGCCGCCCCAGCGTCGTGCGGCTGGCCGTCCTGGTGGACCGCGGCCACCGTGAGCTGCCGATCCGCGCCGACTTCGTGGGCAAGAACCTGCCCAGCGCCACGCACGAACGCATCAACGTGCACGTCACCGAGGTCGACGGTGACGAGTTCGTCAGCATTGAGGGAGGAATGGAGTCATGAGGCACCTGCTCTCCACCAAGGCGCTCAGCCGCGACGAGGCCATCAGCCTGCTCGACATCGCCGAAGACATGGCCGATGTGGCCAACCGGGAGGTCAAGAAACTCCCGACCCTGCGCGGCAAGACCGTGGTGAACCTCTTCTTCGAGGACTCCACCCGCACCCGCATCTCCTTCGAGGCCGCCGCCAAGCGACTCAGCGCCGACGTGATCAACTTCAGCGCCAAGGGCTCCAGCGTCTCCAAGGGCGAAAGCCTCAAGGACACAGCCCAGACCCTCGCCGCGATGGGCGCTGACGGCGTCGTCATCCGGCACCCCGCGTCAGGAGCCCCGCAGGTGCTGGCCGGCAGCGGCTGGATCGACGCCGGCATCATCAACGCCGGCGACGGTACCCACGAACATCCCACCCAGGCCCTGCTCGACGCATTCACCATCCGCCGCCGCCTGCACGGCGGGGCCTCCCGCGGCCGCGGTCTCGACGGCGTCACCGTCACCATCGTCGGCGACATCCTGCACTCCAGGGTCGCCCGCTCCAACCTGTGGCTGCTGAACACCCTCGGCGCACACGTCACCTTCATCGCCCCGCCCACCCTGGTGCCCGCCGACACGTCCGCCTGGCCGGCCGCCATCGGCTACGACCTCGACGCGGCCATCGACGCCGGCCCCGATGTGGTGATGATGCTGCGCATCCAGGCCGAGCGGATGAACGCCGCGTTCTTCCCGAACAGCCGCGAGTACTCCCGCCGCTGGGGCCTGGACGACGAGCGATTCGCCCGGCTGTCGTCGCATAGCATTGTCATGCACCCCGGACCGATGAATCGCGGCCTGGAGATCTCCTCCGCCGCGGCCGACTCCGACCGGTCCACCGTGCGCGAACAGGTCGCAAACGGGGTATCAGTGCGCATGGCCGCGCTGTACCTGTTGTTATCGGGCGACCGAGAGGATCACTGAATGTCCAGCGAACGCTACCTTGTGCGTGGAGCACAGCTCAGCGACGGAACCACCACCGACCTGCTGCTGGCCGACGGTGTCATCACTGCTACCGGCACCCAGCTGTCGGATGCCGGCGCCACCGTCGTCGACGCCGACGGGCTCATCGCGCTGCCCGGCCTGGTCGACCTGCACACGCACCTCCGCGAACCCGGCTACGAGCAGAGCGAAACCGTGCTCACCGGCAGCCAGGCGGCAGCCATCGGCGGGTTCACCACGGTATTCGCCATGGCGAACACCTCGCCCGTACAGGACACCGCCGGCGTCGTCGAGCAGGTCCTCGCGCTGGGGGAGAGCGCCGGTTACGTGACCGTGCAGCCGATCGGTGCCGTCACCGTCGGCCTGGCCGGTGAACGCCTCGCCGAACTCGGCGCCATGGCCGCCAGCCGCGCCAATGTGCGGGTCTTCTCCGACGACGGCTTCTGCGTCTCCGACCCGCTCCTGATGCGACGGGCCCTCGAGTACGTCAAGGCCTTCGACGGTGTCGTCGCCCAGCACTCCCAGGAACCGCGCCTCACCGTTGGCGCACAAATGAACGAGGGTGCCCTCTCCAGCGAGCTCGGCCTCACCGGCTGGCCCGCCGTCGCCGAGGAATCGATCATCGCCCGCGACGTACTGCTGGCCGAACACGTGGGTTCGCGCCTGCACGTCTGCCACCTCTCCACCGCCGGTGCCGTCGACGTGGTGCGTTGGGCCAAGGCCCGCGGCATCAATGTGACCGCGGAGGTCACCCCGCACCACCTGCTGCTCACCGAGGAACTCGTGGCCGGCTACGACGCCCGCTACAAGGTGAACCCGCCGCTCCGCCGCCGCGAAGACGTCGAAGCCCTGCGCCAGGGTCTGGCCGACGGCACCATCGACATCATCGCCACCGACCACGCCCCGCACCCCGTCGAGTCCAAGGACTGTGAATGGGACGCCGCCGCCAACGGCATGGTCGGCCTCGAATCCGCCCTGTCGGTGGCCCACGCCGCCGTGGTGGAGACCGGGTTCCTCAACTGGCGCGACCTCGTCAGGGTGATGTCGACGACCCCGGCGCGGATCGGACGCATCCAGGCCCAAGGCCACCAGCTCACTGTCGGCGCCCCCGCCGAACTCACCCTCTACGACCCGAGCGCCCGCCGGGTGTTCGGCCGCGAGAATCTGATCGGCAAGGGCGTCAACTCTCCCTACCTACAGATGACGCTGCCCGGCCAGGTGCTGGCCACTTTCCACCGCGGCTATGCCACCGTGCTCGACGGCGTGCTGCAGAGCACGGCCCAGATCGAAGCCGCCCGGGGTCCGTTGGTACGGGGCGCCCATGAGTAGCCGCACGATTGCGACGATCATCACGGCGCTGGTCCTCCTCGCCGTCCTCGCCCTGATGCTGCGCTCCTGGCGGCTGCGCACCAAGCGGGATGCCGCGCTGCCCGCCGGCTACCCGCAGCCCGCCGATCGCGGCCGTGAACTGGCCTCCGCCGCAGCTCTGTACGTCGCCACGACCCCCCGCGACACCCCGTTGGAACGCCTGAACCTCCCCGGACTCGGCTTCCGTGCCCGCGGCGGCGTGACCGTCACCGAGCAGGGCGTGCTGCTCGAACTCGCCGGCTCGCCCGCCCTGTTCATCCCGGCGGATGCCGTGCAGCTCGTCGCCGACGCCACCGTCGCCATCGACCGGGTGGTCGAGCCCGGCGGCCTGCTGCTGCTCGGCTGGCGGCTGAACTCCGTTGGCGTCAACACCACAGACACCCCCACCGACACCCCCACCGGTGTCGACAGCTACTTCCGTTTCAGCGACCCCGTCGACCGGCGTGCGATCACCGAAGCGATCAGATCTATCACTGCAGAACATGGCACGACAGAACATGGCACGACAGAACCTGGCAAGACCGAATTCGGCACCGAAGAAAGTGAGGTGTAGCCCGTGAGCTACCCAACAACCACACCGGCCCCGGCCGTACTCGTCCTCGAAGACGGCAGCCGATACGTGGGACGCGCCTACGGCAGCCTCGGCCAGACCCTCGGCGAGATCGTGTTCGCCACCGGCATGACCGGCTACCAGGAGACTCTCACCGACCCCTCCTACGCCGGCCAGATCGTGCTGATGACCGCGCCGCACATCGGTAACACCGGCGCCAACGACGACGACATGGAATCTTCCCGCATCTGGGTCTCCGGTTTCGTGGTGCGCGAGCCCGCCAGAGTACCGTCGAACTTCCGCTCCCAGCGCACCCTCGACGCCGACCTCGAGTCGAATGGCGTCGTGGGCATCAGCGGCATCGACACCCGCGCCGTCACCCGGCACATCCGCTCGCTCGGTTCCATGCGCAGCGGCATCTTCTCCGGTGAGGGCTATGAACTCTCCGAGGGCGAACAGCTCGAACTCGTCCGCGGCGGGGCCAGCATGCGCGGCCGAAACCTGTCCGACGCTGTCTCCACCGTCGAGCCGTACTCGATTCCGGCGCAGGGCGAACGCATCGGCTCTGTCGCCGTGCTCGACCTCGGCGTCAAGACCTCTACTCTCAACTACCTCGCCGAGCGCGGCTTCGAGGTTCTGGTGCTCCCGCAGTCGATCACCGCGGAGCACGTGCTCTCGCTGAACCCGACCGCCCTGTTCTTCTCGAACGGCCCCGGTGACCCCGCCGCCAGCGACGCCCACGTGACCCTGCTGCAGGAAGTGATGCGTGCGGGAGTGCCGTACTTCGGCATCTGCTTCGGCAACCAGCTGCTGGGCCGTGCTCTCGGCTTCGGCACCTACAAGCTGCCGTTCGGCCACCGCGGCATCAACCAGCCGGTGCTCGACAAGGCCACCGGCCGGGTCGAGATCACCTCGCAGAACCACGGCTTCGCCGTGGACATGCCCATCGAGGGCATCAGCGAATCCACGACCGGATTCGGCCGCGTGGAGGTCAGCCACTACAGCCTCAACGACCAGGTCGTCGAGGGCATCAGGTGCCTGGACATCCCGGCCTTCTCGGTGCAGTACCACCCGGAGTCCGCGGCCGGCCCGCACGACGCCAACTATCTTTTCGACAGGTTCAGGGATGTGGTGGTCGCGCACGCGGCCGCCGGAGCAGGAGACGCCAAGTAATGCCCAAGCGCGACGATATCAACAGCGTCCTCGTCATCGGAAGCGGCCCGATCGTCATCGGTCAGGCCTGCGAGTTCGACTACTCGGGCACCCAGGCCTGCCGGGTCCTCCGCGAGGAGGGCGTCCGGGTCATCCTGGTCAATTCCAACCCGGCCACCATCATGACCGACCCCGACTTCGCCGACGCGACGTACATCGAGCCGATCACCCCGGAGATCCTCGAGACCATCATCGCCAAGGAGCGTCCGGATGCGATCCTGCCGACCCTGGGCGGCCAGACGGCCCTCAACGCGGCCATCGCCCTGCACGAGCGCGGCATCCTCACCAAGTACAACGTCGAGCTCATCGGCGCCAGTTTCGAAGCGATCAACAAGGGTGAAGACCGCCAGATCTTCAAGCAGCTGGTGCTCGACGCCGGCGCTGATGTGGCCAAGTCCTACATCGCGCACACCGTGGACGAGGCCGTCGGCTTCGCAGAGGACCTCGGCTACCCGCTCGTGGTGCGCCCGTCCTTCACCATGGGCGGCCTGGGCTCCGGCTTCGCGTACACCGAAGCCGAGCTCCGCCGCATCGTCGGCGACGGCCTGCACCAGAGCCCGACCACCGAGGTGCTCCTGGAGGAGTCCATCCTCGGCTGGAAGGAATACGAGCTCGAGATGATGCGCGACACCGCCGACAACACGGTGGTCGTCTGCTCGATCGAGAACGTCGACCCCGTCGGCGTGCACACCGGCGACTCCATCACCGTCGCGCCGGCGCTCACCCTCACCGACCGCGAGTACCAGAAACTGCGCGACATCGGCATCGACATCATCCGCGCCGTCGGCGTCGACACCGGTGGCTGCAACATCCAGTTCGCCATCGACCCGGCCAACGGCCGCATCATCGTGATCGAGATGAACCCGCGGGTGTCCCGCTCCTCGGCACTGGCCAGCAAGGCCACCGGATTCCCGATCGCCAAGATCGCCGCGAAGCTGGCCCTGGGCTACCGCCTCGACGAGATCCCCAACGACATCACCAAGGTGACCCCGGCCAGCTTCGAACCCACCCTGGACTACGTCGTCGTCAAGGTGCCCAGGTTCGCGTTCGAGAAGTTCCCCAAGGCCGACCAGCGCCTGACCACCACCATGAAGTCGGTCGGTGAGGCCATGGCCATCGGCCGCAACTACGCCTCAGCCCTGCAGAAGGCGCTCCGCTCACTCGAAAAGCGCGGCTCCTCCTTCCACTGGGGTGCGGAGACCCGCACGGTCGAGGAGCTCCTCGAAATCGCCGAGGTTCCCACCGACGGCCGCATCGTCACCGTGCAGCAGGCGCTGCGCAAGGGCGCCACCATCGAGCAGCTCTTCGCAGCCACCAAGATCGACCCGTGGTTCCTCGACCAGATCGTGCTCATCAACGAGATCGCCGATGCCGTCGCCGCCTCGGACACCCTCGACACCGAGATCCTGCGCACCGCCAAGGACCACGGCTTCTCCGACGCCCAGATCGGCGAGCTCCGCGGCTTCGGCGAGGCCGATGTGCGCAAGGTCCGGCACATCCTCGGCGTACGCCCGGTGTTCAAGACCGTTGACACCTGCGCCGGCGAATTCCCCGCCCTCACCCCGTACCACTACTCGAGCTACGACCAGGAGACCGAGGTCGTCCCGTCCGAACGCAGGAAGGTCGTCATCCTCGGTTCCGGCCCGAACCGGATCGGCCAGGGCGTCGAGTTCGATTACTCCTGCGTGCACGCCTCGTTCGCCCTCTCCGAGGCCGGTTACGAGACCATCATGATCAACTGCAACCCGGAGACGGTCTCCACCGACTACGACACCAGCGACAGGCTCTACTTCGAGCCGCTCACCCTGGAAGACGTGCTGGAGATCATCCACGCCGAAAGCCAGAGCGGCGAACTCGTCGGTGTGGTCGTGCAGCTCGGCGGCCAGACCGCGCTGGGCCTGGCCAAGGGACTGGAAGCCGCTGGAATCCCGATCCTGGGCACCTCCCCGACGGCGATCGACCTGGCCGAGGAACGTGGCCTGTTCAGCGGCATCCTCGCCGACGCCGGCCTGCTCGCGCCCCGCAACGGGGTGGCCACCGACTACAGCGGCGCCGTCGTCGTGGCCGAGGAGATCGGCTACCCGGTGCTCGTGCGACCCAGCTACGTGCTCGGCGGCCGCGGCATGGAGATCATCTACGACAGTGCCTCGCTGGCCGACTACTTCACTCGAATGCAGGGCCAGGGCATCATCGGCCCGTCGCACCCGTTGCTGGTGGACCGCTTCCTCGACGACGCCATCGAGATCGACGTCGACGCCATCTACGACGGCCACGAGCTCTACATCGGCGGGGTGATGGAACACATCGAAGAGGCCGGCGTGCACTCCGGTGACTCGAGCTGCACCCTGCCGCCGGTGACCCTCGGCCGCGCCGAGATCGACAGGGTCCGCGACGCGACCCTGGCCATCGCCCAGGGCATCGGCGTGCGCGGACTGCTGAACGTGCAGTTCGCCATCGGCGCCGGGGTGCTTTACGTGCTCGAAGCCAACCCGCGCGCGTCCCGCACCGTCCCGTTCGTCGCCAAGGCGCTCGGTATCACGCTGGCCAAGGCCGCCTCGCTGATCATGGTCGGCACCACCATCGCCGAGCTCAAGGCCAACGGCCAACTGCCTCTGATCGACGGTTCCCGAGTGCCGATGGACTCGCCGGTCGCCGTGAAGGAAGCTGTGCTGCCGTTCAACAGGTTCCGCACCAAGGAAGGCCTCATCGTCGACTCGGTGCTCGGCCCGGAGATGCGTTCCACCGGAGAGGTCATGGGCATCGACCGCGACTTCCCGCGGGCGTTCGCCAAGAGCCAGCTCGCCGCCTACGGCGGAATCCCGCTCACCGGAACGGTCTTCGTGTCGGTCTCCGACCGGGACAAGCGCGCTGTGATCCTGCCGATGCTGCGCCTCTCGCAGCTGGGCTACACGATCATGGCCACCGAAGGAACCGCCGAAGTTTTGCAGCGGAACGGAATCGGGGCCACAGTGGTGGCAAAGTTCAGCGAAAAGGCCGATGAGTCCGTGGACACCGTCGTCGACCTGATCCGGCGCGAGGAGGTGCAGATCGTGATCAACACACCGAACGGTCGCACCGCACGCGCCGACGGCTACGAGATCCGCGCCGCGGCCGTCGCCGGCGACCTGCCCTTGTTCACCACCATCGCGGAGTTGAGCGCCGCCGTCGCGTCTATCGACTCGATCCGCACCGGCTTCGACGTCACCAGTCTGCAGGAGTACGCGGCGAAACGGGCGGCGGCACTGTGACTCCAGCCGGCGCAGAGATCCCAGCCGAACCCGTAGCCGGCGCCCAAGCCTTCGGCGCACGTCTGCACGGTGCCTTCGCCCGATTCGGCCGGCTCTGCGTCGGCATCGACCCGCACTCCTGGTTGCTGACCGACTGGGGCTTGCCGGACACCGCCGCAGGGGCCGAAAGCTTCGGCCGGGCTGTCGTGGCCGCCGCCGCGGGACGGGTGGGCATCGTCAAGCCCCAGGTGGCGTTCTACGAGCGGTTCGGCTCCGCCGGCTACCTGGCACTGGAACGAGTGCTCGCCGACGCGCGGGCGGCGGGCCTTCTGGTCATCGCCGACGTCAAACGCGGCGACCTGGGCACCAGTGTCGAAGCCTACGGCCAGGCCTGGCTGAGCCAGGGCTCGCCGCTGGAGGTCGACGCCATCACCGTGAACCCGTACATGGGGGTCGGCTCGCTGAACAGCACCGTTGACCTCGCCGCGGACAATCACAAGGGACTGTTCCTGCTCGCCGCGACCTCCAATCCGGAGGCCGCCCGCCTGCAGCAGGCCGTGCTCGCGGACGGAGCCCACGCCGGCCGTTCCGTGGCCGCGTCGGTACTCGACCAGGTTGCCGCCATCAACGCCGACCGCGTGCCGGCTGGCTCGTTCGGGTCGATCGGCGTGGTCCTCGGGGGCACGGTTTCACTGGCCGACTTCGGCATCGACATCCACGCCCCGGCCGCCCCGGTCGTCACCCCGGTGCTCGCCCCTGGCTTCGGCCACCAGGGTGCGAATCCCACCGATCTGGCCGGTTTGTTTGGCGGATACGCTCAAGGCGTTATCGTGAGTGAATCGCGCAGCGTTTTATCCGCCGGTCCCGCCCGTGTGGCCGATGAGATAACCCGCCGATCAACCGAAGCTGGAGCGACCCGTGGCTGATAATCGCCCTACCCCACCCGACGTCGACCGCGTCGCGGCCTCCCGCGCCGCCGTCGCAGCCCGACGAGCCCGCGCAGCCGTGAAGGCACAGGTCGCGGCCGGTGAACGTACCTCCCTCGACGTGCTCGCCGCCGCCGTCAAGGAACCGAACGGCGTGGAGGGCCGGCTGAGGGTGACCGAGCTTCTCGTGAGCATCCCCGCCATCGGGGTGACCAAGATGCAGCGCATCATGACCCGGCTGGAGATCTCGCCGTCCAAGCGCCTGGGCGGCCTCGGCAAGCACCAGCGCGACCGGCTGCGCGACTTCCTCGCTGCCCGGCCCACCGCCCGCCGGGGTGCGCCGGACTCCAGGCTCGTGGTCCTCGCCGGACCGACCGCGGTCGGCAAAGGAACCGTCGCCGCGCACATTCGCGAACACCACCCCGAGGTGCACCTGTCGGTGTCCGCGACCACCAGGGCCCCACGTGCCGGCGAGGTCGAGGGCGTCAGCTACTTCTTCGTCGACGACGCCGAGTTCGACCGGATGATCGAAGCCGGCGAACTCCTGGAATATGCCACCGTGCACAATGCCTACCGCTACGGCACCCCGCGCGGCCCTGTCGAGGCGGCCATCGCCGACGGCAACAGCGTTCTGCTCGAGATCGACATCCAGGGTGCCCGCTCGGTGCGCCGGGCGATGCCGGAGGCCCGACTGGTCTTTCTGCTGCCCCCCACCTGGGACGAGTTGGTGCGCCGCCTGATCGGGCGCGGCACCGAGGATTCGGCCGAACAGGCCCGCCGGCTGGAGACCGCGAAGCTCGAATTGGCCGCCCAGGGCGAGTTCGATTACCGCGTCGTAAACAGCGACGTGGCCGAAGCGGCCGAAGAAGTCGTAGACTTGATGCAGATTCGCAAGGCATCGGCGCCGTCGTAGCGCCCGCTGTACTTGAATTCCTCGCGTCGACCAGGCGCATCATCGTGGTCAATGTCCGGTTTCCGGCCACGGAAACCAATGTAATGACCGCGCAGCCCGTACATTTTGCTTGAACAGCATGAAGGAGTGTGACAGCGTGCCCAACAAGCCCACTGGCATCATTGACCCGCCCATCGACGACCTGCTCACCAAGGTCGATTCCAAGTACGCCCTGGTGATCTTCGCGTCCAAGCGCGCCCGCCAGATCAACGACTACTACGCAGACCTTCACGAAGGCAGCCTGTTCGACAACGTCGGACCGCTCGTCGACTCCACCGTCGACGACAAGCCGCTCTCCGTGGCGCTGCGCGAAATCAACGAGGACAAGCTCACCTCGAAGCCCATCGTCGAATAACTCGACGCAGCTCTCACGTAAGCGCGCAGGATGTCGACTGGTCGCACGATCGTCGTCGGGGTAACCGGCGGAATCGCTGCCTATAAGGCCGTCAACGTCGTGCGCGCTTTTGTGCTGCTCGGGGACGACGTCCACGTCGTCGCCACGGAGGCTGCACTGCGGTTCGTCGGCAAGCCGACGCTCGAGGCGATCTCCCGCAACCCCGTGCACACCGACCTCTACGAGGGCGTTGCCGAGGTGCGTCACGTGGCCATCGGCCAGTCCGCCGACCTCATCGTGATCGCCCCGGCCACCGCCAACAGCATCGCCAAGATCGCCCTCGGTCTGGCCGACGACCTGCTGGGCAACACCATCCTGGCCAGCACCGCCCCGCTCGTGATCGCCCCCGCGATGCACACCGAGATGTGGAACAACCCCGCCACGGTGGCCAACATCGCCACCCTCCGCCGTCGGGGGGTCACCATCGTCGGGCCGGGCACCGGCCGGTTGACCGGCTCCGATTCCGGCCAGGGCCGGATGGAGGAACCCGACACCATCGTGGACGCCGCCCTCGCCGCCCTGGCCGCCCATCGCGCGGACACCCCCGCGAGTGTTCAGCTTCCGGACCTGGCCGGCCGGCACGTGCTGATCAGCGCCGGCGGCACCCGGGAGCCCCTTGACCCCGTGCGCTTCCTCGGTAACCGGTCCAGCGGGCGCCAGGGCGTCGCGCTGGCCGAAGCCGCCCTGGCCAGGGGAGCCGTCGTGACCCTGGTCGCCGCGCACCTGGAGATCGCTGCACCGTCCGGCGTCTCCGTGCACAGCGTCAGCACCACCCTGGAACTGCAGCAGGCGATGCGGGACGCCGCCGCCGCCGCAGACATCGTCATCATGGCCGCCGCCGTCGCGGACTACCGGCCGGCGGAGGTGCAGGACGGCAAGATCAAGAAGGATGTGGCGGGAGACCGGGTCACCCTGGACCTGGTGCGCAACCCCGACGTGCTCGTCGGCCTCGTGCAGGAGCGGCGCCCCGGCCAGGTCATCGTGGGGTTCGCCGCCGAAACCGAAGCCGACGACACGGCGCGCCGCGAACTCGGCCGCACCAAGATCCTCCGCAAGGGCTGCGACCTCCTGGTGCTCAACAGGGTCGGCTGGACCCAGGGGTTCGCCACCGAACGTAATCAAATCGAGGTCCTGGACGGCGCCGGAGATATAGTGATGGAGGCCGACGGAACGAAATTGTCGGTGGCCCACCGTATTCTCGACAGCATCCTGGGCAGCAGCATCGACGCCCTCCGAGCGGACGCACCCGTCTCTTGAGAAGGTGTCGCCCGGGCCGGTGTCAGCCAGGCCGGCGTCACCCGGGTACTGAGCGATCAGGCATGCTCGCACCCGCACACCATTCAACCGCAGCACATTTATCCAAGAATTGAGACGAGCCCCGATGAGCGATCTTCGCCTCTTCACCTCGGAGTCGGTCACCGAAGGCCACCCGGACAAGATCTGCGACCAGATCTCCGACAGCATCCTCGACGCCCTCCTCACGGAAGACCCGCACAGCCGGGTCGCGGTGGAGACTCTCGTCACCACCGGCCTCGTGCACGTGGCCGGTGAGGTCACCACGGCGGGCTACGTCGAGATCCCGTCGATCGTGCGCAAGTGCATCACCGACATCGGCTACGATTCCTCCGACGTCTGGTTCGACGGCCGCTCCTGCGGTGTCGAGATCTCCATCGGCGGGCAGTCTCCCGACATCGCCCAGGGTGTCGACGACGCCTACGAGAGCCGGGAGCAGGACAGCCTGGACGACTACGACCGCCAGGGCGCCGGCGACCAGGGCATCATGTTCGGGTACGCCACCCGCGAGACCCCCGAACTGATGCCGATCCCGATCTGGATCGCGCACCGCATGGCCGAACGCCTCGCCGAGGTCCGCAAGTCCGGTGAACTGAGTTACCTCCGGCCCGACGGCAAGACCCAGGTCACCATCGGCTACGACGGCATCATTCCCCGCACCGTCGAAACCGTCGTGCTCTCCACCCAGCACTCCCCGTCGGTGCGCACCGACCAGCTGCGCGCCGAGATCGCCGAACTCGTCATCAAGCCCGTGCTCGAGCGCGTCGACCTCGACGCGAGCAATCTGCGCACCCTGGTGAACCCCACCGGCCGGTTCGAGATCGGCGGACCCCAGGGCGACGCCGGACTCACCGGACGCAAGATCATCATCGACACCTACGGCGGCTCCAGCCGGCACGGTGGCGGTGCGTTCAGCGGCAAGGACCCGTCCAAGGTCGACCGCTCCGCCGCATACGCCATGCGCTGGGTCGCCAAGAACGCCGTTGCCGCCGGACTGGCCGAGCGACTCGAGATCCAGGTGGCATACGCCATCGGCACCGCCTCCCCGGTGGGCCTCTACGTGGAAACCTTCGGCACCGGCGCCCTGCCGGACAAGGACATCACCGCCGCCATCCGCGAGGTCTTCGACCTGCGACCGGCCGCGATCATCCACGACCTGGACCTGCTGCGGCCGATCTACGCCCAGACCGCGACCTACGGCCACTTCGGCCGCGAACTGCCCGACTTCACCTGGGAACGACTCGACAGGGTTGATGACCTGAGAAGCGCAGCCGGACTCTGAAGCCTGGAGGCCGCAGATGACCCGCACCGGCCTCATCGCGAGGGTGCTGATCGACTCGCCCCTGCCGCAACTGGACCATCTCTTTGATTACGCCATTCCCGACGAGCTGGCGCACCTCGCCCAGCCCGGGGTGCGGGTGCGGGTTCCGTTGCGCTCGGCGAACCGCGTGGCCGACGGCTACCTGATCGAGCTGATCGATCCGAAGAAGGCCGCGGCGACGGTCGCTCCGACCGAGGGGGCGACCCTGGACGGCATCGGCGGCGCCGACACCGGCTACAGCGGCAAGCTCAGCCCGGTCGACTCGATAGTGTCTGCCGTACCCGTGCTCACCGAGTCCGTCTGGCAGCTCGCGCGGCGCCTGGCCGACCGGGCGGCCGGCAACGCGAGCGACATCGTGCGCCTGGCCGTGCCGCCCCGCGCCGTGCGGGTGGAGAAGGCCTGGCTCGCCGCCCGGGACGTCACACCCGATGCGTCGGCCACGAATCCGGCCGGCCCGTTGGCCGAACCCGGTTTCGCCGAATACCCGCCGGAAACGCTCGGTACCATCGTGGCCGACCGGCTGCGCGTCTGCGTCGCCGCGGTGCCCAGCCTGGTGCGCCTGTCCGGCCCGGACGACGGCGGCAGCACCGTGGGTACCTGGGCTATCACCATGGCCGAACTCGCCGTATCGGCGCTGCGCCAGGGCAAGAGCAGCATCCTGGTGGTGCCGGACTACCGCGATCAGGACCAGCTTCAGGCCGCCCTGACGACGCTGGCGCCCGCGGACGACGTCGTCCGCGTCGACGCCAGGCAGAGCAATCCGGACCGCTACCGCGGTTTCCTCACCCTCCTCGAGGGCCGGCCGCGGATCATCCTCGGCAACCGGTCCGCGGTGTATGCCCCGGCGCACGACCTCGGGCTGATCGTGCTGTGGGACGACGGCGACCCGCTCTACGGCGAACAGCTCAGTCCCTACGTGCACGCCCGCGACGCCGCCCTGATCCGCCGGGAGGCCGCCGACTGCGCGCTGGTCTTCATCGGCCACTCGCGCAGCGTGGAGACCGAACGACTGGTCGAGATCGGCTGGTTGCGCGCCGTGCACCCCACCCGCGACAGCCACCCCCGGGTGATCCCCACCACCTTCCAGTCCGAACCCGACGCACAGGCCAGGGCCGCCCGCATCCCGTCAGCGGCGTGGCTCGCCGCGAAGGAAGCCGTGCGGAACGGACCCGTGCTGGTGCAGGTCGCCAGTCCCGGCTACGCACCGATGCTGGCCTGCCGCTCCTGCGGAAAAGCCGCCCGATGCACTCAGTGCCAGGGACCGCTGGCCCTCGCCACTGCCAACGCCACCCCCGCCTGCCGCTGGTGCGGCCACCTCGCCGCCGGCTGGCACTGCTCGCACTGCGAGGCCACCACCCTGCGCGTGGTCACCGTCGGCACTGGTCGCACCGCCGAGGAGCTCGGCCGGGCCTTCCCCGGCTCCCGGGTGATCGTCGCCGACGGCGAGCACACCGTGCAGACCATCGGGCCGGAGCCCGCCCTGGTGATCGCCACCCGCGGCGCCGAGCCGATACCCCGCAACGGCTACAGCGCCATCCTGCTGCTCGACGGCGAACGGATGCTCGCCCGCGAGTCGCTGCGGGTGGGGGAGGATTGCCTGCGCTGGTGGGCCAACGCCGCCGCGCTGGCCGCTCCCGGCGCCTCCGTGATGCTCGCCGGAGTGGGCGGGGCCCTCGCCCACGCCCTGAACACCTGGCAGCCAGGTCCCTACGCCGCCGCCGAACTCGCCGACCGCCGCCAGCTACGCTTCCCCCCGGCGGTGCGGGTGGCCTCCGTCACCGGAACCACCGCGGAGGTGGAGACCGCCATCGAGTCGCTGGCCGAGCTGCCAGGTCTCGACGTGCTCGGCCCGGTCAGCCACGACCCCGCCGGCCCTGCCCAGAAGACCGGCGGGCCCGCGCTGGTGCGCGCCATCGTCCGGTTCGGCTACCCGCTCGGCGACGAGGTCGCCCGCACCCTCAAGGCCGCCATCGTGCGCAACGCGGCCAGCCGACGCAAGCCCAAGGGCGCCGCGTTCCGCCCTGCACCTACACTCAAAGTACGATTCGACGACCCGGAGCTGCTGTAAATGAAACTCGTCTTCGCCGGGACCCCACAGGTCGCCGTGCCCAGCCTGACCCTCCTGGCCTCCTCTGCCCATGAGATCGCCGCCGTGGTGACCCGCCCGGATGCCGCCCTCGGTCGCAAACGCGTGCTCACCCCGTCACCGGTGGCCGCTGCCGCTGAAAGCCTCGGCCTGCCCGTCATCAAGGCCAACCGGCTCGACGCCGACGCGACCGCGGCCATCACCGCCCTGAACGCCGACCTCGGCGTCATCGTGGCCTACGGCGGCCTGGTGCGCGAGCCCCTGCTCTCCGCGCCCCGTCTGGGCTGGATCAACCTGCACTTCTCCCTGTTGCCCCGCTGGCGCGGTGCGGCGCCCGTGCAACGCGCGATCATGGCCGGAGACGCCGAGACCGGCGCCGCCGTGTTCCAGCTCGTCGCCGACCTCGACGCCGGAGCCGTCTTCGCCGAGCTCAGGGCGCCCATCGGCCGGCACGCCACCGCGGGCACTCTGCTGGAGAGCCTCAGCCACAGCGGTGCCGAACTGCTCGGACGCGTCGTCGACGACCTCGCCGCCGGCAGCATCCGGGCCGTCGAACAGAGCGGCGAGGTCACCCTCGCCCCCAAGCTCAGCCTCGCCGACGCGCGGGTGGACTGGACGCTGCCCGGTGAGAGGGTCCACGCCATCATCCGCGGCGTCACCCCCGAACCCGGCGCATTCACCGAGATCGACGGCGCCAGACTCAAACTCCACGACGTGGCGCCGGCACACGGCCAACCCGGCCTCAGCCCCGGCCACATCACCCTCCACGACAAACGCGTTCTGATCGGCACCGGCACGGAGCCGCTCGAACTCATCACCGTACAACCGGCAGGAAAAACCCCAATGAAAGCACTTGACTGGTGGCGCGGAGTGGCAGCATCCGAGGTGATCGCCTCATGAGCGACCGCCGGGGCGACTCCCGCCCGAACACCGCCCGCACGAACGCTGCCCGCACGAGCGCTGCACGTCCAAGTCACGTCGTGCAGCCCGCCCGCCGGGTCGCCTACGAGGTGATCGCGGCCGTCCGGGAATCCGACGCATACGCGAACCTGCTGCTGCCCACCCGCATCCAGCGGGCGGCCCTCAACACGGCGGATGCCGCGTTGGCCACCGAGCTCACCTACGGCACCCTGCGCATGCAGGGCTTCTACGACAGGGTCATCGCCGAGGCCGCCGGCCGGCCCGTCACGGCCATCGACCCGGCCATCCTCGACGTGCTCAGGCTCGGCGCGCACCAACTGCTGGCCACCCGCGTCGCCACCCACGCCGCCGTCAACGAATCCGTCGAACTCGCCCGCCAGGTGGGCTCCCGCTCCGCGACGGGCTTCACCAACGGTGTGCTGCGCGCGATCGCCCGAGTCAGCGCCGACGAGTGGCGCGAACGCATCCTCGCCGACACCACGTCGCCGGACGACACCCTCGCGGCCCTGTACTCACACCCGGTCTGGGTGGTGCGGGCGTTCCGGCTGTCCCTGCGCCAGGAGGGTCGCGAAGCTGAACTCGAAGAGCTCCTCGCCGCCGACAACGCCGCACCGCGGGTCAACATGGTGGCGCTGCCCGGCCTCGCCGGCGACACCGCCGAGCTGGGCGACCCCAATGCTTTCTCGCCCACGGGTTTCGTACTCGCCGGGGGAGACCCGCACCACCTGATGAAAGACAGCAACGGCCGCCTGCGGGTGCAGGACGAGGGCTCCCAACTCGCCGCCCTCGCCCTCAGCCGCGCCCGCCCGGTCGTGGAGGGCGAGCGCTGGCTCGACCTGTGCGCCGGACCCGGCGGCAAGGCCGCCCTGCTCGCCGCGGAGGCCCTGAACGGCGGCGCCAGCCTCGTCGCCAACGAGGTCGTCCCGGCCAGGGCACAGCTGGTGCGGGCGGCGCTGGCCGCTGTTCCCGCCGACGTGCCAGTGTGGGAGATGGACGGCACCTGGGTCGGCGAAGACCAGCCCCAGGTCTTCGACCGGATCCTGCTCGACGCCCCCTGCACCGGGCTCGGCGCCCTGCGCCGGCGCCCCGAGGCGCGCTGGCGGAAGCAGCCCAAGGACGTCGCGGAGCTCTCCGACCTGCAGTCCGCCCTGATCCACGCGGCCCTCGGCGCCCTCAAGCCCGGCGGCATCCTGGCCTACGTCACCTGCTCGCCGCACATCGCCGAGACCCGGGGGATCGTGGCGACCGCCCGTAAGGCCTGGGGCGACAAGATCGCGCCGATGGACACGGCCGCAGTGGTGCAGGGCCTGGCCGTGCAGCCGCTGGACCTGGCCGGCGACCCCGGCAGCGTGCAGCTCTGGCCGCACCGGCACGGCACCGACGCGATGTTCATCACCCTGCTGCAGCGGCAGCCGGACTGACGGGCCGCACTGAGCGGCCCGCCGGCGGCGATTCGGTAGGGTGAAACCATGGTTACCCGGATCAACCCGAGCATTCTCGCCGCAGACTTCGCCAACCTGGAGAGGGAATTCGGCCGCATCAGCACCGCCGACCTCGCCCACGTCGACGTCATGGACAACCACTTCGTGCCGAACCTCACCCTCGGACTGCCGGTCGTGGAACGCCTCCTGCAGGTGTCCCCGATCCCGTTGGACATCCACCTGATGATCGACGACCCCGACCGCTGGGCGCCCGCATACGCCGAGGCCGGCGCCTACTCGGTGACCTTCCACGCCGAAGCGGCCACGGATGCCGTCGCCCTGGCCCGGCGCCTGCGCGCCATCGGCGCCAGGGCCGGCATCGCCCTCAAGCCCGGCACCCCGGTGGAGCCCTACCTCGACCTGCTCGAGGAGTTCGACCAGGTGCTGGTCATGACGGTCGAGCCGGGCTTCGGCGGGCAGAGCTTCATGGCGTCGACGATGCCCAAGCTCGGCCTCCTGGCCGACGCCGTGCGGCAGCGGGGCCTCGACGTCTGGCTGCAGGTCGACGGTGGCATCACCGAGGACACCATCGCACAGGCCGCCGCGGCCGGCGCCAACACCTTCGTGGCCGGATCCAGCGTCTTCAACGGCGACCCGGCCGGGCAGATCGCCCGGCTCCGCTCGGCCGCCGAGTTGCACGCGCACGCGCACTAGCGTGCCGGACCGGTAACCTGTAGAGGTGAAAACATTCGACGACCTGTTCGCTGAGCTGAGCCAGAAGGCTCTTGACCGCCCGGTTGGGTCCGGTACCGTCCGTGAACTTGACGCCGGGGTGCATGCCATCGGCAAGAAGATCGTCGAAGAGGCCGCAGAAGTCTGGATGGCCGCCGAGTACCAGAGCGACACCGAAACCGCTGAAGAGATATCGCAGCTGATCTACCACCTGCAGGTCCTGATGGTGGCGAAGGGGCTTTCCCCCGAGGACGTCTACCGACATCTGTGATGTCGTCACCTCGCGAAACCCACCCGCCTTCGGCAAGACCCACCTTTGGAAAGATTGACATGTTGAGAATCGCTGTGCCCAACAAGGGCTCGCTCGCCGAGACCGCCGCCCAGATGCTGTCGGAGGCCGGCTACAACGGCCGCCGCGACTCGCGCGACCTGGTCGTTTCCGACCCGCACAACGACGTGGAGTTCTTCTACCTGCGTCCCCGCGACATCGCCACCTACGTCGGCAGCGGCGCGCTGGACGTCGGCATCACCGGCCGTGACCTGCTGCTGGACTCCCGCTCGACCGCCGGCGAGATCGCCAGCCTCGACTTCGGTGATTCCACCTTCCGCTTCGCCGGGCCCGCCGGCCGCTTCAGCGAGCTCACCGACCTCGAGGGCCTCAGGGTAGCGACGAGTTACCCCGGTCTGGTCGGCACCTTCCTGGCCGGTCACGGCGTCACCGTCGACCTGGTCACCCTCGACGGCGCGGTCGAATCCGCCGTCCAGCTCGGCGTGGCGGATGCCGTCGCCGACGTCGTCTCCACCGGCTCCACCCTGCGGAAGGCCGGCCTGCAGATCTTCGGCCCGGTCATCCTCGAGTCGACGGCGGTGCTCATCACCTCCGAGAACGAACACCCGGGCATCAACACCCTGCTGCGTCGCCTGCAGGGCGTGCTCGTGGCCCGCCAGTACGTGCTCGTGGACTACGACGTGCACGTGGACAACCTCGACGCCGCCTGCCAGGCCGCGTCCGGAATCGAGTCGCCCACGATCTCGTCACTGCGCGACCCGAACTGGGTGGCCGTACGGGTGATGATCCCGCGGCTGGACACCAACAGCGTGATGGACCGGCTCTACGAGCTCGGCGCCCGCGCCATCCTCGTCACCTCGATCCACAACGCCCGGTTGTAACCATGGGCCTCGCCGTTCGAGTGATCCCGTGCCTCGACGTGGCCAACGGCCGCGTCGTCAAGGGTGTCAACTTCCAGAACCTGCGCGATGCCGGTGACCCCGTCGAACTCGCCAAGCGGTACTACGAGCAGGGCGCGGACGAACTCACCTTCCTCGACGTGACAGCCACCGTCGACGACCGCTCGACGACCTACGACGTGGTGCGGGCCACCGCCGAGCAGGTCTTCATCCCGCTCACCGTGGGCGGCGGCATCCGCAGCGTCGACGACGTGTCCAGGCTGCAGGCCAGCGGCGCCGACAAGGTGGGCGTGAACAGCGCCGCCATCCTGCGGCCGGCGCTGATCTCCGAGATCGCCGACAGGTACGGCGCCCAGGTGCTGGTGCTGTCCCTCGACGTCAAACGCAGCCAGCGCATGCCCTCCGGTTTTGTGGTCACCACGCACGGCGGCCGCACCGAAACCGACCTGGACGCCCTCGCCTGGGCCCGCCAGGCGATCGAACTGGGAGCCGGCGAACTGCTGGTGAACAGCATCGACGCCGACGGCACCAAGGCCGGCTTCGACCTCGAACTGATCACGATCATGCGCGAGCTCAGCAGCGTCCCGGTGATCGCGTCCGGGGGAGCCGGCCTTCTCGAGCACTTCCCGCCGGCGATCGCGGCGGGAGCCGACGCCGTGCTGGCCGCCTCCGTCTTCCACAGCGGAGACCTGACGATTGGCGACGTCAAGCGTGAGCTTGCCGACGCCGGAATGGTGGTGCGCCGATGAACGTCGACGCCGCTCTGGACTCCGCCCGCTTCGACGCCACCGGGCTGCTGCCCGCCGTCATCCAGCAGTGGGACAGCGCCGAGGTGCTGATGCTGGGCTGGATGGACCGTGAGGCCCTCCGACGCACCCTCACCGAGGGCCGCGTCACCTTCTGGTCCCGCAGCCGGCAGGAGTACTGGCGCAAGGGCGACACCTCCGGCCACGCCCAGTTCGTGCGGTCAGCGGCCCTGGACTGCGACGCCGACACCCTCGTCGTTCAGGTCGAGCAGATCGGCGCGGCCTGCCACACCGGCACGCACACCTGCTTCGACGGCCGTGGCATCGACGTGACCGGGATTCTCCCCGAGGCTCAGCGATGAGCGCCGGCTCGACCACGCTGGAGACCTTCACCGGCCTGCTCGGCGAGCACCGGGTGATCCCGGTGATCCGGGAGCTCTTCGCCGACGGCGAGACGCCGGTGGGCATCTACCGCAAACTCGCCAACGGCACCGCGGGCAGTTTCCTGCTCGAATCCGCCGAACAGGGCGGCATCTGGTCGCGGTTCTCGTTCGTCGGGGTGTCGTCCTTCGGCGTGCTCACCCAGTCCGGCGACGACACCGCCTGGCTCGACTACGGTGTCTCCGCCGAGCGGGCCTTCGGTGGCGCCACCGACCTGGCGCCGCTCAACGCGCTCGCCTACCTCTACGAGCGCTGGCAGACCCCGCGGCTGCCCGAGCACCCGCCGCTGACCGGCGGCCTGGTCGGCTTCATCGGCTGGGAGGCCATCCGCCAGATCGAGCGACTGCCCAACCGTCCGCCCGCGGACTACGACGTGCCCGGCCAGGCGTTCAGCTTCGTGGCCGACCTCGTCGTGATCGACCACAAGTACGGAACCGTGCAGCTCATCGCCAACGTGCTCAACGACGGCACCGACCCGACGGACACCCTGTGGCCGGCCGCCCAGGCACGCCTGGACGCCCTGCAGACCCGGCTCACCCAGCCGGCCGAGGTCTTCGTGTCCGAGGTCGACCTGTCCACCCCGGCGGCCCCGCAGCACCGCACCGAGCGAGCGGATTTCCTCGCCGCTGTCGGCACGTCCAAACAGCACATCGTCGACGGCGACGTGTTCCAAGTCGTCATCTCGCAGCGCTTCGATCAGGAGTGCACCGCGGACCCGATCGACGTCTACAGGGTGCTGCGCAGCCTCAACCCCAGCCCGTACATGTACCTGCTCAGCCTCGAGTCCACCAGCGGCCAGCCGTATTCGATCGTCGGGTCCTCACCCGAGGCGCTGGTGAAGGTCGCGAACACCCGGGTCTTCACCCATCCCATCGCCGGGTCCAAGCCCCGCGGCGCGACACCGGAGGCCGACGCCGACTTCGAAACCGAGCTCGCCGGCGACCCCAAGGAGCGCGCCGAGCACCTCATGCTCGTCGATCTGGCGCGCAACGACCTGCTCAAGGTCTGCCGCGCCGGATCGGTGGAGGTGACGGAGTTCATGCGCATCGAACGGTTCAGCCACATCATGCACCTGGTCTCCTCGGTCGAGGGGGACCTGCTGCCGGAGATGACCGCGATCGACGTCTTCAGGGCCACCTTCCCGGCCGGCACCCTCTCCGGGGCTCCCAAGCCACGGGCGCTGGAGATCATCGACTCCCTCGAACCGGCCCAGCGCGGCGTGTACGGCGGGGTGGTGGGCTACTTCGGTTTCGCCGGCGACGCCGACCTGGCCATCGCCATCCGCACCGCGACGATCATGAACGGTGTCGCGTACGTGCAGGCCGGCGGTGGGCTCGTCGCCGACTCCGATCCGGCGTCGGAGTTCCAGGAGTCCCAGAACAAGGCGGCGGCCCCGCTCCGCGCCGTCGCCGTGGCCAACGCGATGACCCGGGTGTACTGAATGATCACACCGCGCCGCATCAAGCCGACCCTGATCCTGGCCGTGATCGCCGCGAGCGGGCTCGCCCTGCTGGCCTGGACCCAGGTCTGGGTGACCGTGCGGCTCGCCGCGGACGGTACCACCCAGCAGGTCCTCGACGTCACCGGCAGCATCGCGGCGCCGGGCCTGACCGCCCTTGCCCTGGCCGGGCTCGCCCTGGCCGGGGCGCTCACCATCGCCGGCGTGGTCATCCGCACCATCCTGGGCCTGCTCGAAGCGCTCCTCGGAGTCAGCGTCATCCTCTCCGCCGCACTGGCGCTGGCGGACCCGATCGGCGCGAGCGCCGCCGCTGTCACCACCGCCACGGGCCTCGCCGGCGTCGACTCCACCCGCTCGGCGGTGAGCAGCGCCGAGCTGACCTTCTGGCCGTTCCTGGCCCTCGCCGCCGGCATCCTGATGCTCATCGTCGGCCTCGTCGTGTGCGTCACCGCCCGGCGTTGGCCCGGCCCGACCACGCGCTACGAGAGCACCCGCCTGGAACCGGCGACGGATGCCACGACCGGCCAGGGGCGCCCCCGTGACGCCGTCGACGACTGGGACGGCCTCACCAGGGGCGACGACCCCACCGTCTGACCTGGCTAACCCGGCAAGCTAGAATTGTCCCGCACGCCCACTGACCTTTAGGAGAACCATGAGCTTCGAGTCGGCAGACCCCGGCCACGGCCATTCGACGGCGGCCTGGACCGCAGTCACCATCATGCTGATCGCGTTCGCCATCGGCACCGTCGCGTTCTTCTTCGAGGTCGTCTGGCTCGTCTGGGCATCGGCCGTCCTCCTCCTCCTCGGCCTCGTCGCCGGCTGGATCATGGCCAAGGCGGGCTACGGCGCGGCGTCGGTCGACGGAAGCCACTGACACAGTGCCCTCCGACCTCCTCGCAGAACTTCTCACCGGTTCGCTCGCCGACGCAGAGACCCGCAGGCTGGACCGCCCTCTGGCGACCGTAGAGGCCGAGGCGCTCGCCCAGGCCCCGGCCCTCGACGCGTTACACGCTCTCGCACCGTCCGACCGGGTGAAGATCATCGCCGAGGTCAAGCGCGCCAGCCCGTCCCGCGGCCCCTTGGCCGAGATCACCGACCCGGCCGCACTGGCCGTGTCCTATGAGTTCGGTGGCGCCAGCGCCATCAGCGTGCTCACCGAGAGTCGCCGGTTCCTCGGCTCGTTGGCCGACCTGGAACAGGTCAAGGCGTCCGTGTCGATTCCCGTGCTGCGCAAGGACTTCATCGGCACCGCCTACCAGGTTCTCGAAGCGCGCGCGGCGGGAGCTGACCTCGTACTGCTCATCGTCGCAGCCCTGGACCAGACCACCCTGGGCGCCCTGCACAGCCTGGTGCTCGAACTGGGCATGACCCCGCTGGTCGAGACGCACAGCGCGGACGAGGTCGAGCGGGCGTTGGACGTCGGCGCCAACCTCGTCGGCGTGAACGCCAGAAACCTCAGCACCTTCGAACTCGACCAGAACCTCTTCGCGAGCCTGGCCGACCGCATCCCCGCCGGCGTCGTCCGCGTGGCGGAGTCCGCGGTCAAGACCGCCGCCGACGTGGCGCACTACCGCGCCGCGGGCGCCGACGTCGTGCTGGTCGGTGAAGCCCTCGTCACCAGCGATCCCATTCTCACCCTCAACGAATTCCTGGCGGTATAGATGTCCAGCGCAAATCCTTCCCTCCGCGCCCAGTCCGGCCCTTACTTCGGCGATTTCGGCGGCAGGTTCGTTCCGGAGTCCCTGGTGGCCGCCCTCGATGAGCTCTCGGCCGAGTACACCCTCGCCAAGGCCGACCCGGCCTTCGCCGCCGAGTTGTCCGAGCTGCACCGCAGCTACACCGGCCGGCCGTCGCTGATCACCGAGGTGCCCCGATTCGCCGCACACGGCGGCGGTGCCCGCATCATCCTCAAGCGCGAGGACCTCAACCACACCGGCTCCCACAAGATCAACAACGTTCTCGGCCAGGTGCTGCTCACCAAGCGCATCGGCAAGAAGCGGGTGATCGCCGAGACCGGCGCCGGTCAGCACGGCGTCGCCACGGCGACCGCCGCCGCCCTCTTCGGGTTGGACTGCGTGGTCTACATGGGTGAGGTCGACACGGAGCGTCAGGCGCTCAACGTCGCCCGGATGCGTCTGCTCGGCGCCGAGGTCGTCTCGGTGAAGACAGGCTCCCGCACCCTCAAGGACGCCATCAACGACGCGATGCGTGACTGGGTCACCAACGTGGAGACCACCAACTACGTCTTCGGCACCGTTGCCGGCCCGCACCCGTTCCCCGCCATGGTGCGGGACTTCCAGAAGATCATCGGTGAAGAGGCCAGGCAGCAGGTGCTCGACCTCACCGGGCGGCTGCCCGACGCCGTCACCGCCTGCGTCGGGGGCGGTTCCAACGCCATGGGCATCTTCCACGCGTTC
The DNA here is from genome assembly GCF_035984795.1 of Cryobacterium sp. MP_3.1. Lineage (NCBI taxonomy): Bacteria > Bacillati > Actinomycetota > Actinomycetes > Micrococcales > Microbacteriaceae > Cryobacterium > Cryobacterium sp. MP_3.1. Next base: position 206,068 of record NZ_JAXCHV010000001.1, on the reverse strand, counting down.
CTCGACGACCCCGAGGTGGCACTGTACGGCTACGAGGCCGGCGGCGAAGGCATCGAGGGCCTGCGGCACGCCGCGACCCTCACCAAAGGCCGCCCCGGCGTGTTGCACGGCGCGCGCAGCATGATGCTGCAGGACGAAGACGGTCAGACCGTCGAGTCCCACTCGATCTCCGCTGGACTCGACTACCCGGGCGTCGGTCCCGAGCACGCCTGGTTGGCCAGCATCGGCCGGGCCAGCTACCTGCCCGTCACCGACGCCGAAGCCATGGACTCACTGCGCCTGCTCAGCCGCACCGAGGGCATCATTCCCGCCATCGAATCGGCCCATGCCCTGGCAGGGACCCTGGAGCTGGGCAAACAGCTCGGCCCGGATTCGATCATCCTGGTCAACCTTTCGGGTCGCGGCGACAAGGACATGGAAACCGCCGGCCGCTACTTCGACCTTCTCGACGCTGGAGCGCAGCAACTGTGACGAACGCAAGCACCGGTTACACAAGCACCGTCGAGACCACGATCGCCGCGCGCCGGGCCGCCGGGGGCGGCGCCCTGATCGGCTACCTGCCGGTCGGCTTCCCCACCCTGACCGAGAGCATCGACGCCGCCGTCGCGATCGCCACGAGCGGGGTAGATATCCTCGAACTCGGTCTGCCGTACTCCGACCCCGTCATGGACGGCCCGGTCATCCAGGCGGCCACCCAGCAGGCCCTGGCCAACGGTTTCCGTCTGCGGCACGGCTTCGAGGCCGTCGCCGCGATCACAGGCCAGGTCGACACCCCGGTGCTCATGATGACCTACTGGAACCCCGTACTGCAGTACGGCGTCGACAGGTTCGCCGACGACCTGGCCGCCGCCGGGGGAGCCGGGCTGATCACGCCGGACCTGATTCCCGACGATGCTCAGACCTGGCTGGATGCCAGTGAGCGCGCCGGCCTCGACAGGGTCTTCCTGGCCGCCCCGTCGTCCTCGGACGAGCGACTGCTGCAGGCCGTCACCCGAAGCCGCGGATTCGTCTACGCGGTCTCCACCATGGGCATCACCGGAGCCCGGTCCGATGTGGACTCGGCTGCCCGGGTACTCGTCACCCGCCTGCGGGAAGCCGGCTCCGTCAACGCCTGTGTCGGCCTGGGAATCTCCACCCCCGCCCAGGTGCGCGAGGTGCTGGAGTACGCCGACGGCGCCATCGTCGGCTCCGCGCTGGTGAAGGCACTGTCCGTCGGGGGAGTCGACGCCGTCGCAACCCTCGCCGCGGAACTGGCCGCCGGAGCCCGCGACATCCGCGCCGCCGTCTAGCGTTGCCGTCCAACCCTGTTTCCTGACCCCGTCGGCCGTTCTCGCCGTCAGGTCCCTGCGTTTATGCCATCCCGTTTAGGGTAAATTGTCCGAGGCGGTCGATCGACCGGCTCCCAGTGACCAGAGTGTCACGATGAAAGGTTGTTGTGGTGTCGTTGCCCTTGAGCATTCCGAGCCCTGAGTGGAGCTTCTTCGACCTGGGGCCGTTCCGCATCCACGCGTATGCGATCTGCATCCTGATCGGTATCTTCCTGGCCACCGCGATGACCTCGCGGCGGCTGACGAAGCGCGGCGGCGAGCCGGGCGTGGTGCTGGACATCATCCTCTGGGCCGTTCCGCTGGGCATCGTCGGAGCCCGGATCTTCCACGTGCTCACCCACCCCAACGATTACTTCTACGACGGAGCGAACCTCTGGGACGTCTTCGCGGTGTGGAAGGGCGGCATCGCCATCTTCGGCGCCCTGCTCGGCGGTGCCGTCGGCGCGTACATCGGCACCCGACGCGCCGGCATCCGGTTCTGGTCGTTCGCCGACGCCCTGGCCCCGGGAATGCTCCTCGCCCAGGCCATGGGGCGACTCGGCAACTGGTTCAATCACGAGCTGTTCGGCCTGCCCACCACGCTCCCGTGGGGCCTGGAGATCTCCACCGACAACCCCGCGTACCCCGTCGGCCTGCCCGTCGGCACCCTCTTCCACCCCACCTTCCTGTACGAGATCGTCTGGAACCTGGTCGGTGTCGCCGTGATCCTCATCCTCGAACGCAAGTTCCGGCTGCGCTGGGGCACCGCGTTCGGTGTCTACCTGATCTGGTACGGCGCGGGACGCAGCGTGTTCGAATCGATCCGCGTCGACCCGAGCGAGATCTTCTTCGGCCTCCGCACCAACGTGTGGGCCGCCCTGTTCGCCATCCTGGTCGGCCTGATCATCATCATCGTGCAGAGCAGACGGCACACCGGAATCGAACTGAGCCCGTACCTGCCCGGGCGCGAGTGGAAGCCGGTCGACCCTGAGGTAGAATCTGGTGAAACCGATTCCGTTTTCGAGGATCACGGCAATGAGGCTGATGAACCCGTTGAATCACGCGACGTCGACGCCACAAGCACAACCGACTCCCGCCCCTAACCGCGGTCATCCCACCCGGTCCACGGTTTTCGCCCTCCATTTCGGGCGGAGTGGCTTATCTTCTTCCCGCGGGCCAACGTCGTCCCCACCTGCCAGTCATTTTGTGAGGACGGTCTAATGACGCAGCAACCCCTCTTCTCCAGGTTCAGTAGTGTTCCCTCAGCCCAGGGGCTCTACAACCCGCACGACGAACGTGATGCCTGCGGTCTCGCCATGGTCGCCACCCTGCGGGGAACGGCCGGACACGACATCATCACGCGAGCGCTCGACGCACTGCGCAACCTCGAACATCGCGGTGCGGTCGGTTCCGACGCCGGAACGGGCGACGGCGCCGGTATCGTCACCCAGATCCCGGATGAGTTCTTCCGTGCGGTGTCCACGTTCGACCTGCCCGACGCCGGACGGTACGCCGTCGGCAACGTCTTCCTGCCTACCGAGCCGACCGCCCGCAGCGCGGTCAAGAGCGCCATCGAGGCCATCGCCAAGGAGGAGAACCTCCTCGTTCTCGGCTGGCGCGAGGTCCCGGTTCGCCCCGACGAGGTCGGCAACCTGGCGCGGGCCGCGATGCCCGCCATCCAGCAGCTTTACGTTTCCAGCAGCCGCACCACCGAGGACGGCCTGCCCCTGGCCGGCATCAACCTGGACCGCCAGGCCGTCCGGTTGCGGAAACGCTCCGAACGCGAGGTGGAGACCTACTTCGCGTCGTTGTCCTGCCGCACCATCGTGTACAAGGGCATGGTCACGACCCTTCAGCTGGAGCCGTTCTACCCCGACCTTTCCGACGAGCGCTTCACCTCGAAGCTGGCGCTGGTGCACTCGCGGTACTCCACCAACACCTTCCCGTCCTGGCCGCTCGCGCAGCCGTTCCGGATGATCGCGCACAACGGCGAGATCAACACGGTGCAGGGCAACCGCAACTGGATGCGCGCCCGCCAGTCGCAGCTCGAATCGGAGTTGCTCGGCGACCTGAACCCGTTGTTCCCGATCGTCACCCCCGGCGCCAGCGACTCGGCGTCCTTCGATGAGGTCGTCGAACTGCTGAGCCTGTCCGGCCGGTCGCTGCCGCACGCCGTCATGATGATGGTGCCGGAGGCCTGGGAGAACCAGCCCGACCTGGACCGTGACCGCCGAGCGTTCTACGAGTACCACTCCATGTTGATGGAACCGTGGGACGGCCCCGCCGCCATCGTCTTCACCGACGGCACCCTCGTCGGCGCCACCCTGGACCGCAACGGTCTGCGGCCCGGCCGCTACGTGATCACCGACGACGGACTCGTCGTGCTCGCCAGCGAGATCGGCGTCATCGACGTCGACCCCGCCCGGGTGGTCCGCAAGGGGCGCCTGCAGCCCGGCAAGATGTTCCTCGTCGACACCGAGGCCGGCCGCATCATCGAAGATGAGGAGATCAAGGGCGACCTCGCCGCCAGCGAGCCCTGGGGCTCCTGGCTCGACGCCGGCCGGATCAACCTCAAGGACCTGCCGGAACGGGAGCACATCGTGCACCCGCCGGCATCCGTGGTCCGTCGCCAGCGCACCTTCGGCTACACCGAAGAAGAGGTACGCATCCTGCTGGCCCCGATGGCCCGCAACGGCGCGGAGCCGCTCGGTGCGATGGGCAGCGACACGCCCATCGCGGTGCTCAGCGAGCGCCCCCGGCTGCTCTTCGACTACTTCACCCAGCAGTTCGCGCAGGTGACGAACCCGCCGCTGGACTCGATCCGGGAAGAGGTCGTCACCAGCCTCAAGCTGGGCCTCGGCCCCGAGCTCAACCTGCTCGCGGCGGGCCCGGAGCACGCTCGCCAGGTGGTGCTCGACTTCCCGGTCATCGACAACGACGAGCTGGCCAAGATCCAGCACATCGACACGTCCCCCGGCAGCCGCACCACCACCACCATCCGTGGCCTCTACAGATTCGACGAGGGTCCCAGCGCACTCTCCAACCGGATCGAGGAAATGTGCCACGAGGTCGACGCGGCCATCGAGGACGGCGCTCTCTTCATCGTGCTGTCCGACCGGGACAGCACCAAGGACCTCGCGCCCATCCCGTCGCTGCTGATGATCGCGGCCGTGCACCACCACCTCATCCGCACCGAGAACCGGCTCAAGGTCGGCATCGTCGTGGAAGCCGGTGACGTGCGCGAGGTGCACCACGTGGCGCTCCTGATCGGGTACGGCGCCAGCGCCGTCAACCCGTACCTGGCCATGGAGACCTGCGAGGACCTCGTGCGCAGCGGCTTCATCACCACCGTCACGCCCGAGAAGGCCGTGAAGAACGTGATCAAGGCGCTCGGCAAGGGCGTACTCAAGATCATGTCCAAGATGGGCATCTCCACGGTGTCGTCCTACGCCGGCGCGCAGACCTTCGAGGCCGTCGGCCTGAGCCAGGTCTTCATCGACCAGTACTTCACCGGCACCACGAGCAAGCTCGGCGGCGTCGGGATCGACGTGATCGCGGCCGAGAACCTCGAACGCCACACCGGCGCCTACCCGCCGGATGCCGCCGTCACCGTGCACGAGCGTCTCGCCACCGGCGGCGAATACCAGTGGCGTCGCGACGGTTCCCCGCACCTGTTCAACCCGGAGACCATCTTCAGGCTGCAGCACTCCACCCGCACCCGCCGCTACGACATCTTCAAGGAGTACACCAAGCTCGTCGACGACCAGTCGGAGAGCCTCATGACGCTGCGCGGCATGTTCGCCTTCAACATCGGGCAGCGAAAGCCCATCCCGATCGACGAGGTCGAGTCGGTCGCATCGATCGTGAAGAAGTTCTCCACCGGCGCGATGAGCTACGGCTCCATCTCGCAGGAGGCTCACGAGACCCTCGCCATCGCGATGAACCGGCTCGGCGGCAAGTCCAACACCGGTGAGGGCGGCGAGGACCTCGACCGTCTGCTCGACCCGACCCGGCGGAGCGCGGTCAAGCAGGTCGCGTCCGGCCGGTTCGGCGTCACGAGCATGTACCTCACCCACGCCGACGACATCCAGATCAAGCTCGCCCAGGGTGCCAAGCCGGGGGAGGGCGGCCAGCTGCCGCCCACCAAGGTTTACCCGTGGGTCGCCCGCACCCGGCACGCCACCGCGGGCGTGGGCCTGATCTCGCCGCCCCCGCACCACGACATCTACTCGATCGAAGACCTCAAGCAGCTGATCTTCGACCTCAAGCGGGCCAACCCGACAGCGCGCATCCACACCAAGCTGGTCAGCCAGTCCGGTATCGGTGCCGTCGCGGCCGGCGTCGCCAAGGCGCTCTCCGACGTGATCCTGGTATCGGGGCACGACGGCGGCACCGGCGCGAGCCCGCTCAACTCGCTCAAGCACGCCGGCACCCCCTGGGAACTCGGCCTCGCCGAGACCCAGCAGACCCTGATGCTGAACGGGATGCGCGACAGGGTCGTGCTCCAGGTCGACGGCCAGCTCAAGACCGGCCGCGACGTCGTCATCGGCGCCCTGCTCGGAGCCGAGGAGTTCGGTTTCGCCACCGCCCCGCTCATCGTCGAGGGCTGCATCATGATGCGGGTCTGCCACCTGGACACCTGCCCGGTCGGCGTCGCAACCCAGAACCCCGAGCTCCGCAAACGGTTCAGCGGCAAGGCCGACTACGTGGTGAACTTCTTCGAGTTCATCGCTCAGGAGGTACGCGAGTACCTTGCCGAGCTCGGCTTCCGGAGCCTCGACGAGGCCACCGGCCGCAAGGAACTGTTGAACGTGAACGGCGCCCTCAACCACTGGAAGGCATCCGGGCTCAACCTGGCGCCGATCCTGGTCGGCCCCGACTTCTCCGCCGGCGAACCGCGGCGATCCAGCCGGGAGCAGGAACACGAACTCGACGAGCACTTCGACGTCGAGCTGATCAGGCAGAGCGCCAACGTGCTCGAGCACGGCGGCCAGGTCACGATCGCGCTGCCGATCCGCAACACCGAACGCGCCGTCGGCACCATGCTGGGCCACCAGGTGACCCTGCAGCACGGCGAGAACGGCCTGCCGGCCGGCTCCATCGACGTCACCCTGACCGGGTCGGCCGGGCAGTCCCTCGGAGCGTTCCTGCCCAGCGGCATCACCCTGCGCCTCGAGGGCGACTCCAACGACTACGTCGGCAAGGGCCTCTCCGGCGGGCAGATCATCGTGCGCCCCGACCGCGGCAGCGTCTTCGCCGCCGAGGAGAACGTGATCGCCGGAAACGTGATCGGCTACGGCGCCACCCTGGGCAGCATGTTCATCCGCGGCATCGTCGGTGAACGATTCCTGGTGCGCAACTCCGGTGCGACCGCCGTCGTCGAGGGGGTGGGCGACCACGCCCTCGAGTACATGACCGGTGGACTCGCCGTGATCCTCGGCGAGACCGGCCGCAACCTCGGCGCGGGCATGTCCGGCGGAACCGCGTACATCTACCGGCTGCGCTCGGAGCTCGTCAACCGTGACTCGCTGGACTCCGGCGAACTCACCCTGCTGCCGCTCGGCAGCGCCGACATCGAAATCGTCGGTGACCTGCTGGAACAGCACCTGGAACAGACCGATTCTGTTCTGGCCGCGCGGCTCCTCGCCGACCGCGAAACGACAATGAAGAACTTCGTCAAGGTGCTGCCGCGTGACTACGCAGCCGTCCTGGCGACGAGGCAGAGCGCCGTGGCCGAGGGGCTCGACCCCGACGGCGACGTGGTCTGGAACCGCATCTTGGAGGTAACCAATGGCTGACCCGAAGGGATTCCTGAAGACCACGGACCGGGAACTTCCCGCCCGTCGTCCGGTCTCCATCCGTCTGATGGACTGGAAAGAGGTCTACGAGGCCGGCGACTCCGCCGTGCTCAAGCGCCAGGCCGGCCGTTGCATGGACTGCGGCGTTCCGTTCTGCCACCAGGGCTGCCCGCTGGGCAACCTGATCCCGGAGTGGAACGACCTCACCTGGCGTGATGAGGGCCGGCAGGCCATCGAGCGGCTACACGCGACCAACAACTTCCCCGAGTTCACCGGCCGGCTCTGCCCGGCCCCGTGCGAGTCGGCCTGCGTCCTCGGCATCAACCAGCCGGCGGTGACCATCAAGCAGGTCGAGGTCTCGATCATCGACCAGGCCTTCGCCGAGGGCTGGGTCACCCCCCAGCCGCCCGGCCGACTCACCGGCAAGACCATCGCCGTCGTCGGCTCCGGACCCGCCGGACTCGCCGCCGCCCAGCAACTGACCAGGGCAGGGCACACCGTGGCCGTGTTCGAACGCGACGACCGCATCGGCGGCCTGCTGCGCTACGGCATCCCGGACTTCAAAATGGAGAAGAAGCACCTCGACCTGCGTCTGTCCCAGATGACCGCAGAGGGCACCCGCTTCCGCGCCGGCGTGAACATCGGGGTGGACATCACCTGGACCGATCTGCGGGCCAGGTACGACGCTGTCGTCATCGCGACCGGCGCCATGGTGCCCCGCGACCTGCCGATTCCGGGGCGCGACTTGCCCGGGGTGCATTTCGCGATGGAATACCTCGTGCAGCAAAACAAGGTCGGCGCCGGCGACACCGTCGACAACCAGATCCTCGCCGAAGGCAAGCATGTCGTCGTGCTCGGCGGCGGCGACACCGGTGCGGACTGCATCGGCACCGCGAACCGTCAGCTGGCCGCCTCGGTGACCAACCTGGCCATCGGCAAGCAGCCCGGTGACAGCCGCCCCGAGCACCAGCCCTGGCCGATGTCGCCGACCCTGTTCGAGGTATCCAGCGCCCACGAAGAGGGCGGAACGCGGGAATACCTCGCGTCCACCATCGAGTTCCTGGCCAACGACGCCGGTGAGGTGCGCGCCATCCGGGTCGCCGAAACCGAATATCTCGATGGCCGACGGGTGCCCAAAGCCGGAACCGAACGGGAGATTCCCGCTGATCTGGTGTTGCTGGCTCTGGGCTTCACCGGTCCGGACAGCGCCGAACTGACCCATGATCTGCATCTGCCGCTCGACGACCGGAGTAATGTCGTCCGTGATAGTGATTACCAGACCAGCCACGAGGGTGTATTCGTTGCCGGAGATGCAGGCCGAGGTCAGTCGCTCATCGTATGGGCGATCGCCGAAGGACGTGCTGCTGCGGCAGCCGTCGATCGGTATCTCGAAGGCGAGACTCAACTGCCCGCCCCGGTGAAGCCGACGGATCATTCGTTTGCCATCTGAGCGTACGAACTGATTCCGCTGCCCATTTCTCTCCAATCAACCGAACGCACCAATGCGCCAGACCGGCGCGGAAACCGGAGATCCACCAGTATGAGACGCGCGAAAATCGTCGCCACCCTCGGGCCGGCAGCATCCAGCTACGAACAGATCCGCGCCATTATCGACGCCGGCGTTGACGTCTGCCGTATGAACCTGAGCCACGGTGACTACACCGTGCACGAAGGCGTTTACGCCAACATCCGGAAGGCAGCCAACGACTCCGGCCGTGCTGTCGCCGTGATGGTCGACCTGCAGGGCCCGAAGATCCGTCTGGGCAAGTTCGAGGGCGGACCGTACGACCTCGCCGTCGGCGACATCTTCAAGATCACCACCGAGGACATCCTCGGCACCAAGGAACTGTCCGGCACGACCTACAAGGGCCTGCCGAACGACGTCAAGCAGGGGGACTTCCTCCTGATCGACGACGGCAAGGTCAAGGTCGAGGTCGTCGAGACCGACGGCACCGTCGTGACCACGAAGGTCATCGTCGCCGGCCCGGTGTCGAACAACAAGGGCATCAACCTGCCCGGTGTTGCCGTCAACGTGCCCGCCCTGTCCGTCAAGGACGAGGCCGACCTGCGTTGGGGCCTGCGCCTCGGCACCGACCTCATCGCACTGTCCTTCGTGCGCAACGCGGCCGACATCGACCGGGTGCACGAGATCATGGCCGAAGAGGGCCGCAAGGTTCCCGTCATCGCCAAGATCGAGAAGCCGCAGGCCGTCGAGGCCCTCGAGGGCATCGTTGACGCGTTCGACGCGATCATGGTGGCCCGTGGCGACCTGGGTGTCGAGCTTCCGCTCGAGGCCGTGCCGATCGTGCAGAAGCACGCCGTCGAACTGGCCCGCCGCATGGCGAAGCCGGTCATCGTCGCAACGCAGATGCTCGAATCGATGATCCACAGCCCCGTTCCCACGCGCGCGGAGACGTCTGACGTCGCCAACGCGGTGCTCGACGGTGCTGACGCGGTCATGCTCAGCGGCGAGACCAGCGTCGGCGAATACCCGGTGGTCACCGTCCAGACGATGGCGCGCATCGTGGCCTCCACCGAGGAGCACGGCCTGGAGCGGATCGCACCGCTCACCAACAAGCCGCGCACCCAGGGCGGCGCCATCACTCTGGCCGCCATCGAGGTCGCTGAATTCGTCGAGGCCAAGTACCTCTGCATCTTCACAGAGTCGGGAGACTCCGCGCGTCGTATGTCGCGCCTGCGCTCTTCGATCCCGATGCTGGCCTTCACCCCCGAGGCGAGCATCCGTCGTCGCCTCGCGTTGACTTGGGGCGTGCAGACGTACCTGGTCGACCGGGTGACCCACACCGACTCGATGTTCGGTCAGGTCGACGACATCCTGCTCGGCCAGGGACTGGCTGAGATCGGCGACAAGGTCGTGGTGATCTCCGGATCCCCTCCCGGAATCGCGGGTTCGACGAACGACATCCGGGTTCACCGCATCGGTGACGCCCACAACGGTGTCGCTCCGGCGTACGCCCAGCAGTAACCAGCAGTACGACAACAGCCCCACGGAGAAATCCGCGGGGCTGTTGTCGTATCCGTGGCGAACAGCCTCTGAGCGGCCGTGCACGACCGATGGACGCCTGTGCGCTCTGCGGGCGGACCGACGGCCGGATGCGGCGACCGATCGCTGAGACGGGCGTGTGCGGGCGCTGGAGGCCCGGTTGCGGGGGAGGAGGACGTCTATCAGGGGCAGAAACACCGCATGCCCGCCGCCGGTGGAACCGGGCAACGGGCATGCGGTGAAGTGGTACCGGTGGTGGGACTCGAACCCACACGTCCTTGCGAACAAAGCATTTTGAGTGCTCCGCGTCTGCCATTCCGCCACACCGGCTCACAACACCTGCACCAGAATACCGTAGGCTTTTGGCTGTGACCGACCAAGAGACAACTCCAGTACCCCCCCGCCGCGTCGTTGTAGCGGAGGATGAATCCCTCATCAGGCTCGACATCGTCGAGATCCTCCGAGACAACGGATTCGAAGTGGTGGGCGAAGCCGGCGACGGTGAGACCGCTGTGGCCCTGGCCACCGAGCTCCGCCCCGACCTGGTGATCATGGACGTCAAGATGCCGCACCTCGACGGGATCTCCGCCGCGGAACGCATCACCAAGGCCCACATCGCCCCGGTCGTACTGCTCACCGCGTTCAGCCAGAAGGAACTGGTCGAGCGCGCGAGCGAGGCCGGCGCCCTGGCGTACGTCGTGAAGCCGTTCACCCCGAACGACCTGCTGCCCGCGATCGAGATCGCCCTCTCGCGGTACAGCCAGATCATCACCCTCGAGGCCGAGGTCGCCGACCTGGTCGAACGTTTCGAGACCCGCAAGCTCGTCGACCGGGCCAAGGGTCTGCTCAACGAGAAGATGGGCCTGACCGAGCCGGAGGCGTTCCGATGGATCCAGAAGGCGTCCATGGACCGCCGTCTGACCATGCACGATGTCGCACAGGCGATCATCGAACAGCTCTCCGCCAAGAAATAGTCGGCCAGCCACAAAGCAGCCGGCACCACCGTCACGAAAAAAGCGGGTCCCTCCGGTGAGGGGCCCGCTTTTTCGTGCTCGCAGAGCGGATCAGCGTGCTGCCGGCTGGTCCAGGATCAGGTTGGTGATGCGAATCGTCGAACAGCGTCGGCCCGCATCGTCGGTCACCACGATCTCGTGGGTGGTGAGCGTGCGGCCCAGGTGGATCGGGGTGCACACGGCGGTGACATACCCGGAGGTGGCCGAACCGGTGTGGCTGGCATTGATCTCGATGCCCACGGCGAGTTTGCCGGGGCCGGCGTGCAGGTTGGCCGACATCGACCCGAGCGACTCGCCCATCACCACGTAGGCGCCGCCGTGCAGCAGCATGGCGGGCTGGGTGTTGCCCTCCACGGGCATCCGCGCCACGGCCCTCTCGAGTGAGAACTCGGTGAACTCGATGCCCATCTTGTCGGCCAGGTCGCCGGCGCCGCGTGCCTTCGTCCAGGCGAGGAAGTCGGTGGTGCTCTCGGGCGGGTTCTGCTCGGTCATGGTCACCTCGTGGCTCGGCTCAGCCCCACCGGAGGCGGCTTGTAGGCTGGGACTGTGTCGGAATCAAAAAAGCCTACCCTGATGATCATCGATGGCCACTCGCTGGCGTACCGGGCGTTCCACGCCCTGCCCATCGACAGCTTCCAAACCCAGGACGGGCAGCACACCAACGCCATCCACGGGTTCCTGTCGATGCTGCTGAGCCTGCTCCGCACCGAGAATCCGAGCCACATCGCCGTGGCATTCGATATCTCCCGGTATTCCTTCCGCACCCGCGACTACCCCGAATACAAGGGCACCAGGGCGATCACTCCGTCGGAGTTCAAGGGCCAGGTGCCCCTGCTCCAGGAAGCCCTCAAGGCCCTGAACATCACCACCCTGACCAAGGACGACTACGAGGCAGACGATATCCTCGCGACGCTGTCGGTTCGTGGCACCGCCGAGGGCTACGACGTCTTTGTCGTGTCCGGCGACCGGGACACGATCCAGTTGGTCAACGACACCGTCACCCTGCTCTACCCGGCCAGCCAGGGCGTTTCGGCGCTGACCAGGTATGACCCGGCCAAGGTACGCGAGAAGTACGGCATCGCCCCCGAACAGTACCCGGACATTGCCGCGTTGGTCGGCGAGACCAGCGACAACCTGATCGGCATCAGCAAGGTCGGCGAGAAGACGGCCGTGAAGTGGCTGGAGAGGTTCGGCAGCCTCGACGCGATCCTCGAGCACGCCGACGAGATCACCGGCGTTGTCGGCGCCAACCTGCGTGAGCAGAAGGACAATGCGATCCGCAACCGCCGCCTCAACCGGTTGGTCACCGATCTCGACCTGCCCGTCGAGCTGCGCGACCTGGTGCGCGGACCGATCGACGAGGACGCCGTGCGCGAGGTCTTCGGCCGCCTGGAGTTCCGCACCCTGTTGGACAGGGTGATCAAGCTCGAGGCCAACGGCAATGGCAATGGCAACGGGACCGCCACCGGTGACGCCGCCGGCGCGGCCCCGGTCGCCGAGGTACCCGCGGCGGCGAAGGCACCGGTGCAGCGCGAACTGCTCGACGAGGAACTCGCCACCTGGCTGGACCGGGTGACCACGACCGGAACCGCCCTATCCGTCACTGTCGAGCTCCTCAACGGCCTGCCGATCGGCTTCGGCCTGGCCACGGCCACCGAGACCGCGACGGTGGCCTGGCAGCCCGGTCGGGCCGATTACCGGCCGCTCGAGGAATGGCTCGCGGGCCCGAGCCCCAAGGTCATGCACGACGCCAAGCCGCAGGTGAAGGCCCTCACCCGCGCCGGCCTGGTGCTGAACGGATTGGCCATCGACACCTTGGTGGTCGGATGGCTGCTGCGCCCGGGCGGCCCCGACAAGACTCTCGCCGACCTCGTCAAGCGCTACCTCGACGAGACCGTGCCCGTCGTCGACCCCAACCAGCTGGTGCCGGATGAGAGCGTCGCCGGCGGCGTCGCCGTGGACTCCTGGTACACGGTGCGCCTCGCCGCCGCCGTGACCGCGTTGCTCGACTCGGGTTCGCGGACGGTTCTGACCGACATCGAGATGCCCACCCTGATGACACTGGCCGGCATGGAACTGGCCGGCGTCGCGGTCAACCACACCGAACTCGCGGCCCTGTCGGTACAGCTGGGCGACACCGCGGCGGAACTCGCGGCCGGCGCCTACGCCCAGATCGGCCGCGAGGTCAATCTGGGCTCGCCCAAGCAGCTGCAGGAGGTGCTCTTCGATCAGCTGGGCATGCCGCGCACCCGGGCCAACAAGACCGGTTTCACCACGGATGCCGGCGCCCTCGCCGATCTGCAGGCCAGCAACCCGCACCCGTTCCTCGACCTGCTCCTCAAGCACCGGGACGCCACGAAGCTGCGCCAGATCGTGGAAACCCTGGACCGGGCCATCGACGACACCGGCCGCATCCACACCACCTACGTGCAGATCGGCACCGCCACCGGCCGGATCTCCTCCACCGACCCGAACCTGCAGAACATCCCCGTCCGCACCGAGGAAGGCCGCCGCATCCGGGCCGCGTTCCACGCCGGGTCCGGCTCCGAAAGCCTTCTCACCGCCGACTACTCGCAGATCGAGATGCGCATCATGGCGCACCTCTCCGAGGACGCCGGCCTCATCGAGGCGTTCAACGCCGGCGAAGACCTGCACAGGTTCGTCGGCGCCAGGGTCTTCGGTGTCGCACCTGAGGACGTGACCGGGGAGATGCGCAACAAGGTCAAGGCCATGTCGTACGGCCTCGCCTACGGGCTCAGCGCCTTCGGCCTGTCCAAGCAGCTGCGCATCGAATCGCGCGAGGCCAAGCAGCTCATCGCCGACTATTTCGCCAGGTTCGGCGCCGTACGCGACTACCTGCGCCGGGTGGTCGAGCAGGCCAAGGTCGACGGCTACACCACGACGATCTTCGGCCGCCGCCGGCCGTTCCCCGAGCTGAACAGCCCGAACCGGGTGCTGCGGGACAACGCCGAACGGGCCGCTCTGAACGCACCCATCCAGGGCTCTGCCGCCGACCTGATGAAGATCGCGATGAACAACATCGCCCTTGACCTGCGCGAGCAGGATCTGCAGAGCCGAATGATGCTGCAGGTTCACGACGAACTGATCTTCGAGGTCGCCCCGGGGGAGTGGGACGCTCTGCAGCACGTCGTCACCCAGCGGATGGAGTCCGCGGCCGATCTGCTGGTGCCGCTGGACGTGCAGGTGGGCCGCGGGGCCAACTGGGACGCCGCAGCGCACTGACCTGGGCCATGTCCTAGGCTCGGAGGATGACTCTGAACGAAGGCCGGACACCCACCCCCGTCGACCAGATCGCCGAGGGGTGGGTGGACACTCTGGTGTCGCTCGACCCCACGGTGGGCACCTATATCGGCCGGTCGGCCGACGGTTCGGGCTTTGCGGACTATTCGCCGGACGGACACGCCGCCTACGTGCAGGCCGCGGCCGACACCATCCGGCTGCTGGACGACAGCGTCCCGGTCGACGACGTGGACAGGGTCACCCGCACCGATCTGCGCAGCAGCCTCGCGTTGGACCTGGAGAGCTCCGCCGCCGGCCTGCAGCTGCGCGACCTCAACGTCATCGCGTCACCCGCGCAGGGCATCCGCGAGGTCTTCGACCTCATGCCCACCGCCACGGTCGAGGATTGGCGCAACATCTCCGCGCGCCTGGGCGCCGTGCCGGCGGCCATCTCGGGCTACATCGAAAGCCTGAGTGTGGGCATCGAGCAGGGCATCACGCCGGCCCGGCGGCAGGTGCGCGAGGTGCTCGACCAGGCCAGACGCAACGCCGCCAACGACGGGTTCTTCAACCACTTCGTCGCCGACGCCAGCCTCGAGCACGGTTCGCTGCCGGCCTCCCTGGCCACCGACCTCGGTGCCGGAGCCCACGCGGCGGCCACCGCCTACGAGCGGCTGGCGACGTTCCTCGCCGACGAACTCGAGCCCCGTGCCACCGAGCAGGATGCCGTCGGCCGGGACCTCTACGCGCTGAGGTCGCGGCACTTTCTCGGCGCCACCATCGACCTCGACGAAACGTACGAGTGGGGCATCCAGGAACTCGCCCGCATGACCGAGGAACAGGAGAGCGTGGCCAGGCAGATCAAGCCCGGCGCCACCGTTCTCGAGGCGATCGCGTTCCTGGACACCGACCCGGCCCGGAAGCTGCACGGCACCGACGCCCTGCAGCGCTGGATGCAGGAGACCAGCGACCGGGCCGTCGCCGAACTCGGCGCCACCCAGTTCGACATTCCCGAAGAGATCCGCCGTCTGGAGTGCCTGATCGCCCCCACCCAAGAGGGCGGCATCTACTACACCGGGCCCACCGATGATTTCTCCCGCCCCGGCCGGATGTGGTGGTCGGTGCCCGCCGGCGTCACCGAATTCGACACCTGGCGCGAACTCACCACGGTCTATCACGAGGGAATCCCCGGCCATCACCTGCAGATCGGCCAGGCGGTATACAACCGGGCGTCCTTGAACACCTGGCGCCGCCAGCTGGCCGGCACGTCCGGCCACGCGGAGGGCTGGGCGCTCTACGCCGAGCGGCTGATGGAACAGTTGGGCTACCTGGATGATCCCGCCGACAGGCTCGGCATGCTCGACGGGCAGCGGATGCGCGCCGCCAGGGTCGTGCTCGACATCGGAGTGCACCTGGGCAAGAAGGTGCCGGACGGGTCGCAGACCTGGACCGCCGACTACGCCTTCGACTTCCTGGCCAGAAACGTGAACATGAACGACGGCTTCGTGAAGTTCGAGGTGAACCGGTACCTCGGCTGGCCCGGCCAGGCACCGTCGTACAAGGTGGGCCAACGCATCTGGGAGCAGTTACGCGATGACGCCATGGCCCGCGAGGGAACCGGCTTCGACATCAAGGAGTTCCACCGCCGCGCCCTCGACCTCGGCGGGGTCGGCCTCGACACCCTCCGGTCGACCCTGCAGAACTAACCCGGTGCCGATGCTGTCGCCGTACGAGGCCGTCCTCGGCGGTGACCTGACGGGACTGCATCCACAGCTGCGCGCCTACTTCACGGCCATCCCGGCCGGTCGGCACGGCCTCGGCCGGGGGACCTTCGACAGGGTCGGCACCCCGCGGCGCTGGCTGTGGCCGGTTCTGGCACTGCTGGCCCGCGACGCCGTGCTCTTCCCGGTCTGGGAACACGACGTGCCCTTCCTGGTCGTGAACCGGCCGGGACCCGATCTGGTGCATGCTGTGCGCCGCTTTGAATTTCCGGCCGGGTCCCGCGACATGATCGATGTCATCGGCGCGGATGCCGGCGGCCTCGCCGACCGCCTCGGCCGGAGCGGACGCCTGGAAACCCGCCTAGCCGCCCGCGTCGTCGACGGTGCCCTGCACCTGGATTCCGCCGGTGTCTACCTGCACCTCGCCGGCAGCCGGGTTCCGGTCCCACGGCTGTGCGCACCCCGGGTTCACCTGACGGAACGTTTCGACGACGGCGACCAGCGGCAGCACGTGCAGGTCATCGTGAGCCTGCCGTTCGTCGGGCGGGTGTACGAATACTCGGGGTCCTTTCGGTACTCGATCGAAGTCGCGTGAGATGCCTCGCCGCCGGCGCCGAGAACGGGTTGCCGGGGCGCTCCCGAAACAGCTAAGCTTTACTGTCACGCTTGTGACGAATTAGCCGCTGCCAGTCGCGGATCTTGAACACGTATCGCACGACCTTCCCTTCTGGCCCGAATATGTCCATCCTGGAGCAACTACTACATGACAATCGCAACGACCGAACGGGCACCCAAGCAGGTCGCCATCAACGACATCGGATCTGCTGAAGACTTCCTTGCCGCGGTCGAAAAGACTCTGAAATTCTTCAACGACGGCGACCTCATCGAGGGCACCGTTGTGAAGATCGACCGCGACGAGGTCCTCCTCGACGTCGGCTACAAGACCGAGGGTGTCATCCCCTCCCGCGAGCTCTCCATCAAGCACGACGTCGACCCCTCTGAGGTCGTCAAGGTCGGCGACCTGGTCGAGGCACTCGTTCTTCAGAAGGAAGACAAAGAAGGCCGTCTCATCCTGTCGAAGAAGCGCGCTCAGTACGAGCGTGCATGGGGCGACGTCGAGAAGATCAAGGAATCCGACGGAGTCGTCACCGGTTCGGTCATTGAGGTCGTCAAGGGCGGGCTCATCGTCGACATCGGCCTGCGCGGCTTCCTGCCGGCATCGCTCATCGAGCTTCGCCGTGTTCGCGACCTGACCCCGTACCTGGGTCAGGAGATCGAGGCCAAGATCCTCGAACTCGACAAGAACCGCAACAACGTCGTCCTGTCGCGCCGCGCCCTGCTCGAGCAGACGCAGTCCGAGAGCCGCACCACGTTCCTCAACAACCTCCAGAAGGGACAGGTCCGCAAGGGCGTCGTCTCGTCGATCGTCAACTTCGGTGCGTTCGTCGACCTGGGTGGCGTTGACGGTCTGGTTCACGTCTCCGAGCTCAGCTGGAAGCACATTGAGCACGCCAGCGAGGTCGTCGAGGTCGGTCAGGAAGTCACCGTCGAGATCCTCGAGGTCGACCTGGACCGCGAGCGCGTTTCCCTGTCGCTCAAGGCCACGCAGGAAGACCCGTGGCAGGTCTTCGCCCGCACCCACGCCATCGGCCAGGTTGCACCGGGTAAGGTCACCAAGCTCGTCCCCTTCGGCGCGTTCGTTCGCGTTGCAGAGGGCATCGAGGGCCTGGTGCACATCTCCGAGCTGTCCGGCAAGCACGTCGAACTCGCCGAGCAGGTTGTCTCTGTCGGCGACGAGGTGTTCGTCAAGGTCATCGACATCGACCTGGAGCGTCGCCGCATCTCGCTGAGCCTCAAGCAGGCCAACGATGGTGTCGACCCCGAGGGCACCGAGTTCGACCCGGCACTCTACGGAATGCTCACCGAGTACGACGACCAGGGCAACTACAAGTACCCCGAGGGCTTCGACCCGGAGACCAACGAGTGGCGTGAAGGCTTCGACTCCCAGCGCGAGAAGTGGGAGCAGGACTACGCTGCAGCCCAGGCTCGCTGGGAAGCACACAAGAAGCAGGTCGCATCCGCGAACGACGAGATCATCGCCCCCGGCGATGTCGCGTCCGCAGCCGGTAACTCGTTCACCAGTGAGGCTGCCGGAGCCGGCACCCTCGCCGACGACGAGGCGCTTGCCGCACTCCGCGAGAAGCTGTCCAGCAACAACTAGAAGCTGGCAACACCTAGCACCACCCACCCGGCTTCTGCCGGGACCAGCACAGGCCGGGCCCTTCGGGGTCCGGCCTGTTCCGGTTAAGCAGCGCCCCTCCGTTAGCATGGAGCGGTGTACTTGATTGGGTTGACCGGCGGGATCGCATCGGGCAAGAGCACCGTGGCGAAGCGATTCGCCGAACACGGAGCCGCGGTGATCGACGCCGATCAGCTCGCCAGGGCCGCCGTGGCGCCGGGCACCGATGCGCTTGCCCATATCGCCGACATCTTCGGCCCCGAAGTGATCGCCGAGGACGGCAGCCTCGACCGCGCCCGCCTGGGCTCGATAGTATTCGGCAACCCCACCGCCCTCAGCGTCCTCAACAACGTGGTCCACCCCGCCGTGCGTGCGCTCTCCAGCGCGGCCATCGCCGCCGCCGAGCGGTCCGACCCTGAGGCCGTCGTCGTCTACGACGTTCCCCTGCTGGTCGAGGCGTCCGTGGGCCACCCCTTCGACCTGATCGTAGTCGTCCACGCCGAAGCCGAGACTCGGGTGCGCCGCATGGTCGAGCTGCGCGGCATGCCGGAAGCCGACGCCCGGCGCCGGATCAGCGCCCAGGCCGGCGACGCCGACCGCCTCGCCGTCGCCGACGTCGTGATCGACTCGATGGGCTCCCTCGACGAGACCCTGGCCCAGGTCGACCGGCTGTGGGATTCGGAGCTTCGCGCAAACCACCGGTCCGCCCACTCCGACTCCACTGTCGGTGGCGCTCCCTAGACTGGAAGCATGGAACCCACCCGCGCCGTTCATCCCTTCGAGGTCGTGAGCGAGTACACGCCCAGCGGCGACCAGCCCGGCGCCATCGCCGAACTCACCGGCCGGATCAATGCCGGTGAAACCGACATCGTGCTGCTCGGCGCCACCGGAACCGGCAAGTCCGCGACGACAGCCTGGCTGATCGAGCAGGTACAACGCCCCACCCTGGTCCTCGCCCACAACAAGACCCTGGCCGCGCAGCTTGTGAACGAGTTCCGCGAGTTGATGCCCAACAACGCCGTCGAGTACTTCGTGTCGTACTACGACTATTACCAGCCAGAGGCGTACGTGCCGCAGACCGACACCTTCATCGAGAAGGACTCCTCGATCAACGAGGAAGTCGAACGGCTCCGGCACTCCACCACCAACTCGCTGCTCAGCCGACGCGACGTCATCGTCGTCTCCACGGTGTCCTGCATCTACGGCCTGGGCACCCCCGAGGGTTACCTCGAAGCCATGGTGGCGCTGCAGGTCGGCCAGAAGGTCGACCGGGACTGGCTGATCCGCAAGTTCGTGGCCATGCAGTACCAGCGCAACGACGTCGACTTCTCCCGCGGCCACTTCAGGGTGCGCGGCGACACCATCGAGATCATCCCGATGTACGAAGAACTCGCCATCCGCATCGAGATGTTCGGGGACGAAATCGAGGCGCTCTACAGCCTGCATCCGCTCACCGGCGATGTCGTGCGAAAGCTGGATGCCGTGTCGGTGTTCCCCGGCTCCCACTACGTGGCCAGCACCGACGTCATGCAGCGGGCGATGGTGACGATCAAGGAAGAACTGGAGGAACGGCTGGGCCAGTTGGAACGCGAGGGCAAGCTGCTGGAAGCACAACGCCTGCGGATGCGGACCACCTTCGACCTGGAGATGATGGAACAGATCGGATTCTGTTCCGGCATCGAGAACTACTCCCGGCACATCGACGGGAGAAGTGCGGGCGAGCCCGGGCACTGCCTGCTCGACTACTTCCCCGACGACTTCCTCGTGGTCATCGACGAGTCCCATGTGACGGTGCCGCAGATCGGCGCCATGTTCGAGGGCGACTCGTCACGCAAGCGCACCCTGGTCGAGCACGGGTTCCGGTTGCCCAGCGCGCTGGACAACCGCCCGCTCAAGTGGAACGAGTTCAAGGGCCGGGTCGGCCAGACCGTGTACCTATCCGCCACCCCCGGCAAGTACGAGATGGGCATCGCCGACGGCATCGTCGAGCAGATCATCCGCCCGACCGGTCTGATCGACCCGCAGATCATCGTCAAGCCGTCCGCCGGTCAGATCGATGACCTGCTCGAGCAGATCCGTCTGCGCGTCGAACTCAACGAGCGGGTCCTGGTGACCACCCTGACCAAGAAGATGGCCGAGGAACTCACCGACTTCCTCACGGAGGCCGGCGTTCGGGTGCGCTACCTGCACTCAGACGTCGACACCCTGCGCCGGGTGGAGCTGCTCACCGAGCTGCGCCAGGGCCTGTACGACGTCCTGGTGGGCATCAACCTGCTCCGGGAGGGCCTCGACCTGCCCGAGGTGTCCCTGGTGGCCATCCTCGACGCCGACAAGGAAGGGTTCCTGCGCTCGTCCACCTCGCTGATCCAGACCATCGGTCGCGCCGCGCGCAACGTCTCCGGCGAGGTGCACATGTACGCCGACAGGATGACCGACTCGATGGCCAGGGCCATTGACGAGACCGACCGGCGGCGGGAGAAGCAGGTGGAGTACAACACCCTGCACGGTATCGATCCCACCCCCCTCCGCAAGCGCATCGCCGACATCACCGACGCGCTCTCCCGCGAGGAGGCCGACACCGCCGAGCTGCTGGCCGGCCGGGACGCCCGCCGCCGCAGCCCCACACCGTCGGTGCGCAAGGGACTCGCGGCCAACGGCGCCAACGACCTCGAATCGATCATCGCCGACCTCAACGCGCAGATGCTCGAGGCCGCCGGCGAACTCAAGTTCGAATTGGCCGGCAGGCTGCGCGACGAAGTGTCCGAGCTCAAGCGGGAGCTGCGCCAGATGGAGAAGGCCGGCCACCTGGCCTAGTCGGGGTCTCCTGTTGCCAGTGCGGACTTCTGCGGCCGGTGCGCCGGACGCAGAAGTCCGCTACAGCAACAGTTGCGGCCGTTGCCCCGGTGGTGATGGTGCTGCAGTGTCGGTGGCACTGCTTAGACTCGAACGGTGTCAATTTCCAAGGTAGAGCAGGGCTCCCAACTCAGCGTCCGAGGCGCACGCGTTCACAATCTGCACAACGTCAATCTCGACATTCCGCGCGACTCGCTCGTCGTGTTCACCGGGCTGTCCGGCTCCGGCAAGTCGTCCCTCGCGTTCGACACCATCTTCGCGGAGGGCCAGCGTCGGTACGTGGAATCGCTCTCCGCCTACGCGCGCCAGTTCCTCGGGCAGGTCGACAGGCCCGATGTCGACTTCATCGAGGGGCTCAGCCCCGCTGTGTCCATCGACCAGAAATCCACGAACCGCAACCCGCGGTCCACCGTGGGCACCATTACCGAGATCTACGACTACATGCGCCTGCTCTGGGCACGTATCGGGGTGCCGCACTGTGCCGTCTGCGGGGAGATCATCCAGTCGCAGACCGTGCAGCAGATCGCCGACCAGCTCATGGAAATGGAAACCGGCGTGCGGTACCAGATCCTGAGCCCGATCGTGTCGCAGAAGAAGGGCGAGTTCGTCGACCTGTTCAAGGAGCTCGCCGCCGGCGGGTACTCCCGCGCAATGGTCGACGGCGTCCAGATCCAGTTGAACGAACCACCCACGTTGAAGAAGCAGCTCAAGCACGACATCTCCGTGGTCGTCGACCGCCTCGTCGCCGGGCCCGACCTGCTCAGCCGGCTCACCGACTCCCTGGAGACGGCGCTCAAGCTCACCGACGGCCTCGTTCAGGTCAACTTCGTCGACCTCACCGGCGACGAGGCCTGGCAGAGCTATTCAGAGAAGCTCTCCTGCCCGAACAACCACCCCGTGCAACTCACCGAGATCGAACCGCGCACCTTCTCGTTCAACGCACCGTTCGGTGCCTGCCCCGAATGCTCCGGCCTGGGAACCCGTATGTCCGTCGACGAGGACCTCCTTCTCGGCGACCCGGATCTGAGCATCGCTGAGGGTGTCGTCCTGCCCTGGACCACCCAGGGCAAGGGACTCTTCCAGTACTACGAGAAGCTCCTGGACGGGCTTGCCCGCGACCTCAAGTTCTCGCTGGACACTCCGTGGAAGAAGCTCCCGGCCGAGGTGCGCACCGCTGTCATGCGCGGCGACAACTTCGAGGTCAAGGTCAAGTGGAAGAACCGTTACGGCCGGGAGATGAGCTACACCTCCGGTTTCGAAGGTGTTGTGCCCTACATCGAGCGCCAGTTCCTGCAGGCCGAAACCGACACCCAGCGCCAGCGCTGGGGGGAATACCTGCGCGAGGTGGACTGCCCGGTTTGCGACGGCACCCGGCTCAAGCCCGAGGTACTCGCCGTTCTCGTGCACGATATGAGCATCGCCGATATCTGCCGGCTCAGCCTCGCCGATGCCCGGGACTTCATGGACAAGCTCGAACTCACCGAGCGCGAGAAGACCATTGCCGCCCAGGTGCTACGTGAGATCAAGGTGCGCCTGGACTTCCTGCTTCGGGTGGGCCTGAACTACCTCAGCCTGGCCCGCGCGGCCGCGACCCTGTCCGGCGGCGAGGCCCAACGCATCCGGCTGGCCACCCAGATCGGTTCGGGACTGACCGGGGTGCTCTACGTCCTCGACGAGCCCAGCATCGGGCTGCACCAGCGCGACAACCGGCGCCTCATCGAGACGCTGGTCGCGCTCCGCGACCTGGGCAACACCCTCATCGTCGTGGAACACGACGAGGACACCATCAAGACCGCTGACTGGGTGGTCGACATCGGACCGGGCGCCGGGGTCAACGGCGGCCACGTCGTGCACTCGGGGTCATACGCTGACCTGCTCACCAACACGAAGTCCCTCACCGCGGACTACCTCTCCGGCCGGAAGTCGATCGCCACCCCGACGACACGTCGGCCGCTGGACCCCGACCGTGAGATCACCGTGGTGGGTGCCGAGGCGAACAACCTCCGGAAGGTCACGGTCAAGTTCCCGCTGGGCGTCTTCACCGCCGTCACCGGCGTCAGCGGGTCCGGCAAATCATCCCTCGTCAACGACGTGCTGTACAGGGTCCTCGCCAACCGGCTCAACGGCGCCCGGAAACTGCCTGGCCGGCACACGAAGGTCACCGGCCTCGACCAGCTCGACAAGGTGATCCACGTGGACCAGGCCCCCATCGGACGCACCCCGCGCTCGAACCCGGCCACCTACACCGGCGTGTTCGACAAGATCCGCAACCTGTTCGCCGAGACCATGGAGGCCAAGGCCCGCGGCTACCTGCCCGGCAGGTTCAGCTTCAACGTCAAGGGCGGCCGCTGTGAGGCGTGCTCCGGCGACGGTACCATCAAGATCGAGATGAACTTCCTGCCCGACGTGTACGTGGCCTGTGAGGTCTGCGGGGGAGCCCGGTACAACCGCGACACCCTCACCGTGCACTACAAGGGCAAGAACATCGCCGAGGTCCTCGACATGCCGATCAGCGAGGCCGCCGAGTTCTTCGAACCGATCTCGGCGATCCACCGGTTCCTCAAGACCCTGGTCGAGGTGGGGCTCGGGTATGTGCGCCTGGGGCAGAGCGCCACGACCCTCTCCGGAGGTGAGGCGCAGCGGGTCAAGCTGGCCACCGAGCTGCAGCGCCGTTCCAACGGGCGCAGCGTGTACGTTCTCGACGAGCCGACCACCGGCCTGCACTTCGAGGACGTGCGCAAGCTCCTGCTGGTGCTGAACAGCCTCGTCGACAAGGGCAACACCGTCATCGTCATCGAGCACAACCTCGACGTGATCAAGTCGGCCGACTGGGTCATCGACCTGGGCCCGGAGGGCGGCTCCGGCGGCGGCAAGGTGCTCGCCACCGGAACGCCCGAGCACGTCGCGGCAGTGAAGAAGAGCCACACCGGAACATTCCTGAAGGAGGTCCTCGCCACACGGTAGGCGCAGGAGAACATGTCTGACGCTCTGAGCTATCGCCCCAAGCCCGGGGAGATCCCCACCCAACCCGGTGTCTACAGGTTTCGCGACGCCTCCCGCCGGGTGCTCTACGTGGGCAAGGCCAAGAACCTGCGTGCCCGGCTGAGCAACTACTTCGCGCCGCTGAGCAGCCTGCACGAACGCACCCGGCGGATGGTGACGACGGCGACCAGCGTCGAATGGACGACCGTGGGCACCGAGATCGAGGCGCTGCAGCTCGAGTGGACGTGGATCAACGAATTCGACCCGCCGTTCAACGTGCAGTTCAAGGACGACAAGTCGTACCCGTACCTTGCGGTGACCCTGGCGGACGAGGCACCGCGGGCGCTCGTGACCCGCACGTCCGGCATCAAGGGCGCCCGCTACTTCGGGCCGTACCCCAAGGTGTGGGCCGTGCACGAGACCATCGACCTGATGCTCAAGGCATTCCCGATCCGCACCTGCAACAACGCCAACTACAAGCGTGCCATGCAGTCGGGCAAGCCCTGCTTCGCCGGCCAGATCGGTCGCTGCTTCGGGCCCTGCTCGGGCAAGGTGGGCATCGAGGAACACCGCAAGATCGTCAACGAATTCGTCAGCTTCATGGGCAGCCAGGATCGCAAGCTCATCAACAGCCTCACGGCCCAGATGAAGGACGCCGCTCTGGCGCAGGACTACGAAACCGCGGCCAGGCGGCGCGACCAGGTGAAGGCGCTCAACGCCGTGCTGGAGAAGAGCGCGGTCGTGCTGCGCGACAACGTCGACATCGACCTGTTCGCGATCGAACAGGACGAGCTCGCCGCGGCCGTTCAGCTGTTCATCGTGCGCGGCGGGCGCATCCGCGGTGTGCGCGGCTGGGTCGTCGACAAGGAACTCGACCTGAGCACCAGTGAACTGATCGACTCGATCATGCAGACCGCCTACACCGGCGACGCCGTGCCGCCCCGGGAAATTGTGCTGCCGGAGCTGCCGGACGACGCCGACGCCCTCGAAGGCTGGCTCGGCGAGATCGCGCACCGCAAGGTGCGGCTCGTCGCCGCCCAGCGCGGCGAGAAGGCCGCCCTGCTGGTCACGGCCACCCAGAACGCCAAGCAGGCGCTGATGCTCTACAAGACCCGGCGCAGCTCCGACTTCGTCGCCAGATCGAAGGCCCTCGAGGACCTCCAGGAGGCACTGGGCATGGAATCCGCCCCGCTCCGGATGGAGTGCTACGACGTGTCGCATCTCGGCGGGACCAACATCGTGGCGTCGATGGTGGTCTTCGAGGACGGGCTGCCGCGGAAGGACGAGTACCGCCGGTTCGGCGTCCCGGAGTCCACCGACGACACCGATTCCCTGTATCGGGTCCTCACCCGGCGGCTGGCCTACCTGGTTCCCGACGACGCCACCCCGGAGGCTCTGCCGAAGGGCGGCGTCATCCCGGTGCCGGCCAACCCGCTTGACGGCATGGCCGTCGCGGAGGCCTCCGGCGCGGACGAGCCCGCCGCGGACGAGGCGGACCCAACAGCGAAACGGGCGAAATTCCGCTACCAACCGAACCTGCTCATCGTCGACGGCGGGCAACCGCAGGTCGCGGCAGCGGCACGAGCCCTGCGGGAGTCCGGAGTCCAGGGCATCACCCTGTGCGGCATCGCGAAACGGCTGGAGGAAATCTGGCTGCCGGATTCCGAGTACCCGGTGATCCTGCCGCGCAACAGCGACGCCTTGTTCCTCATCCAACGCATCCGCGACGAAGCGCACCGCTTCGCCATCACTCATCAACGCGCCAGACGCAAGCGGGACATCAACACCATCCTCGGCGAAATTCCCGGCTTGGGCCCCGCCCGCATCAAAGTGCTGTTGGTGCACTTCGGGTCGGTCGCGCGCCTCAGAGAGGCGTCGGTCGACTCGATCGCCGAGATCCGGGGGATCGGGCCTGCCCTCGCCGAGGGCATTCACCGGCACCTGCGCGCCTAGAGACGCCCCCCGGTCGGTAGGCTGGACATTCACTAACTTCGACCGAAGGCGTAATCCAGCATGAGCACGGACACCGAAAAGCAGGAAATGCTGATCGTTACCGGCATGTCCGGCGCCGGTCGATCGACCGTCGCCAACGCCCTGGAGGACCTCGGCTGGTACGTGGTCGACAACCTGCCGCCGCAGATGCTGCGCCCCCTGGTCGAGCTCGTCGGACGGGCGGGCACCAGCCTGCCCAAGATCGCGGCCGTCGTCGACATCCGAGGCCGGGACTTCTTCGGCGACTTCCAGGAGCTCGTCCAGGCGCTCCGCAGCGGCACGCAGGTCCGGGTGATCTTCCTCGAAGCGCGTGACGATGTGCTCGTCCGCCGATTCGAAGCGGTTCGGCGCCCCCACCCGCTGCAGGGTGAGGGGACGATCCTGGACGGCATCTCCGCCGAGCGCACCCGGCTGGCCGTCGTGCGGGAATCCTGCGACATCGTCATCGACACGTCGGATCTCAACATCCACCAGCTCGCCACCACGATCACCGAGCGTTTCGCTGCGGAGAACGCGGCCGGGCTGCACCTGACCGTGATGAGTTTCGGATTCAAATACGGGTTGCCCACCGATGTCGACATGGTCGCCGACGCCCGGTTCCTGCCGAATCCGTTTTGGATCCCCGAACTTCGCGCGCACACCGGCCTCGATCCCGAGGTCAGCGAATATGTGCTCGGCCAGGACGGTGCGCGTGAGTTCATCACCAGCTACGCGGCCGCCGTCCGACCGGTGCTCGCCGGCTACCAGCGCGAGAACAAGCGTCACGCCACCATCGCCATCGGCTGCACCGGCGGTAAGCACCGCTCGGTGGCCATGGCGAGGGAACTCGCCGGTCTGCTCCAAGAATTTCCCGGCGTCGCGGTAAGCCTCAAGCACCGCGACCTCGGACGAGAATAACGACACGGTCTGCCGTCCAACGTGACGGCCGGCCCGAACAACAGAATGGAAATGACGATTGGCACTCACCATCGACGTCAAAGATGAACTATCCCGCGTCGAGGTTTCGAAGACCACGGTTCGCGCGGCCGAACTGGCGACGATCCTGCGTTTCTCCGGCGGTCTGCACATGATCTCCGGTCGAATCGCCATCGAGTCGGAACTCGATACCCCGCTTCTGGCCCGCCGGGTGCGGAAAGACCTCGCCGAACTGTACGGCGTGCGCAGCGACGTGTCTGTGATCACGGCGTCCGGGCTCCGCCGCACCAACCACTACCTCGTGCGGGTACTCGACGGCGGCGAAACACTGGCCAGACAGACGGGACTGCTCGACGCCCGCCGCCGCCCCATCCGTGGACTGCCCAACCGTCTGACGACGGGTTCGAAGGAAGAGATCGCCGCGGTCTGGCGTGGTGCGTTCCTCGCGGCCGGCTCGCTGACCGACCCCGGTCGCTCCGCCGCCCTCGAAGTCGTCTGCCCGGGCAACGAGGCCGCCATGGCCATCGTGGGTGCCGCCGGGCGCCTCGGCATCGTCGCGAAGGCCCGCGAGGTACGCGGCGTCCACCGCGTCGTCATCCGTGACGGTGACGCCATCGGCGCGATGCTCGTGCAGATGGGCGCCGCGGAAACCGTACTCAACTGGGAAGCGCTGCGCCAACGCCGCGAGGTGCGTGCCACGGCCAACCGCCTCGTGAACTTCGACGACGCCAACCTGCGCCGCTCCGCCCAGGCCGCTGTCGCGGCGTGCGCCCGGGTCGACAGGGCGATGGAGATCCTCGGCGACGACATCCCGGAGCACCTGCGATACGCGGGGGAGCTGCGCCTGTCCTTCCGGGACTCCAGCCTCGACGAACTCGGCCACCATGCCGACCCGCCCATGACCAAGGACGCGGTGGCAGGCCGGATCCGGCGCCTCCTGGCGATGGCAGACAAGAAGGCCGTCGACCTGGGCATCCCCGGCACCGACGCCAACCTGCCGGCCGATCTCGACGACGTCTGATCACCCCTCCGCGGACGGCCTGCACACCGGTAAGAGGGGACTAACGTCCCCTATTCACCTGAGTAGACTAAAAAGGTCACTTACAGTGCAGATGGCGTGAGAAATCGCGGCGCTGCCACACAATGAGGAGATACGAGCTATGGCCGAATACACCCTGCCTGAACTGGCTTACGGCTACTCTGCGCTCGCGCCGAGTATCAGCGGCACCATCATGGAACTCCACCACAGCAAGCACCACCAGGCCTACGTGACCGGCGCCAACACCGCCCTCGCCCAGCTGGCGGAGGCTCGCGACTCAGGCAGTCTCGTGTACGTCAACAAGCTCGAGAAGGACCTCGCGTTCAACCTCGGCGGCCACGTCAACCACTCGATCTTCTGGACCAACATGTCCCCGAACGGTGGCGACAAGCCGGCCGGTGAACTCGCCAGCGCAATCGACGACTTCTTCGGTTCGTTCGACAAGTTCCAGGCGCACTTCGCGGCCACCGCGATGGGCGTGCAGGGTTCCGGCTGGTCAGTGCTGGCCTGGGACTCCATCGGTCAGCGCCTGATCATCCAGCAGTTCTTCGACCAGCAGGCCAACTTCGCGGCCGGCACGGTACCGATCCTCATGCTCGATGTCTGGGAGCACGCCTACTACCTCGACTACCAGAACGTGCGCGCCGACTACGTCAAGGCGTTCTGGAACATCGTCGACTGGGAGAACGTCCAGGCGCGATTCGTCGCCGCCCGCGAAAAGACCAGCGGACTCCTGCTGCTCTCCTAGAGTCTCCCCACTCACACCTTCAGTTCTTTTCCTTCCCACCACCCGGCGCCACACGCGTCATCAATAACAGGAGCTATTTTGTCTGTAAAGATTGGCATTAACGGATTTGGCCGCATTGGCCGCAACTACCTGCGCGCCGCACTGGCCCAGGGCAGCGACATCGAAATTGTCGCCGTCAACGACCTCACCGACACCAAGACCCTGGCGCACCTCCTCAAATACGACTCCATCACGGGCCGTCTGGACGCCACCGTCTCCGTCGAGGGCGACTCCATCCTCGTCAACGGCAAGCCGATCAAGGTTCTCGCCGAGCGCGACCCGGCCAACCTCCCCTGGGGCGCCCTGGGCGTCGACATCGTGATCGAGTCGACCGGTCGCTTCACCAAGGCCGACGATGCGCGCAAGCACATCACCGCCGGTGCCAAGAAGGTCATCGTCTCCGCTCCCGCCACCGGCGACGTTGCGACGATCGTCATGGGCGTCAACGAGGAGACGTACGACTCCGCGAAGTTCGACATCATCTCCAACGCGTCTTGCACCACGAACTGCCTCGCACCGCTGGCCAAGGTCTTCAACGACAACTTCGGCATCAAGAGCGGCCTGATGACCACCATCCACGCGTACACCGCAGACCAGAACCTGCAGGATGGCCCGCACAGCGACCTGCGTCGCGCCCGCGCCGCCGCCGTCAACATCATCCCGACCTCGACCGGCGCCGCCAAGGCCCTGGGCATCGTCCTCCCGGAGCTCGCCGGCAAGCTTGACGGCTTCGCCCTGCGCGTACCCGTGCCCACCGGTTCCATCACCGACCTGACCGTCATCGCCGAGAAGCCGGTCACCGTCGAAGCCATCAAGGCCGCGTACAAGGCAGCAGCAGAGGGCCCCCTCAAGGGCATCCTGATGTACACCGAGGACGAGATCGTCTCCAGCGACATCGTGACCGACCCGCACTCCTCGATCTTCGACGCCGGCCTGCTGCGCGTCCTGGGTGACCAGGTCAAGCTGTCCTCCTGGTACGACAACGAGTGGGGCTACTCCAACCGCATGGTTGACCTCACCGAGTTCGTCGCCGAGCGCATCTAACTAAGGGACACGCAGTGACGCTTCGCACTATCGAATCGCTGGGATCGCTCCACGGCAAGCGCGTCATCGTTCGGTGTGATCTGAACGTTCCGTTGAAGGACGGTCAGATCACCGACGATGGCCGCGTGCGGGCGTCCCTGCCCACCCTCAAGGCTCTGGTCGAGCAGGGTGCCCGTCTGGTGATCGTTTCTCACCTCGGGCGCCCTGACGGCCAGGTCAACCCCAAGTACAGCCTGGCGCCCGTTGCGGCGCGTCTGGCCGAACTGATCGGTTCCCCGGTGGCGTTCGCCACCGACACCGTCGGAGAATCTGCCCAGGCCGCGGTCGCGGCTCTGACAGACTGTGACATCGTCGTGCTGGAGAACCTGCGCTTCAACGCGGGCGAAACCAGCAAGGTCGAAACCGAGCGGGTGGCCTTCGCCACCGAGCTCTCGGCGCTCGGCGATGCCCTGGTCTCCGACGGCTTCGGCGTCGTCCACCGCAAGCAGGCCAGCGTCTTCGACCTGGCCCAGATCCTGCCGAGCGCGGCCGGCCTGCTCATCGCAGCAGAGCTCGACGTACTCGACCGCCTCACCGAGAAGCCCGAGGCGCCGTACACGGTGATCCTGGGCGGCTCGAAGGTGTCGGACAAGCTCGGGGTCATCGGCCACCTGCTGCCGCGGGTGAACTCGCTCCTGATCGGCGGCGGCATGCTGTTCACCTTCCTCGCGGCCCAGGGCCACAAGGTCGGCGCCAGCCTACTCGAGGTCGACCAGATCGAGACCGTTCGCGGCTACCTCGCCGAGGCCGACCGTCTCGGCGTGAAGATCGTCCTGCCGACCGACGTCGTCGTCGCCTCCAAGTTCGGGGCAGACGCCGAGTACGTCACCACGCCGGCCGATCAGATCGAGGACACCCCGTTCGGCGCTGCCGGACTGGGCCTGGACATCGGACCCGACACCGCGGCCGCATTCGCTGCGATCATCCGGGTGTCGAAGACCGTGTTCTGGAACGGCCCGATGGGCGTTTTCGAACTGGCACCCTTCGCGGACGGCACCCGCACGGTTGCCGCCGCACTCACCGAGGTCAATGGGCTCAGCGTCGTCGGCGGAGGAGACTCCGCCGCTGCCGTGCGCATCCTCGGTTTCAACGATGACCAGTTCGGTCATATTTCTACCGGCGGTGGCGCCAGCCTCGAGTTCCTCGAGGGTAAGCGACTGCCAGGACTGGAGGTCCTCGGATGGCAGTAAACACGCGTGTTCCCCTGATTGCAGGAAACTGGAAGATGAACCTGGACCACCTCCAGGCCATCGCCTTCGTGCAGAAGCTGGCGTGGAGCCTCAAGGACGCCGGACACGACTTCACCTCCACCGAGGTCGCCGTGTTCCCGCCGTTCACCGACCTGCGCAGCGTGCAGACGCTGGTCGCAGCGGACAAGCTGCCCCTGGCCTACGGCGGACAGGACGTCTCCACTCAGGAGTCCGGCGCGTACACCGGTGAGATCTCGGCCGCCTTCCTGGCCGCGCTCGAATGCCAGTACGTGCTGATCGGCCACTCGGAGCGACGCACCCTGCACAACGAGACCGACGAGGTCGTCGCTGCCAAGGTGACCGCCGCGTTGAAGCACAACCTGGTTCCCATCATCTGCGTCGGCGAAACCGCCGCAGACCTGGAACTGCACGGTCCCAGCGCCGTTCCGGTCGCACAGCTCAAGGCTGCGCTTGCCGGAGTCGACAACGCCGCGGACATCGTCGTGGCGTACGAACCGGTCTGGGCCATCGGCTCGGGCCAGGCGGCAACGCCCGACCAGGCAGAACAGGTTGCAGCCGCGCTGCGGCTGACTCTGGCCGAGGTGCTCGGCCAGGACGTCGCCGACAAGACCCGGATCCTCTACGGTGGTTCGGTCAAGGGCGTCAACATCGCCGGTTTCATGAAGGAACCGAACGTTGACGGAGCACTGGTGGGAGGCGCGAGCCTGGACATCACCGAGTTCTCCAGCATCGTTCGCTTCCAGAAGCACGTCGGACTGTAAAGTGAGCCCGCCGCACCCCCTCCGGGGGGTGCGGCGGGTTTTGTTTGCCGTCAGGCTATAATTGCCAGTGGTCTTGGTGGAGCTCTAGCGCCCATCGTTTTGTGAAAGGTTTCGCGTGGAGATTCTCCAGGTTGTATTGCAGGTTTTGCTCGGCATCACGAGCCTCCTGCTCACCATGCTCATTTTGCTCCACAAGGGGCGCGGTGGGGGTCTATCCGACATGTTCGGCGGTGGGGTCACCTCGAATCTCGGCGCCTCCGGCGTTGCGGAACGTAACCTCAACCGCATCACCATCATCCTGGCCGTACTGTGGATTTCCTGCATCGTCGTGCTGGGCTTGATCACCAAATTCGATACCGGCGCCTAACGACGTCGTAGCGTCGCGGGGCCCCACCCGCGACGCCCACCGCATCCGGTCACCCACGGCGGGACCGGATCGCAGCAGTACAACCCGAACACGCCGAACAGTTTTTAAGCGGAGGAACACAATGGCATCTGGTGGAAGCGCAATTCGCGGCTCGCGAGTCGGAGCCGGCCCCATGGGCGAGCAGGACCGTGGTTTTCACGCTGATCGCATCCGCGTCTCCTACTGGGACGCACTCGGCAACGAGACCGTTCGCTACTTCGCCGCGAACCTGCCCGACGAAGAGATCCCCGACACCATCGATTGCCCGTCGTCGGGACTCCCCGCCGGTCGCGACAAGGAGAACCCGCCGTCGGTGGTCAAGCTGGAACCGTACAAGACGCACCTGGCCTACGTGAAGGAACGTCGCACCGAAGAGGAAGCGGAATCCCTCCTGGAGGAGGCTCTCCAGCAGCTTCGGGTGCGTCGCGGGAAGCTCAGCGCCACCAACTAGCTGATACAAGAAAAAGCGCATCGGTTCCGAGGAACCGATGCGCTTTTTCAGTGTCTGACGGGGCTCAGTGCGGCTGAGCGATCAGGTTCTCCGGAACCTCCGCGGCGGCCTCGCCGTCCACGAAGAAATCGGTGTAGTGGCGACCGCGGATGCCGGCGACGGGCACCTCGTCACGACTCGCGCCGGCCAGCGCCAGGCCGAGCGCCGACGCCTTGTCGGTGCCGGACACAACGAGCCAGATGCGCTCGGACGAGTTGATCACCCATCGGGTGAGGCTGAGCCGCTCCGAAGGCGGCTTGGGGGAGTTCAGCACCGCGATGACCGTGAGGTCGTTCTCCCGGATACCCTGCATGTGCGGGAAAAGCGAGGCGATGTGGCCGTCAGGCCCGACACCGAGGAAAGTGACGTCGAACTGTGGCACCAGGGAATCCGGCGCCGCCTTGGTCTTGAGCTCGGCCGCGTAACGATCGGCGGCGGCATCCAGGTCCAGGCCCTCATCCGATGCCGGGAACGAGTGCACGTTCGCTGCGGGGATGTCGATATGGTCCAGCAGTGCCGCACGCGCCTGTACCTCGTTGCGGTCGGCGTGCGCGCGGGGAACCCAGCGCTCGTCGCCCCACCAGAAGTCGATCTTGGCCCAGTCCACGCTGTCGCGGTCGGGGGAGGCGTTGATGGCCTCGAGTACACCGGTTCCAACGGTCCCGCCGGTCAGGACCACGTGGGCATGTCCCTGCTCGTGCAGGATGTCGGCCATCTTGGTGATGAATCGGGCGGCGACCGAGTCGATCAGGGCCGACTTGTCGGCGTGTACAAGCACGCGCCTGTCGTGTGTCATGAGTGGTCTCCGGTCGATGTAGTGGGACCCGCCAGTTGGGGCAGGCCGCGGGTGATGACCTCGC
This sequence comes from Cryobacterium sp. MP_3.1, assembly GCF_035984795.1. Lineage (NCBI taxonomy): Bacteria > Bacillati > Actinomycetota > Actinomycetes > Micrococcales > Microbacteriaceae > Cryobacterium > Cryobacterium sp. MP_3.1. The sequence goes on along the minus strand of NZ_JAXCHV010000001.1, from coordinate 172,367 downwards.
CGTACAGTTCGTCCGGGTCGAGGCGGCGCAGCTCGTCGCTCAGGCAGTCGCGCAGGCTGCGGCGCTTGAGGGTCAGGTCCTGCACGGGCTGGCCGGACTGCGTGAGGGTGGCGATGCCGGGGACCTCGCGCTCGAGCGAGATCACCCCGGACGCCCGGGTGAGGTGCACGCCGTGGATGCCGTTCGCGTGCTGGCCCGACGTGAGTTCGTAGTCGACCGGCACCTGCAGCTGCAGCTGCAACCAGGCCGCGAGGAGGGTGGTCGAGGGGGAGTCCAGCGCGCCGCTGACGGACACGGCGGTGATGGACTCGTACGGCGGCTGGTCCAACACCGCGGCGAGCTGCGCACGCCACAGGGTCAACCGCGTCCAGGCGAAGTCGGTGTCACCCGGCCGGTAGGTGGAACAGATGCGCGTGAGAGCGGCCTGCGGGTCCGGCTGAGCGGACGCGTCGGTGATTCGCCGGTAGGCGATGCGTCCCAACGGCGACTCGGCGGGCACCGCAGGGGCCTCGCCGGGCCACCAGGCCACGACCGGGGCGTCAGGCAGCAGCAGCCCGGTGACGAGGCTCTCCGGGTCGCTGGCGGCGTCACCGTAGGCGCGCAGCACGATGACCTCGCTCGCGCCGGCGTCTCCGCCGACCCGGATCTCGGCGTCGACCCGGGGTTCGTGGGCTGCGGTGCCCTCTGCCTGGGTGGAGAGCACGATGACCCGCATCGGGTGCTCACGTGACGCATCGTTCGCGGCCTCAATGGCATCTTCCTCGTGGCCGAGCTCGGCCGCGATGATGAGGGTGAGCACCCGGCCGAGGGCGACAGCGCCGCCCTCTTCCCTGATGCGCACCAGTGCCTTGGAAATCTTGGCCGTGGTGGTGTCCGGCAGATCGACGATCATGGGCGTCTCCAGTTCCGGCCGTCTCGTGACAGCAGTTCGTCGGCTGATGCGGGCCCCCAGGTTCCGGGTCGGTATTGTTCCGGCTGGCCCTGGGTGGTCCAGAATTCCTCGATCGGGTCGAGAATCTTCCAGGACAACTCGACTTCCTCGTGGCGGGGGAAGAGCGGCGGGTCGCCCAGCAGCACGTCCAGGATCAGACGTTCGTAGGCCTCGGGGCTGGCCTCGGTGAACGCGTGACCATAGCCGAAGTCCATGGTCACGTCGCGCACCTGCATGCCGACACCGGGAACCTTCGACCCGAACCGGATCGTGACACCCTCATCGGGCTGGACCCTGATGACCAGGGCGTTCTCGCCCAGTGCGGCCGTCTGGCTCTTCTCGAAGAGGTACTGCGGTGCCCGCTTGAAGACAACGGCGATCTCGGTGACCCGGCGGCCGAGGCGCTTGCCGGCGCGGAGATAGAACGGCACACCCGACCAACGCCGGGTGTCGATCTCGAGGCGCAGAGCGGCGTACGTTTCGGTCAGCGACTCGGGGTTCATGCCGTCTTCCTCGAGGAACCCGAGGATCTTCTCGCCACCCTGCCAGCCGCCGGCGTACTGGCCACGGGCGGTCCCCGTTGCCAGATCTTCCGGCAGGCGCACGGAGGCGAGGACTTTTTCCTTCTCGGTGCGCAGGTCGGCGGCGTCGAAGGAGATGGGCTCCTCCATCGCGGTGAGCGCCAACAGCTGCAGCAGGTGGTTCTGGATGACGTCGCGGGCGGCGCCGATTCCGTCGTAGTAGCCGGCACGTCCGCCGACGCCGATGTCCTCGGCCATGGTGATCTGCACGTGGTCGACGTAATTGGCGTTCCAGATCGGTTCGTACAACTGGTTCGCGAAGCGCAGCGCGAGGATGTTCTGCACCGTCTCCTTGCCCAGGTAGTGGTCGATGCGGAACACCGAATCGGCCGGGAAGACCGACTCGACGACGTCGTTGAGCTCGCGAGCCGTTTTGAGGTCGCTACCGAACGGCTTCTCGATGACGACACGTCGCCATTGACCGTTCTTCTGCTCGGCCAGGCCGGACCTGCGCAGCTGCTCCGTCACCTGGGGGAACGCCTTCGGGGGGATCGACAGGTAGAACGCATGGTTGCCCATGGTTCCCCGCTCACGGTCGAGCTCCTCAATGGTTTCCTTGAGGAGCTCGAACGCGGCGTCGTCGTCGAAGGTGCCAGGCACGAAGCGGATGCCCTCGGCCAACTGGGCCCAGACATCCTCGTGGAACTCGGTACGTGCGTACTCCTTGACGGAGTCGTGCACCACCTGCATGAAGTCCTGGTTGTCCCAATCCCGGCGGGCGAACCCGACGAGGGCGAACCCCGGCGGCAAAAGCCCCCGGTTTGCCAGGTCATAGACGGCGGGCATGAGTTTCTTCCGCGACAGGTCTCCGGTAACGCCGAAGATGACGAGGCTGGAGGGCCCCGCGATCCGGTTCAGGCGATAGTCGGAGGGCGAACGCAACGGATTGAACTCCGGGGTGATTTCCACCGGGGACATGCAGCTCCTTCGAGGATTTAAAGCGGTACGGCGCGAAGACGTGACTTAGCGGAGCGCGTTGAACAGCGTGCTGATGTTCGCGGCCGGGTCGGTCAACGTCAGGGTGAGCACGGGGCGACCCTTGTCGGCGAGGACGCTGGCGTCGCCACCGGCCTGAGCCTGGATGAGCTCGCCGAACGTGAACGGACGGTCCGGGATGTCGAGGTCCTCAGCGGGGGTGCTGAGGATCTGCAGGAACACACCGGTGGGGGTGCCACCCTTGTGGAACTGACCGGTGGAGTGCAGGAACCGGGGTCCCCAGCCGAACGTGACCGGGCGCTTGGACAAGGTCGCGAGCAGACCACGCAGCTCGGCGAGCTGGGGGAGCGCCAGACGGTCCACGTAGGCCTGCACGGCAACGTACCCGTCGGGGCCGAGTTCCTCCAGCAGCGCGTCGATGGCGCTGGCCAGGTCGCTCGCGGCACCGATCACGTGGGGCGTGCCGCGAACCTCGATGCCGTCGGAGATGAACGCGGCGGGTTCCGGCTCCGGACGCGAGTCCAGGAGGCCCCGGGTCGCGATCTTGGCGGATTCGACGTCCGGCTGGTCGAACGGGTTGATCCCCAGCAACCGGCCGGCGATGACCGTCGCGTATTCCCAGACCAGGAACTGGGCGCCGAGGGTTCCGCTGACGCGGATCTCGTCTGCACCGTCGTGGTCGACGAAGACCTCGTCACCGGCATCGGCCACAACGCGCACGATCTGCACGTCGGGCAGCGCCGCGGTCAGCTCCGGTGCGTCAAGATCGAGCACGACGGGCAGGATGCCGGTCCCGATCTTGCCGGTCGACTCGGCGATGAGCTGTTCGGCCCAGTCGGCGAAACCCACGATGTGGGTGCCGTCGGCGACGATGGCCAGCTTGTCCCGGCGGGGACTGGTCGAGGCGATGGCCGCACCGAGGATCAGGCCGGGGTTGTCAACGGAGTCGACCGCCAGCGCCAACGAGACCGCTTCGGCCTCGTCGAGCAGCTGTCCGATGTCGACGCCGGCCAGACCGGACGGCACCAGGCCGAACGCGGTCAGCGCCGAGAAACGACCGCCGACCGTCGGGTCGGCGTTGAAAACGCGGTAGCCGGCCTCGGTCGCGGACGCCTCGAGAGGCGAGCCGGGATCGGTGACCACGATGATGCGGTCAACGGGGTCGATACCGAGGTCCCGGAATGCGCGTTCGAAGACACGGCGCTGGCTGTCGGTCTCGACGGTCCCGCCCGACTTCGATGACACCACGAGGGCGGTGGACTCCAGTCGGTCGTTGAGGGCCGCGAGCACCTGGCCGGGGTCGGTGGCGTCGAGCACCGTCAGGTCCACGCCGGCCGTGAGCGTGATGACCTCTGGTGCGAGCGACGAACCGCCCATGCCGGCCAGCGCGATGTGGCTGACGCCCTTGGCGTGCAGTTCCTCGCGCAGGGCGAGGATCTCGGCGACGAGGGGACGCGAGGTCACGACGGACTCGGTCCAACCGAGCCGCTTGCCGGCTTCTTCTTCGGCCTCCGGACCCCACAGGGCGGGGTCCAGTGACGTGATGCCGGAGGCGACGAGGTCGGCCACGAGGGTCGGCACCACGGTGCGCACGGCCTCAGCGGCCGCGCCGCTTACCGAGATGTGGAAGCTCACTTGGCGGCCTCGAGTGCTGCCGTGACGGTGTCCAGCAGTTCGTTCCAGGAGATGATGAACTTCGAGACGCCTTCCTCTTCGAGGACGCGGGTCACGTCGTCGTAGGAGACACCCTGCGCGGCGATGGCGTCCAGGACGGCGTTGGCTGCCTCGTAGGCGCCGGTGACGGCGCCTTCGACGATGACACCGTGGTCGAAGGTGGCCTCGAGGGTCTTCTCCGGCATGGTGTTGACGACCTCGGGGGCGACCAGTTCGGTCACGTAGAGGGTGTCGGGCAGGTCGGCCGACTTGACGCCGGTGGATGCCCAGAGCGGACGCTGCTTGTTGGCGCCGGCCGCGAGGAGCCCGGAGGCACGCTCGGTGGTGAAGGACTGCTCGAAGACCTGGTAGGCCAGCTGGGCGTTGGCGACGCCGGCCTTGCTCTGCAGGGCGAGGGCCTCCTCGGTGCCGACGGCCGCGAGGCGCTTGTCGATCTCGGTGTCGACACGCGACACGAAGAAGGACGCCACGGAGTGGATCGTCGACAGGTCGATGCCGGCAGCCTTGGCCTTCTCCAGGCCGCTGAGGTACGCGTTGATGACAGCGCGGTACCGCTCGAGGCTGAAGATCAGGGTGACGTTGACGCTGATGCCCAGGGCAATGGTCTCGGTGATGGCCTCGAGGCCTTCGATGGTCGCGGGGATCTTGATCATCGCGTTCGGACGGTTGACCTTGTTCCAGAGCTGCTGAGCCTGGGCGAGGGTCTTCTCGGCGTCGTGGGCGAAGCCGGGCTCGACCTCGATCGAGACGCGGCCGTCGAAGCCCTTGGTGGCGTCGTAGATCGGGCGGAAGATGTCGCAGGCTGCGGCGACGTCATCCGTGGTGATCTCGAACACGGCGTCGGTGACGGTGGTGCCGGCGGCGGCCAGCGTGGCCACCTGGGAGGCGTACGCCTCGCCCTTGCTCAGCGCGCCGGCGAAGATCGTCGGGTTGGTGGTGACGCCGACGACGTTCTTTTCGGCGATGAGCGTCTTCAGTCCGCCGGACTGGATGCGCTGGCGGGACAGGTCGTCCAGCCAGATGCTGACGCCGGCGGCCGAGAGTGCGGCGGTGGGGGTGGTTTCAGTCATGAAAATCAAATCTCCTTGAATGCTGCGCTAATGGGTGTCGCGCTCAGAGCGCGGCGAGGGATTCTTTGGCGGCGGCGACGACGGCTTCGGTGGTGATGCCGAATTCGCGGAACAGGGTCTTGTAGTCGGCCGACGCACCGAAGTGCTCGATCGAGACGCTGCGGCCGCGGTCACCGACGTACTTGTGCCAGGTCAACGCGATTCCGGCCTCAACCGATACCCGGGCGGTGATCGCCTTGGGCAGAACGGATTCGCGGTATTCGGCGGACTGCTCCTCGAACCATTCCAGGCTCGGCACCGAGACGACCCGCGCGTTGATGCCGTCGGCCTTCAGCGCCTCGCGGGCGGCGACAGCGAGCTGCACCTCGGAACCGGTGGCGATCAGGATGACATCGGGGGTGCCGTTCGGTGCTTCGGCGAGCACGTAAGCGCCCTTGGCGACGTTCTTGGCCGAGGCGAACGTTTCGCCCGTTGCGTCACCGTCTCCGCGCTCGAACACCGGGATGTTCTGGCGGGTCAGGACGATGCCGGCCGGGCCGTTGCGACGCGTAAGGATCGTCTTCCAGGCCCAGGACACCTCGTTGGCGTCGCCGGGGCGCACCACGTCGAGTCCGGGGATGGCGCGAAGCGACGCGAGCTGTTCGATCGGCTGGTGGGTGGGGCCGTCCTCGCCGAGGGCGACGGAGTCGTGGGTCCAGACGAAGATCGACGGCGCCTTCATGAGCGCGGCCAGACGCACGGCAGGGCGCATGTAGTCGCTGAAGATCAGGAACGTGCCACCGAACGGGCGGGTGTTTCCGTGCAGCACGATGCCGTTGAGGATCGCGGCCATCGCGTGCTCACGGATGCCGAAGTGCAGGACGCGGCCGTACGGGTTACCGGTCCACTCACCCGTGGAGTGCTCGCTCGGAATGAACGAGGCGGAGTTGCTGATGGTGGTGTTGTTCGACTCGGCGAGGTCGGCGGAGCCGCCCCACAGCTCGGGGATGACAGGGCCGAGTGCGTTGAGCACCTTGCCGGACGACGCGCGGGTGGAGACCTCGGTCCCGGCCTCGAAAACGGGCAGGGCCGCCTCGACACCGTCGGGCAGGTCGCCGGAGAGGATGCGGTCGAGCAGGATCTTGCGCTCCGGGTTCGCTGCGGCCCACGCGTCGAAGCGCACGGTCCACTCGGCGTGCTGCTCTGCACCACGGTCGAGGGCCTTGCGGGTGTGCGCGATGACCTCGTCGGACACCTCGAAGGTCTTCTCGGGGTCGAAGCCGAGGATTTCCTTCACGCCAGCGAGTTCCTCGGCGCCGAGGGCGGAGCCGTGGATCTTGCCGGTGTTCTGCTTCTTCGGGCTCGGCCAACCGATGATGGTCTTGAGGATGATCAGCGACGGCTTGTCGGTGACGGCCTTGGCCGCCTCGATGGCGTCGTTGAGAGCGGCGACGTCTTCGACGTATTCGCCGGTCTTCTTCCAGTCCACCGTCTGCACGTGCCAGTGGTAGGCGTCGTAGCGGGCCGCGACATCCTCGGTGAAGGCGATGTTGGTGTCGTCCTCGATCGAGATCTGGTTGGAGTCGTAGATCGCGATGAGGTTGCCGAGCTGCTGGTGACCGGCGAGCGAGGACGCTTCGGCGGTGATGCCCTCCTGCAGGTCGCCGTCGCCGGCGATGACGTAGACGAACTGGTCGAACGGGCTGGTGCCGGCCGCGGCCTCGGGGTCGAACAGGCCGCGTTCAAAACGCGACGCGTAGGCGAAGCCCACGGCGGAAGCCAGTCCCTGGCCGAGCGGACCCGTGGTGATCTCGACACCGTCGGTGTGGCCGTACTCGGGGTGGCCGGGGGTCTTGGATCCCCAGGTGCGCAGGGCCTTGAGGTCGTCGAGCTCGAGGCCATAGCCGCCGAGGTACAACTGCACGTACTGGGTGAGTGAGCTGTGGCCGACCGAGAGGACGAACCGGTCGCGGCCGATCCACTCGTTGTCAGCGGGATCGCGACGCATGACCTTCTGGAACAGCAGGTACGCGGCCGGGGCAAGGCTCATGGCGGTACCCGGGTGGCCGTTCCCGACCTTTTCCACGGCGTCGGCCGCGAGGATGCGGGCGGTGTCAACTGCCCTGTTGTCGATGGAATCCCACTGCAATGCTGCCACGTGAACTGACCCTTCTGAATCCGTCAAGGCGGCACGCTCATTTTCCCGCGCCGCTGGAGAGTAATTGCCCGCCGACGTCGTTATCGGCATCGAGGTGCGCAAGAGAGTGCCCGTTTCAGGTGGCTCACGGATGCATGCACCTTAGATTGGCGAGCCATTCAAGTATACGGACCCCGGCTTGGTGACGTTGTTTCGCGAGCATTGCGGCGATGTCGCACTGAAGACCCTGGCGTGAGAGACGGCAGGATGATCTAGAATTGCGGCAATATGCGAAGCGCACGAGAAGCACCCGAGATGGCCGAGAACCCCCGTGAAGAGGGGGTGACGGATCGTAACGAACGGATCCGGAACACCATCCGAGCGTACATTTCGTTGACCAAGCCTCGCGTCGTCGAATTGTTACTCGTCGTGACGGCCCCGACGATGATCCTGGCAACCGGGGGCATCCCGGACCTGTGGCTGGTGCTCGCCACCCTCATCGGCGGTGCGCTCAGCGCGGGCTCGGCCGGTGCGTTCAACTGCTACCTCGACCGCGACATCGACCGCCTGATGAACCGCACCAAGGGCCGTCCGCTGGTCACCGGCGAACTCACCGACCGACAGGCCCTGGTGTTCGCCTGGGTGCTCGGCGGCATCTCGATCGCCTGGCTGGCCCTGTTCACCAACTGGGTCGCCGCGGCGCTGTCGCTGGGCGCCATCCTGCTCTACGTGGTCTTCTACACGATGATCCTCAAGCGCCGCACCGCGCAGAACATCGTCTGGGGCGGTGTCGCCGGCTGCATGCCCGTGCTGATCGGCTGGGCTGCCGTGACCGGCGACCTGTCCTGGCCGCCGTTCATCCTGTTCATGATCATCTTCCTCTGGACCCCGCCGCACTACTGGCCGCTGTCGATGAAGTACCGCGACGACTACCAGGCTGCCGGAGTGCCCATGCTGTCAGTGGTGCGCGGACGCGCGCAGGTCGGCCTGCAGGTCATCCTGTACGCCTGGGCCACCGTGGCGTGTTCGCTGCTGCTGGTGCCCATAGCCGGAATGGGACTGCTCTACACCCTGGTAGCGGTCGGTTCAGGTGCCTGGTTCATCTACGAGACCCACCGCCTCTACAACCTCGCCATCCGCCACGAGCACGTGTCGCCGATGCGGGTGTTCCACGGTTCGATCGCGTACCTCACCCTGGTCTTCGTCGCCGTGGGCGTCGACCCGCTGCTGCCCTTCTAAGCGGGCCCAGCTCCGAGCCGGGCCACGCGCTCTCTCGGGGCACGCCGACCGCGAAAGCGGGGGAGGTGGCTGCTTAGAGCAGGCTGAGGTGACCGTGTCACCGCTCTCGCGGATCCTGGAGCGCAGGGGAGCGAGTGTGCGGCGCGGGTCAGCGGGCGAGAGACTCGGCGGGGGCTTGCGGCACCGGGGGAGCGTCCGACACCGCGGGCTGCTTGAGGTTCAGCACCACGGCGGTCATCGCCGCCGCGAGCACGCAGGCCAGCACCATGTGGATACCGACGAGGATGGCTGGCAGGCCGAGGTTGGCCTGGATGAGGCCGACGGCGGTCTGGGCGATCTCGACCGCCAGGAGCAGCACGACCCAGCGGCGCACCGGAAGGCGGCGGGTGACGGCCCAGACGACCAGGACGACGGTCAGGGCCACGGTGACGTAGGCGGGCCAGCTGTGCACGTGCTGCAGCAGCTCGGAGTCCAGCCCGTTGCGGGGCGCGTCGGCGTCGCCGGCGTGCGGCCCGGAGCCGGTGGTGAGGATGCCGACGGCGATGGTGACCGCCACGGCGAAGCTGGTGAGGTGCGTCACGATCAGGAATCCGAGCGGGACCACCCGCTCGCGCGGCCCCGGCGTGGTGTACAGCCTGTAGACGAATGCCGTGCAGAGGCCGACCAGGCCTACGGAGATCACGAAGTGCAACCCGACCACGTACGGGTTCAGCTGGGTGAGCACACTGATTCCGCCGATGACGGCCTGAGCCGGGATGCCCAGACCGGCCAGCAGGGTGAGCCGGAACAGGTCCGGGCGGCTGCGTCGCATCCGCAGCACGGCAACGAACGCGGCGATCGCCACGAGGCCGAGCAGAACACCCAGCAGTCGGTTGCCGAACTCGATCACACCGTGGATGCCCATCTCGGGCGTGTTCACGATCGAGTCGGCCGTGCACTTGGGCCAGGTGGGGCAGCCGAGGCCGGAGCTGGTGAGGCGGACGAGCCCGCCGGTGCCGACCAGGAAGATCTGCGCGGCGAGGTACACCCAGCCGAGCACCCTCAGGCGACGGTCCACTTGGGTGGGCAACCACTCGATAATCCGGTTCACGGGTTCTGCTCCCTGCTGGTGCGCGCGTATGTGAATACGCCGGGTCGCACTACTAATACGATCACTAGCCTGTAGAATTAGGTGTTTCACGGGCTCCGTGTGCGCGACGTTCACTCGTCCAACGCCGCACGATCGGCCCTATTCATCTTAGGTACGCAACATAGCCATCCACACAACTCACGCGCGCACCGCCGTGCACGTCCGACCAAACGGTCGGCCGATGCACTCGGTATGGGAATGACCGGACTGATATCCGGGTTGATGTGGGTAGGAGAAGAGGTAAAGATGTCTGACGTATTGCTGAACCGACCCGAGCTTGACGGGCTGGGGGTCTACGAATTCGGCTGGTCCGATTCCGACGCTGCCGGCGCCTCCGCCCGCCGCGGTATCTCGCCCGAGGTTGTCACCGACATCTCGAACCTCAAGCAGGAACCGGCCTGGATGCTGGAACGCCGGCTGAAGGCCCTGGCCCTCTTCGAGCGCAAGCCCATGCCGACCTGGGGAGCAGACCTCTCCGAGATCGACTTCGACAACATCAAGTACTTCGTGCGGTCGACCGAGAAGCAGGCCCAGACGTGGGAAGACCTGCCCGACGACATCAAGAACACCTACGAGAAGCTCGGCATCCCCGAGGCCGAGCGTATGCGCCTGGTCTCCGGCGTCGCCGCCCAGTACGAGTCCGAGGTGGTCTACCACCAGATCAACGAGGAACTCGAAGCCCAGGGCGTCATCTTCATGGACACCGACACCGCGCTCAAGGAGCACCCGGAGTTCTTCGAGGAGTACTTCGGCAGTGTCATTCCGTCCGGTGACAACAAGTTCGCCGCGCTGAACACCTCGGTCTGGTCCGGCGGGTCCTTCGTCTACGTGCCGCCCGGCGTGCACGTGGAGATCCCGCTGCAGGCTTACTTCCGGATCAACACCGAGAACATGGGCCAGTTCGAGCGCACGCTGATCATTGCCGACGAGGGCAGCTACGTGCACTACATCGAAGGCTGCACCGCCCCGATCTACAAGTCGGACTCGCTGCACTCCGCCGTGGTGGAGATCATCGTGAAGAAGAACGCCCGCGTTCGCTACACGACGATCCAGAACTGGTCGAACAACGTCTACAACCTGGTCACCAAGCGCGCCACGGCCGCCGAGGGCGCCACCATGGAGTGGATCGACGGCAACATCGGCTCCAAGGTCACCATGAAGTACCCGTCGATCTACCTGATGGGGGAGCACGCCAAGGGCGAAACCCTGTCCGTCGCCTTCGCCGGCCCCGGCCAGCACCAGGACGCCGGCGCCAAGATGATCCACATGGCTCCGTACACCCAGTCCTCGATCGTCTCCAAGTCGATCGCCCGCGGCGGCGGTCGCGCCGGATACCGAGGCGAGGTGCGCGTTGATGCCACGGCACACCACTCCGCCAACACCGTGCGTTGCGATGCCCTGCTGGTCGACACCCAGTCGCGTTCGGACACCTACCCGGCCATCGACATCCGGGTCGACGACGTTCAGCTCGGCCACGAGGCCACCGTCTCGCGGGTCAGCGAAGAACAGCTTTTCTACCTGATGAGCCGCGGCATGCCCGAAGACGAAGCGATGGCCATGATCGTGCGCGGCTTCATCGAACCGATCGCCAGGGAGCTCCCGATGGAGTACGCCCTCGAACTCAACAAGCTCATTGAAATGGGCATGGAAGGATCCGTCGGCTAAATGTCCGCCGCCTCGACTTCAACAGCACCCACGTCCTCACCAACCTCGTCAGAGGCTCTGCCCACCGCGGAGCAGCACGGCATCAAGGAGCACTCGGACGGACGCTTCGGCTTCGTCCCCGTGCAGACCAGATCCGCCAGGTTCAAGAGCTTCGACGTCGCCGACTTCCCCGCCGTCACCGGCAGGGAAGCGGTCTGGAAACTCTCACCGGTTGCCAAGTTCACCGACCTCACCGGCGGGGTTCTGGACGGCTCGGCCTATGACATCGACACGGCGTCGCACGCCGACGTCGACGTCTCCTGGGTCGACCGCGCCGATTCCCGCATCGGCACCGCCGGCGCGCCGGAAGAACGCGCCGCCGCCAACGCCTGGAGCAGTTTCGAGGCGGCCCTGGCCATCACCGTCAGCGGCGAGGAAGCCAAGGAGGTCACGCTCACCCGGGCGAACCTCGGCTCCGCGCCCCGTGCCGCGCACACCATCATCGAGGCCCGGCCGTTCAGCCAGGCCGTCGTGATCCTGCAGAACACCGGCGACGCCCGCATCTCCGAGAACGTCGAGATCATCGTGGGCGAATCCGCGAACCTCACGGTCGTCACCGTGCAGGAGTGGAGCGCCGACGCCGTACAGCTGGCCAACCACTTCGCCACCATCGGCCGCGACGCCCGCCTGAAGCACGTTGTCGTCTCCCTCGGCGGCGGCATCGTGCGGGTCAACCCGTCGGTCCACCTCGCCGGTCAGGGCAGTGACACCGAACTGTTCGGCCTGTACTTCGCCGACGCGGGCCAGCACCTCGAGCAGCAGGTATACGTCAACCACGACGCACCGAACAGCCGCAGCCGGGTCACCTACAAGGGTGCCCTGCAGGGCACCGGCGCCCGCACCGTGTGGATCGGCGACGTACTGATCGGCCGCACCGCGCCGGGCACCGACAGCTACGAGCAGAACCGCAACCTGGTCCTCACCGAAGGCACCAGGGCGGACTCCATCCCCAACCTGGAGATCGAGACCGGCGACATCCTCGGTGCCGGTCACGCCAGCGCCACGGGTCGCTTCGACGACGAGCAGCTCTTCTACCTGCAGTCCCGGGGCATCGGCGAAATCGAGGCACGACGCCTCGTCGTCCGCGGCTTCCTCAGCGAAATCGTGCAGCACATCGGATCGAAGCCGCTCGAGGAGCGCCTGCAGGGCGCCATCGAAGACGAGCTCCGCGGAACAGAAGGCAACTGAACATGGCGTCCACCAAGATTTGCGCACTCGACGAACTCGAACCCAACGAGGCCATCAAGGTTGAGATCGGCGGCGTGAACATCGCCGTCGTCCGTGACTCCCACGGGGCCGTCTTCGCCATCGGCGACACCTGCACCCACGGCGACATCTCGCTGTCGGAGGGCTTCGTCGAGGGCGACACCCTGGAATGCTGGGCGCACGGCTCGAAGTTCTCGCTGCAGACCGGGCGTCCCCTGACCCTGCCGGCCTACGAGCCCGTTCCCGTCTACAAGGTCGACCTGATCGACGGCGACGTCTTCATCGATCCTCTGGTCACCATCGCCGTTTGATGCGCCCCGCCGAATAGGCACAGCCGCAGCCGGCCCCACACACTGAAGCCCGCACCACGCGGACAACGAAAGAGATACTGAAAAATGTCTGTTCTTGAGATCAAAGACCTGCACGTCAGCGTCGAGACCGACCAGGGCACCAAGCAGATCCTGCGCGGCGTCAACCTCACCATCAACGAGGGCGAGATCCACGCGATCATGGGACCGAACGGTTCCGGCAAGTCCACCCTGGCGTACACGATCGCCGGTCACCCGAAGTACCACGTCGACAGCGGTTCAATCCTGCTCGACGGCGCAGAAGTGCTCACCATGACGGTCGACGAACGCGCCCGCGCGGGCCTCTTCCTGGCCATGCAGTACCCCGTCGAGATCCCGGGCGTCACGGTGACCAACTTCCTCCGCACGGCCAAGACCGCCATCGACGGCGAAGCGCCGGCGATCCGCACCTGGATCAAGGATGTCCGCGAGTCGATGGCCAAGCTGCGCATGGACAAGAGCTTCGCCGAGCGCAACGTCAACGAAGGCTTCTCCGGTGGCGAGAAGAAGCGCAACGAGATCCTGCAGCTGGAACTGCTCAAGCCCAAGTTCGCCGTCCTCGACGAGACCGACTCCGGCCTCGACGTCGACGCCCTGAAGATCGTGTCGGAGGGCGTGAACCGGGCCAAGGAGAACACCGGCCTCGGTCTGCTCCTGATCACGCACTACACGCGCATCCTGCGGTACATCAAGCCCGATTTTGTCCACGTGTTCGTGGACGGACGGATCGCCGAGCAGGGTGGCCCGGAGCTTGCCGACCGTTTGGAAGACGAAGGCTACGATCGTTTCCTCGCCGAGACGCCCGTAGGCTAGAGCCATGGTTTCGACACTCACCCCGGCGCGCTTCGACGAGATCGAAGAGGCCCTCAAGGATGTCATGGACCCGGAACTCGGCATCAATGTCGTGGACCTCGGGCTCATCTACGACCTCGGTTGGGACGACGAGAATGATGCCCTCATCATCCACATGACTCTCACCTCGGCCGGCTGCCCGCTCACCGATGTGCTCGAGGAACAGACCGCAGAGGCGCTGGACGGCGTCGTGGAGCAGTTCCGTATCAACTGGGTGTGGATGCCGCCGTGGGGTCCGGAGAAGATCACCGACGACGGCCGCGACATGATGCGAGCCCTCGGCTTCGCGATCTGACCGACCTCAGCACCCGCACTACCTGTCCCGCGCCGGGACGGATGCCGCCGCATCCGTCACCCGGCGCGGTTCGTGCGTTAACCGGCGTCGCCGTGCGATCCAGGGGCGGGTGCCGCGCCAAATCGTGCGCTGGAACAACATGCCAAACGATGGAAGGGTATTCTATTCTGATGGACACCCCACGAACACGCAGCCAGATCCGCCGAGACCTTCAGACGGCGGGCACCCGGGGGGACATCGTCACGGCCGCCGCCGACCTGATGAGGGAGCACGGCTATGCGGGCACGTCCATCGCCGCCATCGCCGAGCGCGGCGGCGTGGCCGTCCAAACCATCTACAACACCGTCGGCTCAAAGGTGGATGTGCTTGCCGCGGTTCTCGCCGCGGCCAACACCGCATCGAGAGCCGCCGGACGTTCCGTGGCCGAGCTCGCCGCCGGCATCAGCGGGGCCGCAACACCGGCCGCGGCCGTCGGGGCCTTGGCCGGCTGGATCGCCGCCGACAACGAACGGGCCGCGCCGCTCTACCGGGTGGTGAACGAGGCTGCCGGAACCGACCCCGAAATCCACGAACTCGAAGTCACCATGGCCGCCCGGAGTCTGCACGCCTACGCCGAAGCCGTCGGCGCCCTCCGCGCGCAGTTGGGCCTGCGGTCCGGCCTGAGCGACCACGAGGCGGCGACGTCGATCTGGGCCCTCGGGCACCCTCAGGTGTTTCACACCCTCGTCGTCGGGTTGGGCTGGTCGCGGGAAACCTACACGGCCTGGCTGCGATCCGCGCTGCCCGGAGTGCTGCCGAGCGGGCGGTTGCCGGCCCGGTGAACCCGCCTCGGCAGTACCGGTTCCGACACTTCGGCTCAGAAACGGCGCGCGAGCAAATATACTGGTGAATTGGCCACGTTCGGCCGTCTCCCACGACTCCCCTCTGAATGGACTATTGCTGTGCTCAGTGTGCAAGATCTCGAAATCCGAGTTGGGGCGCGCGTCCTCATGGAGGACGTGAGCTTCCGGGTGTCCGCCGGCGACAAGATCGGCCTGGTCGGCCGGAACGGCGCAGGCAAGACCACGCTGACGAAGACCCTGGCGGGGGAGACCATGCCGACCAAGGGCAAGATCGAGCGGTCAGGTGAGATCGGGTACCTGCCGCAGGACCCCCGCTCCGGCGACCCCGACATGCTCGCCCGCACCCGCATCCTCGATGCCCGTGGGCTCGGCACCATCTCGCTCGGTCTCACCCAGGCCGGCATCGAGATGGGCTCGACCGACAGCAAAACCAGCGAACGGGCGATGAAGCGCTACGGCACCCTCACCGACGAGTTCAACGCGCTCGGCGGCTACGCGGCCGAGGCCGAAGCGGCGTCGATCGCCAGCAACCTGAACCTGCCCGACCGGATCCTCGACCAGCCACTGCGCACCCTCTCCGGTGGCCAGCGCCGTCGTATCGAACTGGCCCGCATCCTCTTCTCCGCCGCTGAGACCATGATCCTCGACGAGCCCACCAACCACCTGGACGCCGATTCAGTGGTGTGGCTGCGCGAGTTCGTGAAGAACTACCGTGGCGGTTGCATCATCATCAGCCACGACATCGAACTCGTCGGCGACACCGTCAACCGGGTGTTCTACCTCGATGCCAACCGCATGGTCATCGACATCTACAACATGAACTGGAAGAACTACCAGCGCCAGCGCGTCGCCGACGCCGACCGTCGTAAGAAGGAACGCGCCAACGCAGAAAAGAAGGCGTCGACCCTGCAGCTGCAGGCCGCCAAGTTCGGCGCCAAGGCCAGCAAGGCCGCCGCCGCGCACCAGATGGTCGCCCGCGCCGAGAAGCTGCTCTCCGGCCTCGACGCCGTGCGCGCCGTCGACAGGGTAGCCAAGCTGCGCTTCCCCGAGCCTGCCCCGTGCGGTCGTACCCCGCTGATGGCCACCGACCTCTCGAAGAGCTACGGCTCGCTGGAGATCTTCGCGGCCGTCGACCTCGCCATCGACCGCGGCTCCAAAGTCGTCATCCTGGGCCTCAACGGTGCCGGTAAGACGACCCTGCTACGGATGCTCGCCGGCGTGGACAAGCCTGACACCGGCGAAATCGTGCCGGGTCACGGCCTGCGGATCGGTTACTTCGCCCAGGAACACGAGACCATCGACGTGAAGCGCAGCGTGCTTCAGAACATGATCTCCTCCTCCCCGAACATCACCGAGATGGAAGCCCGGCGAGTGCTCGGTTCGTTCCTGTTCACCGGCGACGACTCGCACAAGCCTGCCGGGGTCCTCTCCGGTGGAGAGAAGACCCGTCTGGCCCTGGCCATGATCGTGGTCTCCGGCGCCAACGTGCTGCTGCTCGACGAACCCACCAACAACCTGGACCCGGCCAGCCGTGAAGAGATCCTGGATGCCCTGGCGCACTTCACCGGCGCCGTGGTGTTGGTCAGCCACGATGAGGGTGCTGTTGAGGCGCTGAACCCCGAGCGGGTGCTCATCATGCCCGACGGCACGGAGGACCACTGGAACAAGGACTACCTGGACCTGATCACGCTGGCCTGATGCAACCCAAGAAAACCCGCCGTCCCTCACGGGGCGGCGGGTTTTTTCGTTTCCCGGCGAGCTGACCGGGTCAATGCCGCTGATCGATCAGCTCGTCCTCGATCTCGGCGTCGCTGCGCGGCCTGGCCGCCTGGCGACGGGCACGCTCAGCGGCCCGGTCCTGCTCCTCCGGGACGTCGGCGTTGACGGTGCGATACTCCTGCCGGGCGGCCCAGCCGAGACCTATGAAGGCCATCAGGGCGAAGACGAACCACTGGAAGGCGTAGGAGAGGTGCGGGCCCTCATCGCGGACCGGGCGCGTGACGGCCGTCGGCCGGTCGGCTGGAGCAGGGTCCTCCGATTTCATCAGGCCATACGCACCGGTGTAGGTCTCGGTGCCGAGGCGCTCGGCGATCTCGGTCAGGTTGATTGTGGCGATCTGGTTGCCGCTGGCGCTGCGCCCGGCCAGTGACGGCTCGCCCTGCTTGAGGCGGGCGATCACGGTGACCTCACCGGAGGGGGCCTGGGGTACGGCGTCCGGTGCGTTCTGGTTCTCGCCGGTGGGAATCCAGCCGCGGTTGACGATGAAGACATCACCGTTGGTCAGCAGCAGGGGAGTGAGTACCTCGAATCCCGGGTTGATGTTCAGCGGCCGGTTGCGCACGAGGAGTTCCTCGTCGGTGAGATAGGTCCCGGTCAGTGTGACCGGCAACCACTTCTGGGATTCCTCGAAGGAGTCCAGCGTGGGCAGGGCCTCGGTGATCGGCACCCCCTCGGCGTCGAAGTTCGCATCCACCCGGCTGATCTCGGCCTGCGCCTCCGCACGGCGGGCGAGCTGCCAGGTGCCCAGCCCCGAACACACGACGGCGAACACGATCGTGAGCGCGAGGTAGCCGGCCCATTGCCTGGAGAGCAGGAACCGCCAGCCGTTCACGCCGGTTCCGCTTCATCGAGCGTGAGAGCACTCACCCGGAGGGGGAAATCGCGGGTCAGGAGAAAGTCACGCAGGAACTCGAGGTGCTCGTCGCAGGCCAGCCAGGTCTTGACCCGGTCCTCCGCGTGGATGCGGGGATTGCGCCAGTCCAGGCGCCAGAGCGCGGTGTCCCGGCAGCCGGCGCGGGAGCAGCTGGTCGTTTCCGGTGCTGCGCCGAATCCAATCACCGGGGGTCCTTGCTGTCGTGTGGAGCGCTGTCGTGTGGAGCGCGGCCGTGTGGAGCGCTGCCGTCTGTGCTGCTGTCATCCGGCCCGGTCGCGCCGGGGCGGGGGAGCACGGCCACCGCGCCGGGACGCAGCACGGCCTGGGACCGTTGGTCGCCATGCACGTTCGCGGCGATGACCGCGAAGTACGGCAGCAGGATGGCCCCGAGCGCGCAGACCACCAACCACCAGCCCTGCACGAAAAGCATCATCACGATACACACCATGCGAATGCCCATGGTCACGGTGTACCGGATCATGCGGCGTCGCCGCTCCTCCTCCGGCGACAGAGGGAGCGTCGTAATCGACTGCTGCTGCTGCTTCATCATGCCCATCGCTCAACTGACGGTGACGATCTCAACCGTCCGGGGTCCCATTACGCCTGTCTACGCGCTGATTCAAGACTACGTCCACTGTCCGTTCCCCGGGTCCGCTCACGGGACGCTCTAAGCTGAATGAATCTGTGCCCGCCGATCGGCGGGCGTTCCCACTGAAAGGACCGCGCCATGGCGACCGCACGAACAGTTCTGGTAACGGGAGGCAACCGCGGCATCGGCTACGCCATCGCCGAGGAATTCCTCGCCAAGGGCCACAGGGTCGCCATCACCGCCCGCTCAGGCGAAGGCCCGGCCGGAAGCCTCACCGTGCGTGCAGACGTCACCGACTACGCCTCCATCGATGCCGCCTTCACCGAGATCGAGGCCGCATACGGCCCGGTGGAGGTCGTCGTGGCCAACGCCGGAATCACCAAGGACACCCTGCTGATGCGTATGTCGGAGGAGGACTTCACCTCGGTCATCGACACCAACCTCAGTGGTGCGTTCCGGGTGGTGAAGCGGGCCTCGAAGGGCATGCTCAAGGCGAGGTTCGGCCGGATCGTGCTGATTTCCAGCGTCGTGGGCCTCTACGGTTCCGCCGGGCAGGTCAACTACTCGTCGTCCAAGAGCGGCCTGGTCGGCCTGGCCCGGTCCGTCACCCGCGAACTCGGTGCCCGCGGTATCACCGCGAACGTTGTCGCCCCCGGTTTCATCGAGACCGATATGACGGCGGCGCTGCCCGAGGCGCAGCAGGCCGAGTACAAGCGCAACATCCCGGCCGGCCGGTTCGCGTCCCCGAGCGAGGTCGCCCGGGTAGTCAGTTGGATCGCCGGTGACGACGCGGCGTACATCTCCGGCGCCGTCATCCCCGTCGACGGTGGACTGGGCATGGGCCACTAGGCCGTAGCCGCCGACCGCCGACGACTGGACCGACCCGGGCAACCCCGGGTCGGGTCAGCCGCGCAGACCCAGCAGCGGCAGTACCTGGCTGAGGTCGGCGGTATCGATGACCAGGTCGGCCGAGCGGCGGACCACGGGTTTGGCGTTGAAGGCGACTCCGAGGCCGGCCACCCGCATCATGGTGAGGTCGTTGGCACCGTCCCCGACGGCGACGGTCCCGCACAGGTCGATGCCGTCCAGGGCCGCCCATTCGGTGAGCGCGTGCGCCTTGGCCGTTGCATCGATGATCGGACCGATCAGACCGCCGGTCAACCGGCCGTCCCGCACCTCGAGACGGTTGGCCCGCCAGTGGTCAAGGCCCAGGGTTTCGGCCAGCGGGTCCAGCAGTTCGTGGAAGCCGCCCGAGACGACCCCGACCCGGCTACCGCCGGCGTGTAACCCGTCGATGAGCGCGCGCACCCCGGTGGTGGGGCGGATAAGTGCGCCCACCTCGGCGAAGACATCCGTTGACAGACCGGCCAGGGTGGCCACCCGCTGCCGCAGGCTCGCCGCGAAATCAAGCTCGCCGCGCATGGCGCGGTCGGTCACCTCGGCCACCAGGGCGAGGGAACCGGCCGCGTCGGCGAGAAGCTCGATGACTTCGTTCTCGATGAGGGTCGAATCGGCATCAAGGACGACGAGGAATCGGGCTGCAGGGATCACGGGTGGACGTGCACGCCCTTGCCGACCACGGTGATCCCGGATTCGGTGACGCTGAAGCCCCGCGCGAGGTCACGGTCCCGGTCGACGCCGATGGCGGCGCCCTCCGCAACGATGACGTCCTTGTCGAGGATGGCGCGGTGCACGACGGCGCCCGGACGGATCTGCACCCTGTCGAACACGATCGAGTCCACCACGTGGGCGCCGGAGTCGATGACGGCCCACGGGCCGACGACGCTGCGTTCCAGGTGCGCGCCGGAGATGACGCAGCCCAGCGACACTATGGAGTCGATGGCGGTGCCGAGGGAGCCCTTGCTGTCGCGCACGAACTTGGCCGGCGGAGAGTTCAGCTGCTGGCTGAAGATCGGCCAGCTCTGGTTGTACAGGTTGAACACCGGCAGGGCGGAGATCAGGTCCTGGTGGGCCTCGAAGAACGAGTCGATGGTTCCCACGTCGCGCCAGTAGTAGCGGTCGCGGTCGGTCGACCCCGGCACGTCGTTGCGCTGCAGGTCGTATACACCGGCCTCACCACGTGAGACGAAGTCGGGAACGATGTCACCACCCATGTCGTGGCTGGAATCGGTGCGTTCGCCGTCGCGGCGCACGGCCTCGATCAGGGCATCGGCGTTGAAGACGTAGTTGCCCATCGAGGCGAAAACCTCGTGCGGCGCGTCGGCGAGCCCGACGGCGTCCTTGGGCTTCTCCAGGAAGTCCTTGATCCGGTCCGGGGTGGCGGCATCCACTTCGATGACGCCGAACTGGTCGGCCAGACCGATCGGCTGGCGGATGGCGGCGACGGTCGCCTGCGCACCGGACGCGATGTGCGCCTCGATCATCTGAGAGAAGTCCATCCGGTAGACGTGGTCGGCACCGACCACGACGACGATGTCGGGCTTCTCATCGTGGATGAGGTTCAGGCTCTGCAGGATGGCGTCGGCCGAGCCGCTGAACCAGCGCTTACCGAGCCGCTGCTGGGCCGGGACCGAGGCGATGTAGGAGTTGAACAGGCCCCCGGACACGTGCCAGGTCTGCGAGACGTGGCGGTCGAGGCTGTGTGACTTGTACTGGGTGAGCACGACGATCTGGGTGACACCGGAGTTGATCAGGTTCGACAGCGCGAAGTCGATCAGACGGTAATGCCCTCCAAACGGCACAGCTGGCTTAGCGCGGTCTTCGGTCAACGGCATCAGCCGTTTCCCCTCGCCGCCTGCGAGAACGATTCCAAAGATCTTCTTGGCCTTCATACCTTCACAGTAGGGCCATACGGGGGGAACGACCAGCGTGTGGGGGTGTGTCCGTCGTTCAGCCTGCGCTAGTTTTACTGCATGCGCGTCGATCTGCTTACCAAGGAATACCCGCCCGAGATCTACGGAGGAGCCGGCGTCCACGTCGCCGAGCTGGTCAAGGCCCTCCGTACCGACATCGATGTCACCGTGCGGTGCTTCGGTGCCCAGCGGGCCGAAGCCGACACCTTCGCCTACGGCGTCCCGGCCGAACTCGCCGACGCCAACGCCACGCTGACCACGCTCGGCGTGGACCTGCAGATGGCCCAGGACGTGCAGGGTGCCGATGTGGTGCACTCACACACCTGGTACGCCAACGGTGCCGGCCACATCGCCAAGCTGCTGCACGGCGTGCCCCACGTCGTCACGGCGCACAGCCTCGAGCCACTGCGCCCGTGGAAGGCCGAGCAGCTCGGCGGCGGTTACCGCGTGTCGAGCTGGATCGAGAAGACCGCCTTCGAGGCGGCGGACGCCGTCATCGCTGTCAGCGGCGGAATGCGCGCCGACATCCTCCGCAGCTACCCGGCGCTGGATGAGTCGCGGGTGCACGTCGTGTACAACGGCATCGACCTCGACCGGTGGAAGCCGACCACCGACGATGACGTCGTTCGCGCCCTGGGGATCGATCCCGACCGGCCTTCCGTCGTGTTCGTCGGCCGGATCACCCGCCAGAAGGGTCTGCCGTACCTGTTGCGTGCGGCCGCCCTGTTGCCGCCGGAGGTGCAGCTCGTGCTGTGTGCCGGCGCCCCCGACACCCCCGGCATCCTCGCCGAGGTGACCGAGCTGGTCGAGGCTCTGCAGCGCGAACGTTCCGGTGTGGTGTGGATCGACAGGCTCCTTCCGCAGCACGAACTGTCGGCCGTGCTCACCGCCGGAACCGTTTTCGTCTGCCCGTCGGTGTACGAGCCGCTGGGCATCGTCAACCTTGAAGCCATGGCCTGCGGTCTGCCCGTCGTCGGCACCGCGACCGGCGGCATCCCCGAGGTCGTGGCGGATGGCGTGACGGGACGTCTGGTACCGATCAACCAGCTCACCGACGGCACCGGCACCCCGACCGACCCTGACATCTTCGTGTCCGATCTGGCCAGGACCCTCACCGAGGTGTTGGCCGACCCCGCCCTGGCGGCGCAGATGGGCCGCGCCGGCCGGGTGCGTGCTGAGGAAATGTTCAGTTGGGGTCAGATCGCCGCGAGCACTCGGGAGATTTACGCCGCGCTGCTCTAGCGTGACCGAGGGCCCGGGCGTCGCCCGATAACATGGCTGTATGGTCAACGTTCTTCACTTCACCGGAGTTTCCGTCGTCCGGGGTGGCACAACCATCCTGGACTCAGTGGATTGGAGCGTCGACGGCGATCAGCGCTGGGTGATCCTGGGCCCCAACGGTGCCGGTAAGACCACCACGCTGCAGATCGCGGCCGCGCTCATCCATCCCTCCCAGGGAACCGCCGAGGTCCTCGAAGAGCCGCTCGGCGGTAGCGACCTGTTCGAACTGCGTCCGCGGATCGGCTTCGCGTCCACCGCCATGGCCCGCCGGGTGCCCGCCGGTGAGACGGTTCTGAACGTGGTGATGACCGCCGCATACTCGGTCACCGGCCGCTGGAACGAGGAATACGAGGAGATCGACGAGCGTCGCGCCCAGCGCGTCCTCGGCGAATGGAAGCTGGATCACCTCGCCGACCGTAAGTTCGGCACCCTCAGCGACGGCGAGCAGAAGCGCGTGCAGATCGCCAGGTCCATCATGACCGACCCGGAGATCCTGCTTCTGGACGAACCGGCCGCCAGCCTCGACCTCGGTGCCAGGGAAGAACTGCTGCGCCTGCTCAGCGGATACGCGAGTGAGCCCAACTCCCCGGCCATCATCATGGTCACCCACCACGTGGAGGAAATCCCGCGTGGATTCACCCACGTGCTGCTGCTCGCCGGCGGCAAGGTCGTCAGCGCAGGCCCCCTGACCGAGGCGCTGACCTCCGACACTCTCACCGAGGCTTTCGGTCTCCCGATCGAACTCACCGAGACCGACGGACGCTACGCGGCACGCGCAATCTGAGCTTTCCAGCGTCTGGCCACTCCCGGCCTCAAGATTCTGCTAAACTCGGTAGCTGGTCCTCGTGACCGATACACTTTTCTGCCGCAACCGGCGAGCCAGATCCCACCCATCGAAACGCAACAAGGAAGTCTCCATGAAGTCTGACATTCACCCCACATACGCTCCCGTGGTCTTCCGCGACCTCGCGTCGGGTGCGACGTTCCTTACCCGTTCGACGGTCTCCAGCTCGAAGACCATCGAGTGGGAAGACGGCACCACGTACCCGGTCATCGACGTGGAAATCTCCTCCGAGTCGCACCCGTTCTACACGGGCAAGCAGCGCATCATGGACTCCGCCGGACGCGTGGAGAAGTTCAACTCGCGCTACAAGGGCTTCGGCAAGTAACCACGCCGCATTACGCCTGAAGGGCGACCTGCTAAGGCAGGTCGCCCTTTTTTGTGCCCTCCGGTCAGCCGCAGTGCAACCAGTAGAAGCTCTGCGCACCCAGGGTGAGGGTGAGCCCGCCCTCCTCGTCGAAGGAAGGGAACACGGCCCCGCCGAAGATGTCGTAGAGCCGGGTGCCCGCCAGGTCGGGTTCCTGGATCCGGAACGCGACGGGGTTGTGCGCGAAGCTGAACACGCAGAGCAGGGTCTCCGGCTGGTCGCCGAAGCTCGATCCCGAACCGGCGTACACCCTGGTGAAGGCCAGGATGGACTCGTGATCGGTGGACAGCACGGTGAGCGACCCCAACCCGAACGCTGGATGGTTGGTGCGAACATGGATGACGTTGCGGATCCAGTGCAGCAGCGAACCGGACTGCGCGAGGTGGGATTCGACGTTGGTCTGGCCGAAGTTGTAGACCAGTGACTGCACAACCGGCAGGTACAACTTGCCGGGATCCGCCGCCGAGAACCCGCCGTTGCGGTCCGGTGTCCACTGCATCGGCGTGCGGGAGCTGTCCCGGTCGGGCAGCCAGATGTTGTCGCCCATCCCGATCTCATCGCCGTAGTACAAAAACGGGCTCCCCGGCAGGGAGAACAGCAGCGCGTGGGCCAGCTCGAGTTCCGAGCGGCTGTTGTCCAGCAGCGGTGCCAGGCGACGGCGGATACCGATATTGGCGCGCATCCGCGGGTCGTAGGCGTACCAGCCGTACATCGCCTGACGGTATTGCTCGCTGACCATCTCCAGGGTGAGTTCATCGTGGTTACGCAGGAACACCGCCCAGCCGGCGCCCTCGGGGATGTCGGTCGTTTCGGAGAGCACCCGCACGAGCTCATCGGCGCGCTGGGAGCGCAGCGAGTAGAAGATCCTGGGCATCACCGGGAAGTCGAAGGCCATGTGGCACTCCGGCTCGTCCTCGGTGCCGAAGAAGGCGGCCACCTCCCGCGGCCACTGGTTGGCTTCGGCGATCATGATGCGCCCCGGATAGTCCCGGTCCACAATGGCCCGCAGTCGTCTGATGAACTCGTGCGTCAGCGGCTCGCCCTCACCGTTGCCCTCGTCCGACTCGTACAGATAGGGGATCGCATCCAACCTGAACCCGTCAACGCCCAGGTCCAGCCAGTACCGGACCACGCCGAGGATTGCGTCGTGCACGGCCGGGTTGTCGTAGTTCAGGTCGGGCTGATGGGAGAAGAACCTGTGGAAGTAGAACTGGCGCCGGACGGAGTCGAAAGCCCAGTTCGAGTCCTCGGTGTCCGTGAAGATGATCCGGATGTCCGGGTACTTGCCGTCGTCGTCGCTCCACACATAGAAGTCACCGAACTCTCCGTCGGGCTGCTGCCTGGACTGTTGGAACCACGGGTGCTGGTCGGAGGTGTGGTTGAGCGGCAGGTCGATGACGATGCGCATGTTGCGCTCGTGCGCCTTCGTGACGAGTTCCTTGAACTCGTCGAGGGTGCCGAACTCGGGCAGGATCGTGCGGTAGTCGGCCACGTCGTAGCCGCCGTCCCGCAGCGGGGACGTGAAGAACGGTGGGATCCACAGCGCGTCGATACCCAGCCACTGCAGGTAGTCCAGCTTCGAAATCAGCCCGGACAGGTCCCCGGTGCCATCCGCGTTGCTGTCGAGGAAGGACCGGACCATCACCTCATAGAACACCGCGCGGCGGTACCACCGCGGATCGAGGGTCAACCCGGGCAGCTGGATGGGTGCGGTGAAGCTCACGGCGTTCCTTCCGTCCCTGACGCGGCCGTGGCCGGGAGCGGCCACCACCCGACGCGGATGTGGATGGTGCAGATACGACCGATTCTAGGTCGATCGGTGCAACTTCGGTCGGGCCACTCGCTCGCCGCCAGCCTAAACTGGGAGCGATGATCGTTCCTTCGCCCTACGCCGACCTGCTCACCCTCATGGACGCGCGCGCCCACACCCTCGCCGTGCTGGGCAGCGACACCCGCTACTGGGAGTACGGAGACCCCACAAGCCCGACGACAATCGTGATGGTGCACGGGTTCCGCGGCGACCACCACGGCCTTGAAGCCGTCGTCGCCCAGCTCCAGGGTCTGCGCATCATCTCGCCGGACCTACCCGGCTTCGGCGAATCGGCGGCATTCGACACGGCACCGCACTCCATCGACTCCTATGCCGCCTGGCTGGCCGAGTTCCTGCGCCTCCTGGCGCTGCCCGGCCGGGTCGTGGTCCTCGGCCACTCGTTCGGGTCGATCGTCGTCGCCGCGGCCGCCGCGGCACCGGGCGGCCTGCCCGCCCAGGAACTGGTACTGGTCAACCCGATCGCCGCCCCCGCCCTGTCCGGGCCCCGGGGCATCCTGACCCGGCTTGCCG
Source organism: Cryobacterium sp. MP_3.1 (assembly GCF_035984795.1). Lineage (NCBI taxonomy): Bacteria > Bacillati > Actinomycetota > Actinomycetes > Micrococcales > Microbacteriaceae > Cryobacterium > Cryobacterium sp. MP_3.1. The sequence goes on along the minus strand of NZ_JAXCHV010000001.1, from coordinate 146,560 downwards.
TCTTCTACTACTGGCTGGCGTCCAAGCTGCCCGAACGGCTCGGGTTCGCGCTCCTTTGCAACCGGGTGATCGTGCGGGTGATGAGCATCACCATGGCCAAAACCCGGAGTCGGCAACGGCGACGCTGGATCCACAACCAGCACGACAGGTACTTCTCCGCTTTCGCGGACCGGACGGTGGTGCTGGAGGCGTTCACGGCATCCGTCAGCCACGACGTCAGTGAATACGCCACCGCCATCGATACCCGCACCCTGCTGATCGCCGCCGAGAAGGATGACATCACCCCGGTGCCCGCCCAGGTTCGGCTGCGCGCCCAGTTCCCGGATGCCCGGCTGCACGTCCTGCCCGGGGTAGGCCACCTCATCCACTACGAAGTTCCCGAGGACGCGGCGCAAGCACTGCGTGCCTTCCTCGATCCGGTCCGCCCGGCCGGCGCACCCGAAGCGGCCGCGTCGTGACGGCCTCGGCCTCTCGCCCCCTGCGGATAGTCTTCGACTGCCGCTACACCCGGATCGACCGGCACGACGGCATCAGCCGGTACACGGCCGGTCTGGTCACCGAACTGGGCCGACTGCATCCGGTGACGATGCTGATCAGCGACCACCGGCAGCTGGCAATGTTGCCGGCGCTGCCGTGGCAGCTCGTGCGTTCGCCCACCAGCCCGCTGGAACCGCTGGTGGCCCTGACCGTGAACCGGCTGGCCCCCGACATCGTGTTCAGCCCGATGCAGACAATGGGTTCGTGGGGCAGGCGCTACAAGCTGGTGCTGACCGTGCACGACCTGATCTACTACCGCAATCGCACCCCGCCGCGAGACTTCTCCATCGGTATCCGCCTGCTCTGGCGGCTGTACCACCTGTCCTGGGTGCCCCAACGGATGCTGCTGAACCGGTCCGACGGCGTCGTGACGGTGTCGGAAACCACCGGCGCGCTGATCAACCGCCACCGGCTCACCCGCCGGCCGGTCTCCGTGGTGCCCAACGCGGCCGATTCCGTCGCCGCGGCGGCGGCGCCGAGTGAGCGATCCGGACCGGAGACCACACGCCTGATCTACATGGGTTCGTTCATGCCCTACAAGAACGTGGACACCCTGGTGCGAGCAGCCGCGGCCCTTCCCGGGTATGAGCTGCACCTGCTCAGCCGCGTCGGTGACGCCGAACGCGCCCGGCTGAGCGCCCTCTCCCCTCAGGCGACGTTGGTCTTCCACAACGGAGTCAGTGACGAGGAATACGTCTCCCTGCTGTCCAGCGCCACGGCCCTGGTGACGACGTCCCTCGACGAGGGCTTCGGCATCCCCCTGGTCGAGGCGATGAGCCTCGGCATCCCGGTGCTGGTGAGCGATATCCCCATCTTCCGGGAGATCGGCGGCGATGCGGCCGGCTATGTCCCGCCGCTGGACCCGGATGCGCTGGCGGCCGCGGTGCGCGGACTCGAGGCGCCGGGGGAGTGGCTGAGCCGTTCACGGCTCTCCGTGATTCAGGCCGGGCGTTTCACCTGGGCCGAGTCCGCCGAACGGCTGCTCCGGGTGCTGCAGAGCGCCCAGGCGGCCTCCCACCGACGCTGACCGCGGTTTATCAGCGCGCCGAAACGACGTCCTCCAGCTGGAGCCGGCCGCTCTCCCAGCGGAACTCGTGAATCGAACCGTTCGGGATGAGCTCACCCGCGGCCGGCCTGGTGCCGTCCGTGGCATAGCGGAGAAGCGTGCCGATCACACCGCCGTGGCAGACCACGACCACCTCCCGCCCAGCGTAGGTCCGGGCGACGTCTTCCAACGCCGGCAGCACCCGGTCGAGCACGGCCTGGCGGGTTTCGAGTCCCGGCACCGAGGAACCGTCCGGGAACCGCGCCTGGCGTTGGGCAAAGGTCAGCCCCTCGATCAGGCCGTGGTGACGCTCGGTCAGCTCGGGAACAACGAGCGGCGCCGGGAGGTCCAGCTCACCGGCGATGATCCTGGCGCTTTCGTGCGCGCGCAGCAGGGGACTGGTCACGACAGCGTCCCAGTGGCTACGGCTCAGCCGCAGACCGGTTTCCGCCGCCTGGGCCCGGCCCGTGGAATTCAACGGGATGTCGGTGCTGCCCTGGATCCGTCTTTCGAGATTCCAGTCGGTCTGGCCGTGCCTGACAATCGCGAACTTGGTGATCACAACGCTGCCTTCTGCTGGACGGGTGCTGCTCGGCGGCTGGCCGGCTAGAGGTCGGTGAGTCTGCTCACCAACCCGGCGAACGTCTCCGACGTGCCTGCCTCCAGTTTAACCAGGGCACGCCCGTCGCCCTTGGTCGGCCCGCGATTGATCACCACGATGGGCAGCTTGCGGCGCCTGGCCTGCTCGAGCAGCCGGATCCCCGAATTCACCGCGAGCGAGGAGCCCGCCACGATCAGGGCGTCCGCCGCCCGCACCAACGCGGCCGCCGCGGTGAACTTCCCGGTCGGGACCAGCTCACCGAAGAACACCACATTGGGTTTGAGCAGTCCGCCGCACACCGAGCAGTCCGGCACGATGAAATTGTCGATGTCGACCACGATGGCGTCACCGTCCGGTGCGATCTCGACCTGGTCGGGGTCCGCCAGCACCGGGTTGTGGGTCTCCAGGCGGGCGGCGATGCTGTCCCGGCCGAAGGCCTGCCCGCAGGAGAGGCAGACGACCAGGTCCATGGATCCGTGCAGGTCGACGACGTGCCGGGAGCCGGCTCGGGTGTGCAGGCCGTCGACGTTCTGGGTGATGATGCCGCTGACCAGGCCGGCCGTTTCGAGGGCGACGAGGGACCGGTGCCCCAGATTGGGTTCGGCCGCCCGGAACCGGTGCCAGCCCAGGTGGCTGCCGGCCCAGTACCGTTTGCGCGCCCGTTCGTCGGCGAGGAAGGTCTGGAACGTCATCGGCACTCGCACCGGGGCGCCCGCCCCGCGGTAGTCGGGGATTCCGGAATCGGTGCTCACCCCGGCGCCGGTGAGGACCGCCGTGCGCCGGCCGCGCAGGATCGCGGCCACGGCGTCGAGGTCTTCTCCGGCCGCCGCCGACGTCGTCAGGACAGTCTCGGCCGTCATGATGCTCCATCCTCGTCCGTCGCCGCCGGCCGGGCCCCGGGGGAGCTGGCGTGGCGCCGATGTCCTCTGAGTCTAAACTGGTCAGTTTTCGGCTGTGTTACGGTTCGAGCTTCCGACGCCGGCAGCCGGCATCAGACACCACCCAGAAAGGCGGCGGCTTTCGTGCAGATCGTCCCGATTACCGACCTCGATGCGCCCGGCCTCGCCGACTACTCGCGCCTGACCGACGTGGCCCTGCGCCGCGTGTCCGAACCGGCGAACGGCCTGTACATCGCCGAATCGGCCAAGGTCATCGGCCGGGCCCTCGCCGCCGGGCATCGGCCGCGTTCGGTTCTCGTACAGGAGCAGTGGCTGCCGGATGCCCAGCGTCTGTTGGCGGACTGGCCGGATGTTCCGATCTATGTGGGCTCGGCGGCACTCCTGGAGCAGCTCACCGGCTACAACCTGCACCGCGGCGCCCTGGCGGCCATGCACCGCCCCGACCTGGCGTCGGTGGCCGACATCATCCGCGGTGCCCGGCGCATCGTGATACTCGAGGACATCGTCGACCACACCAATGTCGGCGCGATCTTCAGGTCGGTCGCGGGGCTCGGCGCTGACGCCGTGCTGATCACCCCACGTTGTGCCGACCCGCTGTATCGGCGCAGCGTCAGGGTGAGCATGGGGACCGTGCTGCAGGTGCCCTGGACCCGCCTGCCCGAATGGGACGAGGCCGCGACGGTCCTGCACGAGCACGGCTTCCACCTGGCCGCGCTGGCCCTGGCCGACGATGCCGTCTCCCTGGACGTCTTCGCGAACGACCCGCCGGACCGGGTGGCGCTGATTCTGGGTACCGAGGGCGACGGGCTGAGCCACACCGCGCTGGCCGCGGCAGACACCGTGGTCACGATCCCGATGCTGCACGGCGTGGATTCGCTGAACGTGGCCTCGGCCAGCGCCGTGGCCCTGTACGCGCTGCGCGCCTAGACGTTTCACTGGCGCGCGGCGACCCTGCCAACCCGGCACGGCAGCCGTGGTTAGAATCATCGAATGTCTAACTCCCGTCGCCAGGTCTACCGCCGTCGGCGCTTCGCCTTCTTCGGCGTGCTCGCCGTCATCCTCGCATCCGGCGCCTACCTCACCAGCACGGGCCTCGCCCCCGTCTCCAGTACGGCGGCGACCCTCACCGAGCCGCCCGCGCTCAGCCAGGCAGCCGTGGAGCCCACCTGGCCCGGCCAGGGGGCCGGCGCCATCGGCGCCGTCGGCTTCGACGGGGTTCTGGGCTCCACCGGTGACCAGGCCTCGATGCCCATCGCCAGCATCACCAAGATGGTCACCGCACTGGTGATCCTCGAGGCCAAGCCACTGACCGGCGACGAGCCGGGTCCCGACATCACCTTCACCGACGATGACGTCGACTTCTACTACGACGCCATCGCGGAGAACGGCTCGGTGGCGCCCGTCTCAGCCGGGCAGGTGCTCAGCCAGCGCGAAGCCTTCGAAACGATGCTGATCCCGTCCGCGAACAACTACAGCGTGTCCCTGGCCGTGTGGGCGTTCGGTTCCGTTGACGCGTACCTGGTCGCCGCGGCGGACTATCTGGCCGCGAACGGCCTGACCGGCACCGTCGTCGCAGACACCAGCGGAATCTCCGCCCAGAGTGTGAGCAGTCCGGCCGATCTGGTGGCCATCGGCAAGCTCGTGATGGCCGATCCCGCTCTGGCGAGCATCGTGGCCATGCCCAGCGCCGTGATCCCGACCGTGGGCACCGTGACCAATACGAACAAGCTGCTCGGCGTCGACGGCGTCGACGGCATCAAGACCGGCACCACGGACGAGGCCGGCGCCTGCCTGCTCTTCGCGGTGGACGTGCCGGTCGGCGACACCTCGATCACCCTCGTGGGCGTCGTGCTCGGCGGGGACACTCACAGCGAACTCAACGAGAGCATCCTGAGCCTCATCGAGAGCGTGAGCCCCGGATTCCGCACGGTGACACTGGTCGAGGCCGGCACCCCCTTCGGTACCTACACGACCCCCTGGGGCCAGTCGGCGCAGGCTGTGGCCGAGACGTCCGAGTCCGCCGTGGTGTGGTCGGACACCCCGATCGAGAGCACCGTCGATGTCGCACCGGTGACCCTGGGTGAGAAGGGCGATTCCGTCGGCAGCGTCGACGTGACCGTCGGGACGAACACCGTCTCGGTTCCGCTCGTCCTCGATCAGACCATCACCGATCCGGGGCCGTTCTGGCGTTGGACGAACCCCGGCGAGATCTAACCGATTCCGCGTTCGGGTTCGGGTTCGGCCGGCCGGTCGAGTCTGGTCACCGGGTCCGCGTCCGGACGTTTGGGCAGGATGTTGTCTCCCGAGGACTGGTGACGCACCCGGCGCAGCACCCAGGGCACCAGATACTCCCTCGCCCAGGCGAGGTCTTCGGTGCGCGCCTGGCGCCAGGTGACACCGGGCATCGGCTCCGGCAGCTGCGGCTCGAGCGGATTGACCACGTTGAGCGCGTCCAACACCATCCTGGCCACCGTGTGATGGCCGAGCGGGTTGAGGTGCAGACGGTCGGGGGCCCACATCCGGGTGTCCTGGATCTCGGTCAGGGACCACATGTCCGCCACGATGGCGTCTCGGGCGGTGGCGATGGCACGGATGTTCTCGTTGTAGATGGCCACCTTGCCCCGCAGACCCCGCAGCACGGGGGAGAAGCGCACATCGGTTCCGGTGAAGACCACCATGGTGGCGCCCTCGGACCCGAGCAGGCTGACCGCGTCGTCGAGCCGCGCCGCGATGGCATCCGGGTCGCTGCCCGGCCGGAGCACGTCGTTGCCGCCGGCAGAGATCGTGACCAGATCAGGGTGCAGGGACAACGCGGGACCCACCTGTTCGGCCAGGACCTGGTTCATCAGCTTGCCGCGGACCGCAAGATTGCCGTACGCGAATTCGTCCGAACCCAGGCTGAGCATCTCGGCGACACGATCCGCCCAGCCGCGGTTTCCGCCCGGGCTGGCCGGTTCCGGGTCACCGACACCCTCGGTGAAGGAGTCGCCGAGAGCGACGTAGCGAGACCACGGATGCTGCTGTTTCGACATGCTGTCAGTCTGCACCGTCGGGCAGATGTCGGCGCGAGTTGGTAATCTCTTATGAAGTGACTACTCCACCTGACTTCGGATCCGCTTTCCGGGAACCCTCGCACCGGGAGACCACTGAACCCGGACTGTTCGCCCTGCCTGACCGTGACAGCGTTCTCGCGGACACCGTCGATACCCCGCCCGTGTTCGGGCCGGCCCGAGGGCCTGCCGGCACCAGCGCCGCGGAGCACCTCTCCCCGGCTTTTCCCGAACGGGCCGCCTGGGGCACCGCAAGCAAGCTCCGCGCCTGGCAGGCCGAGGCCCTCGAGGCGTACTTCCAGCACCAGCCCCGCGACTTCCTCGCCGCGGCCACCCCGGGCGCCGGCAAGACCACCTTCGCGCTGCGCCTGGCCGCCGAGCTGCGGGCCCGCCGCGTTATCGACCGCATCACCGTGGTCGCGCCGACCGAGCACCTCAAACGCCAGTGGGCGGACGCGGCCGCCCGCGCCGGCATCCGCCTGGACCCCGGTTTCAAGAACGCCCACGGCCGCTACGGGAGCCATTTCCACGGCATCGCCGTCACCTACGCACAGGTGGCCACCCGCGCGGCGCTGCACCGCGAACTCACCCAGGCCAGCCGCACCCTGGTGATCCTCGACGAGGTGCACCACGGCGGTGACGCGCTGAGTTGGGGCGACGCCATCCGCGAGGCCTTCGATCCGGCCACCCGGCGGCTCTCGCTCACCGGCACCCCGTTCCGCTCGGACACCTCGCCCATCCCGTTCGTGACCTACCTGCCCGACAAGCAGGGCATCCGGCTGTCCCAGAGCGACTACAACTACGGCTACGGCCGGGCGTTGGAAGACGGCGTCGTGCGCCCGGTGATGTTCATGGTCTACGCCGGGCACATGAAGTGGCGCACCCGCACCGGCGACGAGATGGAAGCCAAGCTCGGCGAGGGCAATACCAAGGACATCACCTCACAGGCCTGGCGGACCGCGCTGGAACCCAGCGGTCAGTGGATTCCCGCGGTCCTGCGGGCCGCCGACGCTCGCCTCACCGAGGTGCGGCACGGCATCCCGGATGCCGGCGGCCTGGTGATCGCGACGGACCAGACCACGGCACGCGCCTACGCGGCGATCCTCGAGGAGATCTCCGGAGAGGCGCCCACGGTGGTGCTTTCCGACGAGAAGGAGTCCAGCGACCGGATCGACGAGTTCTCGCACAACACCCGGCGCTGGATGGTTGCGGTGCGGATGGTGTCTGAGGGCGTCGACGTTCCCCGCCTGGCCGTCGGCGTCTATGCGACCAGCGCCTCAACGCCGCTGTTCTTCGCGCAGGCCATCGGCCGGTTCGTGCGCGCCCGACGTCGCGGCGAGACCGCCTCGATCTTCCTGCCCAACGTTCCCGGACTGCTGAGCCTCGCCAATGCGATGGAACTCGAACGCGACCACGCGCTGGATCGCAGCAACCGTGACGACGGCGACGACGGTATGTACAACCCCGAGGACGCCATGGTGGCGGCCGCCAATAAGTCCGACAAGGCCTCGGACGACCTCGGCCAAGAGGAATTCACCTGGCAGGCGCTGGACTCCCAGGCCACCTTCGACATGGTGATGTTCAACGGTGACGAGTTCGGTGAACTGGCCGAACCCGGAACGGACGAGGAGTTCGACTTCATCGGCATCCCCGGGCTGCTCGAGCCCGAGCAGGTCTCCGAACTGCTGCGCCAGCGGCAGCAACGCCAGGCCAAGCGCGGCTCTGAGCGGCGCACAGCCGCCGCCGCGGTCGAGGGTGCACCGGAGGAGCCGATTCCCCTGTATCGCACGCTCAAGGAGCAGCGGGCGCTGCTGGGCAGCCTCGTGGGCATGTGGTCGAAGCTGGCGGGGGAGCCGCACGCCATGGTGCACGCCGAGCTGCGCCGCCTGTGCGGGGGGCCCGCGGTCGCTCAGGCCAGCGTCACCCAGATCCAGAAGCGCATCGACCTGCTCCGCCGCCGCCTCGGCCGCAGCTGACAACGCGCTCGACCACCGCTGTGCGGATGCTCACGGCCGGGTCGCAGCTTCACCGGCGTCATCCGCCGGAAACCCCACTGTGACGCAGTTGATGCAGGGGCGAGTGTCGCTGTCGAAGAACGCTCGATAAACTTGCGCTCAAACGAAAGAGAGCGTGTATGGATTCCAAGAAAGCCGACCTGGACCGCGTCGACCGGGCGCTGCTCCGCGCGCTCTCGGTCAACGCACGCGCGTCCGGCGCCGCGTTGGCCGCCGAGATCGGCGTTGCCGAGTCCACGGTGTCCCTCCGGCTGCGCCGGCTCCAGCAGCTCGGCCACATCCGCGGCTACCGGGCCAACATCGACCTGGCCGCCCTGGGGGCGTCGCTGCAGGCCCTGATCTCGGTGCGGCTGGCGAAGCACGCTCGGGAGCAGATCGATGATTTCCGCAGCGCAGCGCCACACTGGCCCGGCGTGATCGGGTTGTTCCACACCGCCGGCGCCGACGACTACCTGTTGCACGTGGCCGCGGCGGATGCCTCCGACCTGCGCGACTTCGTCCTCGAGCACCTGGCGGAGCATCCAGCAGTGGCGCACACCGAGACCAACCTGATCTTCGAGTACGTCGACGGTGACGGCTGGCAGGACCTGGTCAAGTAGCACGACGGCCCGCTTCGCCGCCCAACCGCACCAACTGTTCCCCGTGCGGACAACTGCACCCGGTACGCCGGGCGCAGTTGTCCGGATGGGGAACAGGTGTGCCGGGGGTGCGGCATTAAAAAAACAACGCCCCCGCCGAAGCGGGGGCGTTGTTAGCAGCTTTAGAGAGCTGCCGCAGCTCTATTTAGAGGGCGCGGATGTTCTCGGCCTGGGGACCCTTGGGGCCCTGGGTTACCTCGAACTCGACCTTCTGGTTCTCGTCGAGCGACTTGTAGCCGTTCGAAGCGATCGCGGAGTAGTGCGCGAAGACATCGGCGCTTCCGTCGTCGGGAGCGATGAATCCGAAGCCCTTTTCAGCGTTGAACCATTTCACGGTACCTGTTGCCATTATGAAACTCCTCCAGGAGTGTTAGAAAGGCCCCGACTTTCGAGGCCGTTCGTCGCGGTATTCGTCGTCCGCTTCCGAAAGGAATAAGCCCGCACCGACCGAGGTCGATACGTTTTTTAGACGTGCAAGCACTACAACTACTTCGACAACACTAGCCCACATCGCTCGGTCTGCGTGAAGATCTGTGCGAAAAAACGATCAAAGTGTTACGAATTCTGACAGAAATGCTCAAAGTGTGCCGGTGACGGCGCTAATCGACGGTGACGAAATCAATCAGCTGTTCGACCCGGCCCAGCAATGCCGGCTCAAGATCGGCGTAAGTGCGCACCTGGCCCAGGATCCGCTGCCAGGCCCTGGCGATGTCGGCCTGGTCGTCGTGCGGCCAGCCGAGGGCCGCGCAGATGCCGTGCTTCCACTCGATGTTGCGCGGAATCTGGGGCCAGACCGGCAGATTCAGTCGGGCCGGTTTCACCGACTGCCAGACATCCACGTAGGGATGCCCGACCACCAGGACGTGCCGGCCGTGCGGCCCGCGGGCGACGGCCTCGGCGATGCGGCTCTCCTTGGATCCGGGGACCAGGTGGTCGACGAGAACACCGACCCGGCGTGTCGGACCCGGCTTGAACTCCGCCAGCAGTTCGGCGAGGTTGTCCACACCCTCGATGTACTCCACGACGACGCCCTCGATGCGGAGATCGGCGCCCCAGACCTTTTCGACGAGCTCGGCGTCGTGGCGGCCTTCCACGAAGATGCGGCTGGCCCTGGCCACCCGGGCCGGCGCATCCGCCACCGCCAGAGACCCGGACGCCGTGCGTCCCCGGCCGGCCGGGGCTGCTGCCCGGGGCGGCACCAGGACGACGGGCTCGCCGTCGACCAGGAATCCACCGCCGAGCGGGAACAGCCGGAGCTTCCCGTGCCGGTCCTCCAGGGTGACGACCTTCTTCTCGACCCTGATCACCGCACCGCAGAACCCGGTGGCGACCTCCTCGACAACGAGGTCCCGCACGGCTTCCTGCTGGGGGACGACACGGCGGCCGGCCTCCCGCCATCCGGCGGCGAGCACATCATTGGAGTATCGGTCTTCATTCACTGGATCGACGCTAGCGGAAGTCCCTCGACGACGTGTGGGCCGCCACGGTGAGGGGTTCGAATCGGTCGGCGATGAGGTTGACGACGCCTTCCGGCGAACGTTCGAGGATGCCGCGGATCATCAGGGCGGGCGATTCCCGGGCGATCCGGCGGAAGTGGGTCCAGACCCCGACGCTCACCACGACGTTGACGTTGCCGGTCTCGTCCTCCAGGTTGATGAAGGTGACACCGTTCGCCGTGGCCGGTCGCTGGCGGTGGGTGACCACACCACCGACCTCGATCCGGCGACCGTTCTCACTGGTGGCGAGCTGGTTCGCGGCCAGCGCGCCCCGGGCGGCGAGGACCGGCCTGGCGTGTCGGATCGGATGGTCGTCGGTGGAAACCCCGGTGGCCCAGAGGTCGTAGGCCACCTGCTCGACAGGCGTCATCAGGGCCAGGAGGGGTGGTTGCACGGTCTCGAAGGAGCCGCGCAGGTGGGCGTCGGTCTCCTGGGCCGCTTCCCCGGCCGACCACAGGGCCTGTCGGCGTTCGAGGCCCAGCCCGTCGAAGGCTCCGGCGGTGGCCAGGGATTCGAGCTGTTCGGTGTTCAGCCGAGCCCGCCGGGCCAGATCGTTCATGGACCGGAACGGCCCGAACCTGTCCCGGTCGGCGACGATCCGCTCGGCCACCGCCTGGCCGATGGAGCGCACATCGGCGAGACCGAGCCGCACGGCGAGGGTGCCGTCCCTGCGGTGGCCCCGATCGTCTACGGGCAGGGTCCTGTCGTAGTCCGGCACCGCGGGTTGCTCGTGATCCAGACAGCCCGGGCGGCCAGCAGGCTCGCCCGGCCCGTCGGCCAGCGCCTCGAGCAACGCGGCGGTGCCGGAGAGCTGCACATCGGGGCGCAACACCTGCACACCGTGCCTGCGGGCGTCCGCGACCAGGGATTGCGGCGAGTAGAAGCCCATGGGCTGGGCGCGCAACAACGCGGCGAGGAAGGCGCCGGGGTAGTGCAGCTTCAGCCAGGCGCTGGCGTAAACGAGCAGGGCGAAGCTGATCGAGTGGCTCTCGGCGAAGCCGAAGTTGGCGAAGGCCTCGATCTTCTCGTAGATCTCGTCGGCCAGGTCGCCGGTGATGCCGTTGCCGGCCATGCCCTCGTACAGGGTGGCGCGCAGGGAGGAGATCTTCTCGACCCCGCGCTTGGAGCCCATCGCCCGGCGGAGCAGATCGGCGTCCTCGCCGCTGCAGCCGCCCACGGCCATGGCCATCTGCATGAGTTGCTCCTGGAACAGGGGGATGCCCAGGGTGCGTTCGAGCACCGGCTCGAGCTTGGGGTGCAGGTAGCTGACCGGTTCCTGGCCGAGCTTGCGTCGGATGTACGGGTGCACGGCACCGCCCTGGATCGGGCCGGGACGAATGAGCGCGATCTCGACCACAAGGTCGTAGAAGCGGCGCGGTTGCAAGCGCGGCAGGGTCCCCATCTGGGCGCGGCTCTCCACCTGGAAAACGCCGATGGAATCGGCGCGGCAGAGCATGTCGTACACCCCGGCCTCCTCCCGGGGGATGCTGCCCAGGCTCCAGTCCTCGCCGAGAGCGTCCCTGACCAGGTCGAAGGTGTACTGCAAGGCGGCGAGCATGCCGAGGCCGAGCAGGTCGAACTTGACCAGGCCCATCCAGGCGCAGTCGTCTTTGTCCCACTGCAGAACCGTCCGGTTCTCCTTGCGGGCGTGTTCGATGGGGCAGACCTCGCCGACGGGTCGGTCGGTGAGCACCATGCCGCCGGAGTGGATGCCGAGGTGGCGAGGGAACCCGAGTACCTGAGACGCGAGGTCGGCGACCTGGTCGGGGATGTCGTGATCGGGGCTCGACACCGCCGAACCCCAGCGTTCCACCTGTTTGGACCAGGCATCCTGCTGTCCGGTGCTGTAGCCGAGGGCCTTGGCCATGTCGCGAACCGCGAACTTCGGCCGATAGGTGATCACGTTGGCCACCTGGGCGGCGTTGAGGCGACCGTACCGTTCGTAGACGTACTGGATCACCTCCTCCCGCCGGTCCGAGTCGAAGTCCACATCGATGTCGGGTTCCTCTTCCCGCAGGCTGGAGAGGAATCTCTCGAAGGGCAGGCGATAGAAGATCGAGTCAACAGCGGTGATGCCGATGACGAAGCAGACCGCCGAATTCGCTGCGGACCCCCGGCCCTGGCAGAGGATGCCCGACCGCCGGGCGAACTGCACGATGTCGTGCACGATCAGGAAATAGCCCGGGAAGTCCTTGGCCTCGATCACGGCGAGCTCTTTCTCCAGGCGCTCACGCACATTCGCGTTGTAGCCGGGGTACGCGCGTTCCGCACCGTCCCAGACCAGCTGACGCAGCCAGCTCATGGGCGTGTGCCCGTCCGGAACGTGCTGACGGGGGAGCCGGGGCCTGGCCCGGCGCAACGAGAAGGCGAGCTCGTCTGCGAGGGGCACCGTACGGGCGACAGCCCCCGGATACCGGCTGAATCGGGCGGCCATCTCGGCGCCGCTCCGCAGGTGCTGGGTGGGCGCCGCGGGCAGCCAGCCGTCCATGTCGTCCAGGCTGCGTTGGGCGCGCACGGCGGCCAGCGCGGAGAAGAGCCTGAAGTCGGCCGGCCGGGCGTAGTGCACGTTGTTGGTGGCGAGCACGGGCAGGCAGGCCCGTTCGGCCAGTGCGGCGAGCCTGTCGTTGGCCACAGAGTCCTGCGGTCGGCCGTGGTCGACCAGTTCGACGTTCACACTGTCACGGCCGAACAGCGCGATCAGGCGGTCGAGCTCCCGGGCCGCCGCCTGGTCACCATCCTGCTGCAGGGCTTGGCGAACCGCGCCGGACCGAGACCCGGTCAGGATGCTCCAGTGCCCGCCGGATGCCTCGGCGAGCTCCTCGAGGTCGTAGACGGGTCGCCCCTTCTCGCCGCCGGAAAGCTGACCGTGGGTGAGCGCGGCCGCCAGCCGGTGATAGCCGTCCTGGCCCCTGGCCAGGACCACGAGGTGGCTTCCCTCCGGGTCTGGCACCCCGTTTTGCCGACGGGTCAACCCGAGGGACAGTTCTGCGCCGAAGACGGTGCGGACGTCCGGGTAGCTCTCCGCGGTTTCGGCCAGCCGGACGGCCCCGTACAACCCGTCGTGGTCGGTGAGGGCCAGGCCGTGCAGGCCCAACGCACCGGCTTCCTCGAGGAGGTCTTCCGGAGAACTTCCGCCGTCGAGGAAGCTGAAGTTGGAGTGGGCGTGCAGCTCCGCGTAGCCGACGACAGTCTCGGCCGGCGGACGCTGCGGGGTCTGGGCCGCGTAGGGCTGGCGGTGCCTGGACCAGGCCGGGCTGTCGCCGCCGTCGGCCTCGGGGGGCGGGCCGCCGGGGCGCCGGTCAGAGAGCCGGCGCTCCAGTTCCGACCAGGGAATGGGCGGGTTATTGAATCCCATCGGGGTGGCCCGTCCTCTCTGTTCTGTGGGTCGGCCCGGGCGTGGTCTGGCCCGGCCGAGTCATGCCGGGCCTAGTCATGCCGGGCCTAGTCATATCGGGCCTCGGCGCGCCAGCCGTCCTCGTCCAGTGCCAGCAGCCACGCGCCGTCGCGCTCGTCGACGATCTGCGCCCGGTGCACAGTGCGCGCGGCCGCCGAGTCCCACCAGCGTTCTCGCACCGGCCACGGGCCGGCCCAGGCCAGCACCCGACTCGGCTGGGCCCCGCTGGCGCCCTCGAGGAACCGAGGTGCCGAGAACCGCGCCGGCTCACCATCGAACGCGCCGCGGTCATCGACGCGCAGGGACCGGCCGTCGTCGGCGACGAGGGCGACCGGATGGCGTTCCCGGTACACCGTGGCGGGGAGCAGCCCGTCGAGACTTCCCGACCAGGGCCTGGCGGCACCGGCCGGACTGCCGCCTGGACTGCTGCTCAGACCACGGCCCGACGAAGCGGCACCGTCATCGCCCCAGGGCACGGAAAGTTGACGGTCGGCGAGCATCCGCCCACCGCCGATGGCCGCCCTGACGACGCCCGCGTGGCCGACCAGGCCCTGCACCCGGGTGAGGGCATGGTGGATCCGCTCGTCGGGCCCCGTTCCCCACAGGCCGTCCTCGTGGTTCGCCACTGCGTCGACCCGATCGGGGGAGAAGACCACCCGGACGACGCCGGCGGCCAGGCCGGAGTCGGCCCGCCCCTCGCCCTGCAACTGCCACCGCACCCTGTCGATCAGCTCGGAGGCAGAGAACCACCGGGGATGCCGCCAGGTCCGTTCGGTCAACAGACCGTCCTCGGTGCTGACCAGGATCGAGACGGCCGTGCAGACCAGGGTCTGCTCCCGCAGACCCTGCACGAAGGCGTCGGCGGTGCTGCGCAGCGCGAAGGCGAGTTGGTCGATGCGATCCAGCGCCGGCTCGAACTCCTGGCCGCGGTCGAACACCGGGGTGGGGGTACGGGGCACGACCTCCTCGTGCTCGTGCCCGGACGCCCTGGCGTGCGCCTGCGCCGCAGCAGCACCGAAACGACGATGCACGTCCAGGGCGGGCAGGGCGGCGAGCTGGCCGAGGGTGTGCACCCCGAGCCGGGCCAGCAGGGTGCCGAGCCCGGCCTCAGCCACTGCCGACACGGGTAGCGGTGCCAGGAACGCGGCGGAGGCGCCGGGCGGGACGATGTGAACCCGAGGTTCAGGCCCGACACCACCAGGACCGACCGCCCGCGCCGCCTGCTCGGCCGCAAAGGGGCCGTCGGCGATTCCGACCCTGGCCTCGGGAAGTCCGGCGGCGTGCAGGTAGCCGAGCATGGCCCGCGCCGCGGCGGCCTCGCTGCCGTAGTACCGCACCGGTCCGCGGGCGCGGATGGCGCAGGTGCCGGGCCGGAGCACGGCCACACCGGGCGTGATGTCCTCCAGGCCATCCAGAATCGGGTCGAAGGCCCGCCGGTCCAGCGCATGGTCATAGGGCAGCACGACGAGGTCTGTGCACCGGAACTGGGCCTCCCGAACGGTCAGTCCGCGCCGGACGCCCAGACGGCGCGCCTCGGGCGAACACGCGAACACCATCCCGTGCTCGATGAGAGCCAGCGGGGCGTCCTCGGGCAGGCCGGTGGCCGACCGAGCGGCGAGCACCGGCCAGTCCGGGCACCACACGACGATGGTGCGTTCGCGGTTCATGACTGAGCCCGCTGCCGGATGCCGGCCCGGGCCCGGCCGCCTCGGCCGCTGTCCAGGCGCGGGCCAGGTTCGGCTTCGCCCGGGGTGGCGACCTCCGGAAGGTGCACGAGCGTGGAGCGCCGTCGCCCGGAGCCGTTCCGCCCGGAGACGTGTACCGTCACATCTCGACCTGCCAGGTAGCCGTGTCCGGCGCCCAGGCCGTCCCAGCGGGTGTCGGTGACCCGAAGTGCGGCCTCACCCTGGGGCCAGGTCCCGGCGACGATCAGGGTGCAGCCGCTCTGCCGCAGCCGCGCGGCGAGCCTGGCAGCCTCCGCGTCGCCGACCGCGCGCTGGGGATGCACGACAACAACGGGCAGCACATCCACCAGCGCCGCCGTCACGGCCAACCACTGATCGGCGGGGGAGGGAACCAGCACGATTCGCTCGAGGTCGATTCCGAACCCGATCGCCGCCTCCGCGCCGAAATCGGGCAGACCCACCACGGCGCCCCAGCCGCCGTCCACTGTCGCCGCGGCCAGCACGGCCATGATCAGCGACGTCGAGTTGTCGACCGTGTAGACCACACCCGTGCGCAGGATCCCGTCCGGAAGCAGCCCGGCGAGGACCCCGGAGACGGGCCGCCCACCGGCATCCCAGCGGTCGCGCTGCATTCCGTGGATGCGCGCCTGGAGCTCGCTGACCCGCTCGGCCGCGGAGGCAGCGGGAGCACCGGCTGCGTGCGCTACGGAGGTCAGCGGAATGGACACCCTCTAATTTTCGAACATAGATTCGATTTCGTCAACCCGTGTGGATAAACGGGTCCTCCTGCGGGGCACGGTAACCTGAGCCTATGTGTGGGCGATTCATCATTACCGATTCGGCGCCTGACCTCGCCGCCATGTTCGACATCGAGCACGAGGCCGGAGAGCTGCCGGAGCCGTCCTGGAACGTGAAACCGACCGAGCAGATCGCCATTGTGCTCGAATCGATGAAATCCGATCCGGTCGTTCGCCGGCTGGAACCGGCGCGTTGGTCGCTGGTGCCGACATTCTCTCCGGAGCTGACCGCCGCGTTCGCCACCTTCAACGCACGGGCCGAGACCGTCGCCGAGAAGCCGACATTCCGCACCGCCCTGGCCAAAACCCGGGCCATCGTGCCGGTCACCGGCTACTACGAATGGCACACCGTGGGAACCACGAAAACGCCGTACTTCGTACACTCCGAAGACGGCCTGCCACTGGCGCTGGCCGGATTGTACTCGTGGTGGCGCAATCCCGCGCTCGGTCCCGACGACCCGGCCCGATGGGTGCTGACCGCCACCATCCTCACGACAGCCGCCCAGGGCGCCCTCGCAGAGATCCACGACAGGATGCCCGTTGTGCTGCCTGAAGAGTGCTGGGACCGCTGGTTGGACCCGCACGCCGATGGCGATCAGGCCCTCGTCGACGCGGCGGTAGAGGCCTCCTCGGATGCGGCGGCCGGGTTGGCGTTTTATCAGGTGGCGCCGGTCTCCGGTGATGCGCCGGACCTCATCGACCCGCTCGGCCCGGAGCGTGAGGTCGGGTACAGCGCCTGACCGGCCCGCAGCTCCACGCCGTGCCCGGCGAACTAGTACTCTCGAAATGAGCCCGGATAAGCTTTCGCGGCACCGTTGAGAGGAACATTCCATGCCCATTCTTACCTTCGTCGTCGCGATGGCCGTTTTCGTCCTGGGCCTGTGGCTGTTCGGCTTGGCCTTCACCGTGACCGCCTGGCAGGGCGCGATCTTCTTCGCCGGCATCCTGGCCGTCAGTGCGGCCGTCGCCATCCCGATGCGGGCACTGCGCAACTAGCCCGCCCGATGATGCCGGGCCGGCACCCGGCCCGACCAGCCCAGCCCAGCCACGAGGAACCCATGCGCGCCGAACAGCTCACCGACCCGATCACCTTTCACGGTGAGGGTCCGGTCTTCGCACAGTCCTGGGGCGGACTGCGCCTCGTCGACCTGTTCGCCGGTGACGTTCTGTCCCTGGCCGCCGACGGCACGGTCACCCGGCGGCACGTTGACAGCATCGCCGCGGCCCTGCGACCGCGCGTGGGCGGCGGTGCGGTCATCGCCCTCGAACGCGGTTTCGCCCTCGAGGACGCCGACGGCACCCTGACCCGACTGCCGGAGGTCTGGGCGGATGCGAGCGTGCGGATGAACGACGGGGGCGCCGCTCCGGACGGCTCGTTCTACTGCGGTTCGATGGCGTATGACCAGCGCACCGGCGCCGGATCGCTCTACCGGCTCGCACCGGACGGCTCCGTGGAGCTGGCCCTGGCCGGTGTGACGATCTCCAACGGTCTCGCCTGGAGCCCGGACGGCTCGTTGGCCTACTACAACGACACCCCGACCGGCCGGATCGGGGTCTTCGATTGGACCCCGGAGACCGGACTGACCGGGCTGCGCACCTTCGCCGACATCCCCTCCGCCGACGGCTACCCCGACGGCCTCACCGTGGACAGCGAGGGCGGCGTCTGGGTCGCGCTGTACGCCGGTGGGGCGGTGCGCCGTTACTCGCCGGAGGGCACCCTGGACGAGGTCATCGAGGTGGCCGCGCAGCGGGTCACGGCGTGCACCTTCGGCGGCGACGACCTTCGCCGGCTGTACATCACCACGTCCCGCGAAGGTCTCGCCCCCGAAGAGGACCCGCTGGCCGGCTCGGTCTTCACGGTGACCCCCGGGGTCGCGGGACTGGCGGAAGCGCCCTTCGCCGGTTAGCGGCCCGGCACGGCGCCGCGGCCACGGCTCAGAGGCCGGCCACGAGGTTGATCAGTGTTGCCAGGATGATCGAGCCGAACAGGAACGACATCAGCGCGTGCCGCAAGGCCACCGCACGAATGGTCGACGACGTCAGTGACGTGTCCGATACCTGGAAGGTCATCCCCACTGTGAAGGACAGGTACGCGAAGTCCGCGTACCTGGGCGGCTCCAGCTGGTTGAAATCGACGCCGCCGTCATCATCCGCGTAGTAGAGCGAGGCGTACCGCAGGGCGAACAGGGTGTGCACGAGCACCCAGGACAGCGCGACGACGACCAGCGCCAGCGCGGCGAGCAGGCCCTGGCCCGCCCCCTCAGCGGCGCGTGCCTGCACCAGCACAATGAGGATGCTGCCGAGGCTGGCCAGACTCGCCAGGATCAACAACAGGTCGGTGATGCCCCGCGACGGGTCTTCCCTGGTGGCGTGGGCTGCCGTGGTGGCGGCGTCCAGCGGAGCGACGCTGACCCACACCCAGCCGATGTAGAGCACAGCCGCGACGGCCCAGCCGATCGCCGGCGCCAGCAACCAGTTGCCCAGCAGGCCAGACGCCAGACCCGCGAGGATGCCGACGGTCACCATGACGATGAACCGGGTGCTCGATCGGTGCACCCGGGGAACCGGAGTTGAGGTCTTCACTCGCTGATCGTTGCACAAATCGATCGCTGCGCGGGCGCCACACGGTGTCGGCGGGATACCAGCAACGCTGGCTAGGCTGGGAGACGTACGACCCAACCCGTTCCAGGCCGAAAGAGACCGCCCGAATGTCAGAGAGTCCGGCCGCAGCCAGCCCCTACGAGGTGCTCGGCGTGAGCCCGTCGGTGACCGACGAAGAGCTGCGACGCGCGTACCGCCTCAAGCTGCGGCAATCCCACCCTGATGTCGGCGGCAGTGCGGCGTCCTTCCACGCCGTGCAGATCGCCTGGGAACGCATCGGAAGCCCGGAGTCCCGGGCCGCCTACGACGGGGCCCGCTATCCGGAGACCGCATACTCCGGCGCGAGCACCGCGTCACGCCCGTCAAGCAGGCCCACCTCGACCGGGATGAAGGCCAGGATGCACGGGCACCCCGGCGGCCACTCCCGCCAGCGTTATCTCGCGATGCTGCGGGAATGGGCCGGTCGCGGCACCGTCATCGATGACCCGTACGCCCCCGATCTGGTGCGATCGGCGCCACGGGAGATCCGACACCGGCTGGCCAAGGCCCTCGCCGAGGAAAGCACAGCCCAGCTGATCTCGGGCCTGGGCATCGGCTACACCGCCTGGCACGACATCGCCACCCGCGAGGACGTCGAGAAGATCGACCACGTCGTTCTCGGCCCGGCCGGACTATTCGCCATCCTCTCGGAGGACTGGGGGACGCCCGTTCAACTCAAGCGCGGCGAACTCGTCGGCGATGGCCTGGCGCCAGGCGAGGAGCCGCTGGACGAGTTCGCGTCCGCGGCACGCATCCTCGCCAAGTCCCTGCGGGTGCGCTTCACCGCGCTGGTCGTGGTGGTGCCTGATCAGCTCGTGGCAGAACCCGTGTCGCTGCCGAGTCGGGGCAGGCGGCCGATGGTGGTCGTGATCCCGCGGTCCCGCCTGGTCGGGGTGCTGCGTGACGGCATCGCCGGGATGGAACGGGGCAGCTTCGAGAAGGTCTTCGAGCTGCGCAGCACCCTGCAGAACGGCATCCGCTTCGTCGAAGACTAGGCGGGCACGGCCTCGCCGAGCCCGAGCTTCTGCACCCAGTAGCCCAGGAATGCGGCGCCGGCCTCATCGTGGATGAGATCGCCCTCCACGATCACCGGGTACGGCCGCTCCAGGATGCCGTCGGCCGGTCGCACGTCCACGTGTGCCACCTCGTAGCCGGCCGCGTGCAGGTGGTCGGCCATGAGGTAGTCGCTGCGGGAATCGCCCACCGAACGCCACAGCTGCGGGAGCGGCCCGCCCTCGGCGAAGAAGGCCAGGGCTCGCTTGGCGGCGTGGTCCTTGTCCAGGTCGACCGACTCGATGTCGGTGGAAATAATGGTGGTGTCGATGCGGAACGGGACCGCTCCCTCGGCGTCGGGGGAGACCCTGTCGCCGAAGCGCACGCCCAGTCCGTGGTCGATCATGATCGTGTACGCGGCGTCCTCGAACAACGCTTGAGCGGCGTGGTAGGCGGCCCGGTCGACATCCGTGCGCTGTTCGACGGAGACCATGGCGAGCTTGGTCTCATCGAAGAACATGGTGTCGGCATAGTCGGTGGCGACCAGCTCGCGGATGCGGCTCACGACGGGGTCAGGCAGGGCAACGCTGGCGTCGATGACGACCTCGCCCATGCCGGAGTCGGTGATGGGGAACCACACGGCGCCCTTCTCGCAGACCCCGTACATGCGCATCTCGCGCGGCAGGCCCGCGGCGACCAGCGGGGCCACCACCTGCTCACTGATGAACTGCGCCGACCGACCGGTGATGAAACCGATGGGCACGTTCGCACCGGCCAGGGTGATGAGGTCGGTGATGATGCTCGGTGTGGCGATGGTGCGGGTGTCCGGGCTGGCGATCGGACCATCGACATCGAGCAGCAGGCCGAGCGGGGAAACAGTTTCAGGCATGCTTCATTGAACCAGTTCCCGCCCCGGAGCGTTGGCGCCCGTCCCAGCACCTATCGTTGAACCTGATGATTACCAGACGAGAAGCAGCGCTCCGCCTCGACATTCCCCTCGAGATGGCACAGCGCCACGACCTTCCCAGCCGCATGACCGACGCCCAGCTCGCCGAGATCGAGAAGAACCCGCCCGCCTGGCTCGTGCAGTCCCGGGCGAACCGCACCGGCAAGAAGCCCGTCTGGATCGAGCTCACCTGCAGCGTGTGCGGGTTCACCGAGGCGGCACGGCCGAAGAAATGGTGGCCGACGTTCACCTACCTCAGCTGCGATCACCACGGTTACGACGAGCTCCCGGCCGCCGCGGCCGGCCTCAGCCGCCGCGAGGTCGACGGCATCGGCAGCCGCTTCATCGGTATCGTCGACGCATCCGAGCAGGGGGAGCAGGACTCATGAGCCTGATCCGGCTGAACGACGTCACCGTGCGTTTCGAAAACACTCAGGTGCTCCGCGAGACCTTCTTCAGGCTCGAACCGGGCGACAGGGTCGGCATGATCGGCCGGAACGGGTCGGGCAAGACCACCCTCATCAAGCTGATCCTCGGCCAGGTGACGCCGGACACCGGTACCGTCACGGTCGACGACGGCGTGAAGATCGGCTACTTCTCCCAGTTCTCCGAGCTGAACGGCGAGTCCACCATCACCGAGGTCCTCGATGCCCTGTTCGTCGAGATCAAGGCCGTCGAGGCCGAACTCGCCTCCATCGACCTTGCCATCGCCGCCGACTCCTCGGCCAGCGCCGAGCTCGACAGGCTGATCCACCGCCAGTCCGAACTGTTCGAGGACATGGACCGGCTGGACGGCTGGGACTACCCGCGCCGAATCGATGCTGCCCTGACCGTCCTCGGCTTCGACGAGGCGCACCGTAACTGTGCGATCGACGAACTCTCCGGCGGCTGGCGCAACCGCGCGGCCCTGGCGAAGATCCTGCTCGAAGCACCGGACGTGCTCCTGCTCGACGAGCCCACGAACTACCTCGACGTGGCCGGCGTGGAGTGGCTGGAGGGCTGGTTCCGCGACTTCACGGGCGCCGCCGTGATCGTGTCGCACGACCGCACCTTCCTCGACGCCGTCGTCACCCGCATCATCGAGTTGGAGAACTTCCACCTGCACGAGTACCCGGGCAACTTCGGCGAGTACGTGGTTCAGAAGCAGTTCCGGCTGAAGACCCTCGAGCAGCAGTTTGTGCACGAGTCCGAACTGCTCGCTTTCGAATCCGAAGGCATCGCCGACCGGCGCGAGGCCCAGAAGAATGCCAGCCGCAAGCTCGGCAGCCAGCTGGCCACCATCAAGAAGTCCCGCACGCCGCGGCCGGTCGACAAGATCATCACCGAAATCTACGGCGGTCTGCACGTGAAGGACGTGCTCTGCCGGGTGGAGATGCTCAGCAAGGCCTACGGCGAGAAGGTGCTCTTCAACGACCTGAGCTTCGAGATCCGCCGCGGCAACCGCATCGTGGTGCTCGGTGCCAATGGCAGCGGCAAGACCACCCTGCTCCGGGTGCTCACGGGGGAAGAATCCGCGGATCACGGCGAGGTCGACTGGGCCAAGGGCGCCGGCATGGTCTCGTACAACCAGGTCCTCGCGGAGCTCGACGACACCGACACCGTGAGCCACGCCGTCAACGCTCTCGAGGGCAGCCTGGCCTTCACCGCGACCCGCAAGTCGGTGAACCGGTTCCTGACCATGTTCCAGTTCTCCGAGGCGGACCTCAAGCAGAAGATCGGCAACCTCTCCGGCGGCCAGAAGGCCCGGGTGGCCATGGCCCAGTGCCTGCTCTCCGGCGCGTCGGTGCTGCTCCTGGACGAGCCCACCAACCACCTGGACATGTCCAGCACCCAGGTGATGGAGCGGGCCCTGTTGCACTTCCCCGGCGCCGTGGTCGTGGTCAGCCACGACAGGTTCTTCACCGACAAGATCGCCAACCGTCGGCTGATCTTCGGTAGCGAGGGCGCCGAAGCCGGCGAGGTCGAGGTCGCCGTAGCCTGACCGCCTGACCCGCGCATCGCATGCACCCCTCAGGATCGCTAGGGGCCGGCGAGAGTACCGTCCGGGAGGGCCTCACGGATCGACCCGGGGCCGGTGCCCAGGTAGAGCGGCCAGATCACCTCGGCGCTGCCCGGCAGTTGCCAGACCAGACCCTCGAGCGCGGATGCCTGGTACAGCGGCTGGCCGGCGGGCCTCCCGGCGTCGGGCTCCAGGATTTCCGTGTACTCGGAGGTCGGGTCCTCGTCGACGTAGCTGCGGGCGCCGTCCCAGGCCGGCTCCAGATAAGCAACGATGGCCGTTCCGGCCGGCACAATCCGCGAGCACTCGTCCGGGCCGCCCGACGCGAATTCGATGTACACGGTGCCGTTGACGGCCGGGTCCAGTTTCCCGTGGACAACCGTGACGTTCGGCACGACGATCACCGCGCTTCGCGTCGTCGACGTCTCCTTCGATGCGGTGTAGGTGCTGTCGCGGCCCGCCTGGATCCGAGCGATCTCGCCCATGATCACCACGGTGCTGTCCCCGGCCAGCACCGCCAGTGACTCGATCGGGTCGTAGTCCACGATCCCGGGTGAGCCGCACGCGGTGAAGACCTCGTCGGCGCTGGGCCCGGCCGGCGCCGACCCCATGGTCGGGCCGGCGGCGGACGGAGCCGTGGCGTCGCCATGGCCGCATCCGGTGATCAGCACACCGACGCACGCAACGGCGACGCACAGCTGCCAGGCCCGTGAGCGGGCTGTCCGGGAGACGTCCATACCCACTAGTATCCGGCCGGCCGCACCTGGTTCCCCTACAGGGTCGCGCTCACCTGCACTGTTGCGCCGGCGGGCGCGTACGGAACCGTGCGCCCCTCGATGGCAACACCGTCGACCTCGAGGCTGGCGCGGGAGCCTTCACGGCCCGAGTTGGCGACGGTGATGACGTACGTCGCACCGCGGGCCTGCCGGGTCACGGTGAACTCCGCGACGTCCGGTCCGATCTGCGGGTCGACCACGAGACCGTCGTAGTCGGTGCGAACGCCCAGGAGGTACTGGGAAACGGTCACGAAGTTCCACGCCGCCGTGCCGGTCAGCCAGGAGTTCTTGGCCTCGCCGTGCCTGGCGGCCTCCTTGCCGGCGATCATCTGGGCGTACACGTAGGGCTCGGTGCGGTGCACCTCGGAGATGTCTTCCCGGTACGCGGGGGTGATCTTCCGATAGTGGTCGAACGCCTTCGCGCCGCGGCCGATCACGGTCTCGCCGATGATCACCCACGGGTTGTTGTGGCAGAAGATGCCACCGTTCTCCTTGTAGCCCGGGGGATACGTCGAGACCTCGCCCAATTCGATGCGGTAGCTCTTGTACGCCGGGTACTGCAGCACCAGGCCGTGCTCGGAGCCGAGCAGCCGGTCCACGGAATCGAGGGCACGGAACGCGGGACTGGTCTTGACCGGGGTACCGTCGCTGTTGTGCTCGACGCCGACGCCGGCGAGGACCGCGAAGCCCTGCGGCTCGATCCAGATCTGACCCTCGGTGTCCTCGGCCGTGCCGACCTTGTTGCCGTAGAAGTCGTAGGCACGCAGGAACCAGTCGCCGTCCCAGCCGTGCGTCAACAGCGCCTGGCTCATGTCGGCGGCGGCCTGGCGGGCCTTGTTCGCCTGCACGGTGTCTCCACCGCGTTCGGCGATGGTGGCGTATTGGCCCGCGGCGAGCACGAACTGCGCGGCGATGAAGGTGGACTCGGCGACCCCGCCGGCCTGGTTCTCGGTGGTCTGGAACGACTCGCCCGGCGTTGTCGAGAAGCAGTTCAGATTCAGGCAGTCGTTCCAGTCGGCACGCCCGATCAGCGGCAACCCGTGCGGACCGAGGTTGTTCAGGGTGAACTCAAACGACCGGGTCAGGTGGGTGTACAGGGTCTCGGCGAGAGCGTCGTTGTTGTCGAACGGCACCACCTCGTCGAGGATCGTGTAGTCGCCGGTCTCCTTGAGGTAGCCGTCCACCCCGATGATCAGCCAGGCCGGGTCGTCGTTGAAGCCGGACCCGAGTTCGTTGTTGCCCCGCTTGGTGAGGGGCTGGTACTGGTGGTACGCCGACCCGTCCGGCAGCTGGGTCGCGGCGATGTCCAGGATGCGTTCGCGAGCGCGGTCCGGGATCAGGTGCACAAAACCGAGCAGGTCCTGGGTCGAGTCCCGGAAGCCCATGCCGCGACCGATGCCGGTCTCGAAGTACGACGCCGAGCGGCTCATGTTGAAGGTCACCATGCACTGGTACTGGTTCCAGATGTTGACCATCCGGTTGAGCTTGTCGTCGGGCGAGGTCACCGTGTACGCGGAAAGCAGGTCCGTCCAGTAGACCCCGAGGGCGTCGAAGGCGGCATCCGCGGCCTCGGTGGTGGACAGACGCGCGAGGAGGGCCTGGGCCCGGGTCTTGTTGATGACCTGCTTGGCGTCGTCGGCCCACTTCTCTTCGCCGGTCTCGGCGTTGTTCTCGACGTAGCCGAGAACGAAGACCAGGTCACGGCTTTCCCCGGGCTGCAGGGTCGAGTCGACCTGGTGGGAGCCGATCGGGTACCAGCCGGAGGCCATCGAGTTCGCCGCGGCGCCGGCGTGCGGGACCTTGGCCTCCGCGAGGGTTTCGTAGAGGCCGACGAAGGTCTCGCGGTCGGTGTCGAAGCCGGCGATCTCGGCGTTCACGCCGTACACGGCGTAGTGGTCGCGACGCTCCCGGTATTCGGTCTTGTGGTAGATCGCGCTGCCGTCGACCTCGACCTCGCCGATGGAGAGGTTGCGCTGGTAGTTGGTCTGGTCGTCCTGGGCGTTCCACAGGCAGAACTCCAGGTAGGAGAACAGGGAGAAGGTCTTGACCGCATCCGACGTGTTGGTGATCGTGACCTTCTGCACCTCCGCCGTCTCGCCGAGCGGAACGAAGTACAGCGTGGAGACCCGCAGGCCGCCGCGTTCACCGGTGATGCGGGTGTAGCCCATGCCGTGGCGGGTTTCGAAGAAGTCGAGGTCCTTCTTCATCGGCAGCCAGCTGGACGTCCAGACGTCGTCGCCGTCCTTGATGAAGAAGTAGCGTCCACCGGAGTCGGTGGGCACGTCGTTGTAGCGGTAGCGGGTCAGGCGACGCATCTTGGCGTCCTTGTAGAAGGTGTACCCGCCCGCCGTGTGGGAGACCAGCGAGAAGAAATCCTCGCTGCCGAGATAGTTGATCCACGGGTAGGGAGTCAACGGGGTCTCGATGACATATTCCCTGGCTTCATCGTCGAAGTGGCCGAACTTCATGCGTGCACCTTTTCGGTTCAAGGGACCGGGTGCCACGGGGGATTCATCGCTCTGAATCCGCCGGCGCAGCCGGGCCTGGTCTCTGTGAGAGCGCTCTCACGAGCGCCTGGGATGACTCTAGCATCAGGACCGTGGAGCCACCACACGCTGGGGGAGTCGCGTCGTTTTGGGGTTGGGGATGGATAGAGTTCAGCACGTCGAGGGGTGCGCCTCGCAGTTCAACACCGGCACCATTCACTGAAATCGAGAACATGTTCCGTATCGAGAGAGCCGCTGGCGCGAGTGATCACAAGATCATTGATGACGAGCGGGGCGTGTGGATACAGTTCCTGGGGTCCCGGGGGAAATCCTCTGGCGGCGCGTTCAAGCTGGTCGTCGGGGAGACGGTCATTCCGTTTGAAACCGAACGCGACTACATCGAAGACGCGGACGGTGCCGCGCACGTTCTGACTCGGTTCTTCGCTTTCGGGCTCTCTCCGGCCGCCAGCGTGAGGGGCATCGCGTCGAACGTGATCACGTCTCCAGTCGAGCGGCGCACGTACAAACTTCTGGCCACCGAAGCTCTTCTGCTTTTCGGAGATATTTACAATGGTGATTCCAAGCCGGAGGGCTATTCCCGGGTCGAGCTCGACGGAGTCATCTACACGTTGGCGAGCTTCGGGTACGTATCCGGAGCGACGTCTTACTGATCCAGTCAATGCTGGATTGGCGGGTGCGGAATTCGTAGCGGACCGCATCAGCCTGTGTAGGCGTGAGGTGCCAGCGCACACCCTTCTTGGAGAACCACTGGTGCGCGTTAACGAGACAGGGCCGGATCCTGAGATCCGGCCCGTGAACTGTCTCAACCAGTTCTCGTTGATCGTTGTCTTACCAACAATCTCCGTGTCCGAGGGGGGACTTGAACCCCCACGCCCTATACGGGCACTAGCACCTCAAGCTAGCGCGTCTGCCATTTCCGCCACCCGGACTGGATGTTTTGGCCGCAGTTATGTTTTGCTGCCGGGGAATAACTTAGCACGGATCCAAACCACTTCCGGACACCAGTGGGTTCCATGCCCGGTAGCGTGAACTGCATGACAGCCCCCGCCACCAGCCCCGCTTCGGCCAATGCTCTCGACCTCACCACCGAGATCGCCCGCGACCTCATCAGGTTCGACACGACGAACTATGGCGAGGGGCGCTCCAACGGTGAGACGGATGCCGCGGAGTACGTCGCCGACAAGCTGCGCGCCCTGGGCCTGGCGCCGGAGCTGTTCGATTCGGAGCCGGGTCGCACCAGCGTGGTCGCCCGGGTACCCGGCCGCGACCGCAGCAAGGGCGCCCTGGTCGTGCACGGCCACCTCGATGTGGTGCCCGCCGACCCGGCCAACTGGTCGGTGGATCCGTTCGGCGGCGAGATCAAGGACGGCATGCTGTGGGGGCGCGGCGCCGTCGACATGAAGAACATGGACGCGATGATCCTGGCATCCCTCACGGATGTGCTCGACCAGGGCGGCCAGCCGGAGCGGGACCTCGTCATCGCGTTCTTCGCCGACGAGGAGGCCGGGGGAGTGTTCGGCTCGCACCACCTCGTCGACACCCGCCCGGACCTGTTCGCGGGAGCGACCGAGGCCATCAGCGAGGTCGGCGGCTACTCGATCAGCATCGGCGGCCAGCGGGCCTACCTGCTCCAAACCGGTGAGAAGGCTCTCATCTGGCTCAAGCTCGTGGCGCACGGCCCGGCCGGCCACGGTTCCCGGCTGGTCACGGACAACGCCATCACCCGACTCGCCGAGGCCGTCGCCAAGGTGGGGCGCCGGCAGTGGCCCATCCGCCTGACGAACACCACCCGGCAGTTGCTTTCGGAGATCGCCCGGATCCTCGGTGTGGAACCGCAGTCCATGGGTCCGGACGAGCTGGCCCTGGCGACGGGCACAGCATCCGGATTCATCCAGGCGAGCCTGCGCACCACCATGAACCCGACGGTGTTGCAGGCCGGCTACAAGCACAATGTCATCCCCGATCGCGCCGAGGCCCTCATCGACGTGCGCTCCCTGCCCGGCGAGGAAGACGCCGTGCTGGCCGAACTGGCCGAGCTGGTCGGCCCGGACATCGAAATCGTGGTGATGCACCAGGACGTGGGACTGGAGACCGAGTTCGCCGGCCCGCTGATCGACCGGATCGTCCAGGCCCTCGGCACCCACGACCCGGGCGCCCCGGTACTCCCGTACCTCATGCCTGCCGGCACCGACAACAAGGCGTTGAGCAAACTGGGCATCAAAGGATACGGCTTCGCCCCGCTGAAACTCCCAGCCGATTTGGATTTTCCGGCGCTGTTCCACGGCGTTGATGAGCGTGTGCCACTGGACGCATTAGTGTTTGGCAGGACGGTTTTGACCGATCTGCTGACGACGTACTAGCCCACTGAAGCGCTACCGGCCAGCACACCGCACAAGCGAAACGAGTATCACGTGGACTTCCTCAACGCGGTCATCCTGGGCCTGGTCCAGGGCTTGACCGAATTCCTGCCGGTCTCCTCCAGCGCCCACATCAGCATCGTGGGTCAGTTCCTCGGCACCGGTGAGGACCCCGGCGCCCGGTTCACGGCGATCACCCAGATCGGCACCGAGGCGGCCGTAGTGATCTTCTTCTGGCGCGACATCGTGCGCATCATCGGCCAATGGGCGAAATCCCTGGTCGGCAAGGTACCCCGCAGCGACGCGGATGCCCGGATGGGCTGGCTGATCATCCTCGGCACCCTGCCCATCGTCGTCCTGGGCCTGCTCTTCCAGGACCAGATCGAAACCAGCCTGCGCAACCTGTGGGTCACCGCGATCATGCTCATCGCCTTCGGCGTGCTGCTGGGTGTCGCCGACTATGTCGGTGCCAAGCGCCGCAAACTGGACGACCTCACCGTGGGGCACGGCGTCATCTTCGGTTTCGCCCAGGCGCTGGCACTGATCCCCGGCGTCTCGCGGTCCGGCGGCACCATCACGGCCGGCCTGTTCCTCGGCTACGAGCGGGCCGCAGCCGCCCGATACGCGTTCCTGCTCGCGATCCCCGCCGTTCTCGGCAGTGGCTTCTACCAGGTCTACAAGTCCATCAAGGAACCCTGCGTCGTGGCCGCCGCGAACTGCACACCCGAACTGTTCGGCCCGCTGGAAACCCTCGTCGCCACCGTCGTGGCGTTCGTCGTGGCGCTGTTCGTGATCGGCTTCTTCATGAACTACATCTCCAAGCGCAGTTTCATGCCGTTCGTGGTCTACCGCATTGCGCTGGGCATCGTCGTGATGATCCTGCTGGGCACGAACACCATCACGGCGTAGTTAGGCTGGAAGCATGCGCGCCTGGTCACACCCCGTCATCCCGTCGATTCCGGGACTCTCGCTGGCCCCGCGCCTGCACGACACCGCGACGGACTCGATCGTCGAAGCCAAACCGACCGACGTGGCCAGGTTGTACGTCTGCGGCATCACGCCGTACGACGCCACCCACCTCGGCCACGCGGCCACCTACCTCGCCTTCGACACGCTGCAGCGGGTGTGGCGTGACGGCGGTTACCGGGTGCACTACGCCCAGAACGTGACCGACGTCGACGACCCCCTGCTCGAACGTGCCACCGCGACAGGCGTCGACTGGCGTGACCTCGCCGTGGAGCAGACCGACCTGTTCCGGGCCGATATGGAGTCCCTGGGCATCATCCCGCCCGACGATTTTGTGGCCGTGACCGACGTCATCGACGACATCAGCGCCGCGGTGCTGGCGCTGCGCCAGTCCGCGCTGGCCTACAAGGTGCCGACGCCGGATGCGCTGCCCACGCCCGATGGACCCGGCGCCGACCTGTACTTCGACATCCGGGCGGCCGAGCGCCAGGCGCCGTGGGCCCTGGGCGAGGAGAGCAACCTCGATCAGAGCACCATGCTCACGCTGTTCGCCGAGCGCGGCGGAGACCCCGACCGAGCCGGAAAGCGCGACAGGCTCGACCCGCTGCTCTGGCGCGCCGCCCGCGCGGGAGAGCCCTCCTGGGAGTCACCCGTTGGGGCCGGCCGGCCCGGCTGGCACATCGAGTGTTCGGTCATCGCCCTCGCCGAGCTCGGCACCGACTTCACCGTGCAGGGCGGCGGGAGCGACCTGATCTTCCCGCACCACGACATGAGCGCCGGCCACGCCGCCGCGCTGTCCGGGCATCCGCTGGCCCAGGTGTACAGCCACACCGGCATGGTCGCCTACCAGGGCGAGAAGATGAGCAAGTCGCTGGGCAACCTGGTTCTCGTCTCCCGGCTTCGGGCCGGCGGCACCGACCCACGCGCCATCCGCCTGGCCCTGCTCGCTCAGCACTACCGCACCGACTGGGAGTGGACCGCGCAGCAGCTGGTTGATGCCGAGGCTCGCCTGGTGGCGTGGACGTCGGCCTTCGGCCCCGTCGACACCGTTGGCTCCGCGGCCGGCGCTGCAGTCTCGGCGTTCGAGAGCGCTGCGGCGGTTGTCGAGCGGATGCGCGCCGCGCTGGTCGACGATCTCGACACCCGGGGTGCCCTTGACGCTGTGGACGCGGCTGTGGCGGCCGGCGTGGACGACCGCGCCCTCGTGGCCGCGGCGATCGACGCGCTCCTGGGCGTCAAGCTCTAGCCCACCCTGGCTGGTCCGCCTCAGGGCTGGCGGGGCTCCGGGCCCTGACGGCCGTCGGCCCAGCCGTCCCGGCCGCCGTCGCCGCGTTTCCGCAGGTACTTCTCGAACTCCTGGGCGATCGCCTCTCCGCTCGCCTCCGGTGAGTCGACGGTGTCCCTGGCCTGCTCGAGCTGACCGATGTACGCTGCCATCTCCTCGTCCTCGGCGGCGAGGGCGTCGATGCCCGTTTCCCACTCGGAGGCGTCGGTGACCAGGTCGCCGCGGGGGATCACCACGTCGATGATCTCCTCGAGCTTGTCGATCAGGGCGAGCATGGCCTTGGGCGACGGAGCGTTGTGCACGTAGTGCGGCACTGATGCCCAGATCGACAGGCTCGGGATACCCACGGTCTCCGCCGCCGCGGCCAGCACGCTGAGGATACCCACGGGCCCCTCGTAGCTGCTGCGCTCGATCTGCAACTCGGCACGCACCTCGGGATTGTCACTCGAGACGAAGATCGAGATCGGCCGGGTGTGCGGCACGTCCGCCAGCATCGCGCCGAGGAAGACGATCCCGCTCACATCGGCGGCGAGCACGGAATCCAGGATCTCGGCCGTGAAACTCTTCCAACTGCGGGAGGGCTCCGTTCCGACCAGCAGGTAGATGTTCCCGGCGTTGGTGCCGCTGACCTTGAGCTGAGCGTCTTCGGCCAACGGGACCCCGCTGGCCCCGGGAACGATCGGACCGTACATGACCGCGCTCGGCCACTCGATGACCCGGTGGCCGTCCTCATCGGTGGAGATGCTGGGGCGGTTGAACTGGTAATCGAAGTAGAGTTCGGGGTCGATCCGCTTGACCTCTTCGACATCGAGAAGCTCTTTCAGCGTGCTGACGGCGCCCGTTGCGGCTTCACCCGCATCGTTCCATCCTTCGAAGGCGACCACCAGGAGACGTCCGCTGAGGAACCCATTGCCGTCTGTCACTTGAATGAAACCTCGTGTATTCCGGCCACCACGACTGGGTGGCCTCCTTCAAGGATAGGCCGTGCCCCCTAAACTTGAACCCCGTGACACTGATCCCCGCATTCTCGTCCCCACCCGCCGCCGTCCTCTGGGACATGGACGGCACCCTGGTCGACACCGAACCGTACTGGATGCGAGCCGAACACGAGCTCGTGGAGTCCCTCGGCGGCGTCTGGACGCACGCAGACGCCATGCTCCTGGTGGGCTCCGGCCTGCTCGGCTCCGCCGCCATCCTGCAGAACCGCGGGGTGAACCTCGCCGCTGAGGCCATCGTCGAGGTGCTCACCACCCGAGTCCAGGAGCAGCTCGGTTCGGCCGGCATCCCCTGGCGCCCCGGGGCCCACGAGTTGCTCACCGAGCTGCACGGCGCCGGGATGCCGATGGCCCTGGTGACGATGTCCGAACACAGGATGGCCCGCCAGATCGCCGACCTCGTCGGCTTCGACGCCTTCGCCACCATCGTCTCCGGCGACATGGTGCAGCAGAGCAAGCCGCACCCCGAGGCCTACCTCACCGCTGCGGGCATCCTCGGCGTCGACCCCAGGCACTCCGTCGCGATCGAGGACTCCCTCCCCGGCGTCGCCGCGGCCGTCGCCTCCGGCGCCGTCGTCGTCGCGGTTCCGCACATGGTTCCCCTCGAGGAGAGTGAGCACTACACGCTGGTGCAGAGCCTGACCGGCAGCTCGCTGGCCACCCTGACGGAGCTCTACCTGACCCGACGACCTTCCCCATCCACCCGCACCGTTACCCACACCGAGGACGCAACACTCGCATGAGCGACAACCAGGTCATCCAGAACAGCGGTCCGTTCCGCGCCGGCGACAGAGTGCAGCTCACCGGCCCCAAGGGCAAGCTGAACACCATCACCCTCGAACCGGGCAAGACGTTCCACACCCACCGGGGCATCCTCGAGCACAACGACATCATCGGCCTGCCCGACGCGTCCGTCGTCACCAACAACGTGGGCGTCGAACACCTCGCGTTGCGTCCGCTGCTCATCGATTTCGTCATGAGCATGCCCCGCGGCGCGGCCATCATCTACCCCAAGGATGCCGCCCAGATCCTCGCCCAGGCCGACATCTTCCCCGGCGCCACGGTGGTCGAGGCCGGCGTCGGCTCCGGCGCGCTGTCCCTCTGGCTGCTGCGCGCCATCGGCCCGGCCGGCACCCTGGCCTCCTTCGAACGCCGGGAGGAATTCTCCGACGTCGCCCGCGCCAACGTCGCCACCTTCCTCGGCAGCGACCCGCAGAACTGGTCGATCACGCTCGGCGACCTCGCCGACACGCTACCGGAGACCATGCCGGCCCAGTCCGTCGACAGGGTCGTGCTCGACATGCTCGCCCCGTGGGAGTGCATCGATGTCGTCTCCGACGCGCTCAAGCCCGGGGGAGTGCTGCTCTGCTACGTGGCCACCGTCACCCAGCTGTCCCGCGTCGCGGAGGCCATCCGCGCCACCGGCAATTACACCAACCCCGATTCACACGAGACGATGGTGCGCGGCTGGCACGTGGAAGGCCTCGCGGTTCGCCCCGACCACCGGATGATCGGTCACACCGGTTTCCTCATCACCGCCCGCCGTCTCGCACCGGACACGATCCTGCCCGAGCTCAAGCGTCGCCCCTCCAAAACCGACTTCAGCGACGCCGACGTCGAGCTGTGGACCCCGGGCGCCCTGGGTGAGAGGTCCGTCAGTGCCAAGGTGATGCGCAAGCGCAACCGCACCGCAGAGAACGGCGCGGCGCTCTCCAAGGCTCGGGACCTCGACGCCGGATAGGATGGGCTTCGGCCTGCCGCCCGCACCAGCGGATTCGGCCAGCATCCACCCCGACAGTCACTCGACGGCATCACGCTGCCGCCTCCCCGTATCGAAATGAGGACCCGTGCGTAAAGTTCCCGCACTTATCGCAACCGCCGGCCTGGTGCTCGCGACCCTGACCGCCTGCAGCGCCGGCCCCGACAATGCCGACTGCACGGCTCCGGTGTCCTCCGGCGACGCGTCCAAGCTGGTGGAGGTGACCGGCAAGTTCGGTTCGTCCCCCACCGTCGACTTCCCGACCCCGCTGAAGACCGAGACCACCCAGCGCAGCGAGATCATCGACGGCACCGGCCCCGGCCTCACCGAAGGCCAGAAGGTACAGGTCGACCTCAGCGTCTTCAATGCCACCACGGGTGAGGCCATCGAGCAGAGCTCGTACGACGGCACCACCATGGCCAGCTTTGTCCTCAACGACCAGACCCTCACCGGACTGACCGACGGTCTGCTCTGTGCCCAGGTGGGCTCCAGGGTCGCCGTTGTCGCGTCGGCGGCCGACACCTTCGGTCCGGCCGGCGGCAACGAAGACATCGGCGTCGCCGCGGACGATTCGCTCGTGTTCGTGCTCGATGTCGTCAAGGCGTACCTCACCCGCGCCGACGGCGCCGACCAGCTGCCCGTGGCCGGACTGCCCGCCGTGGTCCTCGCGGATGACGGCACCCCCGGCATCACGATTCCCTCGGCCGAGCCGCCCACCGAGCTGAAGGTCGGCGTGCTCAAGAAGGGCGACGGCGAGACCGTCACCGACGGGTCCACGGTCACCGTGCACTACACCGGTGTCGTCTGGGACTCCAAGGAGGTCTTCGACTCCAGCTGGGCCGCCGGAACTCCGGCCGCTTTCGTGGCCGCGGACGGTTCCACCACCGAGGGCGGCGTGATCCCCGGCTTCGCCAACGCTCTCATCGGCCAGACCGTCGGATCCCAGATCGTTGCCGTCCTCCCGCCCGACCAGGCCTACGGCGACCAGGCGACCGACACCATTCCGGCCGGCTCCACGCTGGTCTTCGTCGTGGACATCCTCGGCGTCGACTAACCGGCTTCCCGGCCCATCCCGCGGTCCTCTGAGGGATGGGCCGACCATTGAGTGCACCACCGATAGAATCGCGTACGTGTCGCCCACCCCAGAACAGCCGCACCCGGTCACTGTCGAGGAACGCCTCTTCAGCCTGGTCCTTGCGCTCATTGCCACCCAGATCGGCCTGACCAAGGCCGACATCCTCTCGACCGTGCAGGGCTACCGGCAGCGGTTCCGGGTCGGCGGTGACAACGCCAGCCTCGAGCGGCAGTTCGAACGCGACAAGGACGACATCCGGGAACTGGGTATCCCGCTCGAGACCATCGAGTCGCCCGACGACCCGGGCAGCAACCACCACCTGCGCTACCGCATCCCCAAGGGGCTCTACGACCTGCCGGCAGACATCGTTTTCTCGCCCGACGAGATCATGCTCCTCAAACTCGCCGCCGCGGTGTGGCGGGAGGGGTCCCTCTCGGCCGAATCCCGCCGCGCACTCACCAAGCTCAACTCTCTCGGCATCGACTCGAGCGACCCCGTGATCGGTTACGCACCGTCGCTGCGCGCCCGCGAAGCGTCCTTCGAACCCCTCGGCAAGGCCATGGACCGCGGCCAGGTCGTCGCATTCCTCTACCTCAAACCGGGCGAGAGCGCGCCGCGCCGCCGGGTCATCGCCCCGCTGGCCGTGGTGCTGCACGAGGGCCGGTGGCACCTGTACGCCGCCGATCAGGATGCCGGAGCCACCCGCACCTTCCTGCTCGCCAGGATCGTCGGCCCCGTGGTGACCGTGCCCGGTCGCACCATCGCACCGGCCGAGGACGGTCAGGGCGAACGGGCCCTCGCCGAACTCGACGCACTCTGGCAGGCCCAGGTCGCCCTGATCACCGTCGAACCCGGCTCGGATGCCGCGGTGCGGCTGAGCAAGCGCGGCGAGCCCGGCCGCGCCGCGGACAGCGTCGAACTGCACTACACCGACGTCAACATCCTCGCCGACGAGCTGGCCGGCTACGGACCGGAGGTCTACGTGCTGTCCCCACCCACCCTGATCGACGCCGTCCTGGAACGCCTCCGCCGGGTGCGGGACAGCCACGCCCCACTGGTGGAGACGCCACTGCCCCGGCCGGAGGCCGCACGATGACCGCCGCCAAGCCCGTCGCGTTCGGGGCATCGGACAAGCTCACCTTCCTGCTGTCCCTCGTGCCGTATCTGATGGACCACGACAGGGTGAGCGTCACCGCGGTGGCCGACCACTTCGGGGTCACTCCCGAGCGGGTGCGGGATGCGGTGAACCTCATCGCCATGTCGGGAGTGCCCGGGGAGACCCGCCAGTACCTGCACGGCGACCTCTTCGACATCCAGTGGGACGAATTCGAAACCAACGACAACATCGTCCTCACCCACCTGGTCGCCATCGACGATTCGCCGCGGTTCTCGGCCCGAGAGGCAGCCGCGCTCATCGCCGGGCTGCAGTATCTCTCCGCCCTCCCCGAGAACGGCGACCGGGACGCCATCGCCACCCTGATGGCCAAGCTCACCCGCAGCTCCACGGGCGCTCCCAGCCAGCTCGCGGTGTCCCGCACCGACGCCGACGTGGCCATTTCGGTCATCCAGGCCGCCGTGCGGGCGGGTACCCAGGTGGAATTCGACTATCTCAATGCCCGGGGGACCGATGAGCACCGCTGCGTCGACCCGTTGAGGATCGAATCGGTCGACAACGATTGGTACCTGCGCGGCTGGTGCCATCTGCGCGAGGCCATGCGCACCTTCCGACTCGACCGGATGAGCAACCTGCGTTCGACGGATGTGCCAGCAGACGCCCACGATGACGGCGTCCTCCTGCCGGACACCCTGTTCCAGGGCACGGCCGACGACCTCACCGTCACGATCGAACTGCCGGCTGCGGCCCTGGAACTCCTCGCCGACTATGGGCCGGTTCCGCACGGACCGGCCGACGACGACGGACGCTCCAGGGCGCAGCTGCGGGTGTCGCACTTCCACGGTCTCAAGCGGCTCGTCGCCGGCCTGTCCGGCGTCGTCACCGTGGTGGATCCGGGCCTGGCCAGACAGACCGTCGCCGAGTGGGCCGCCGCCGGCGCCGCCCGGTACGAGTCGCCGGCTACCGCGCAGAGCGAGCCCACCGCCGGGGCGACGACCTGATGCCGGTCTGGTCCTGGATCCTGATCTGGGCGTTGCTGGTCGCCGGGCTCCTCGCGATGCTGGCCTGGTTCGCGGTGCGCCTGTTTCGCAAGCTGATGGTCACCTTCGGCGCCCTCGAAGACCTCGGTGACCAGCTGGCCGAACTCGACCTCGACACCGCGCTGCCGAGGAGAGCATTCTCACCGGCGGTGTTCCAGAAGCGACGGGACCTGGCCGCCGCGATCGACCAGGCTCGCATCGAGCGTGCGCACCGACGAGCGCACCGGCGGGATCTCAGGATCAACCGGGGTAAACTAATCCAACACACTCCCTACAAGCCAGAGGATCGACCCTCATGTTGAGCAATCTGACCGGATGGCACTTTCTGATCATCCTCGTCGTCATCCTGCTGTTGTTCGGTGCGCCCAAGCTGCCCGGCCTGGCCCGCAGCCTCGGCCAGTCAATGAAGATCTTCAAGAACGAGATCAAGAGCGACAGCGTCGACGAGCCTGCAGACAAGACCGGCACGCCGGCGCACCCGGACGCCGCTGACGGTACGACGCGGACCGTCGGCCCGGGCGACCAGACGAAGTCCTAACTCCCGTGGCCGTGCGCACCACCAAGCGTGCGAACCGTGCGGGCACGATGTCGCTGGGCCAGCATCTGGTCGAGCTGCGCAAGCGCCTGTTCCGTGCCGCCGCCGGTATCCTCGTCGGCGCCATCATCGGGTGGATGCTCTCCGAGGGAGTCTGGTCCGCGCTGCGCGAACCGATCTACGCCATCATCGAGGCACAGGACCGGAACGCGCAGATCAATTACCCCGACATCACCTCCGCCTTCGACCTCAAGCTGAAGATCGCGTTCTACGTGGGCCTGGTGGTGTCCAGCCCAATCTGGCTGTACCAGATCTTCGCGTTCCTGATGCCGGGCCTCACCCGCGGCGAGAAGAAGTACGTCTACGGCTTCGTGCTGACGGCGGTGCCCCTGTTCCTCGCCGGCTGTGCGGCCGGCTGGTATGTGCTGCCTCAGGTCGTCGGCCTCATGACGAGTTTCGCGCCGCCGGAGGACGCGGCTTTCATCAACGCCCAGAATTACCTGGATTTCACCCTCAAACTACTCGTCGCCATCGGCATCGCCTTTGTGTTGCCCGTCTTTGTGGTCCTGCTCAACTTTGCCGGCGTGATCAGCGCCGCCTCAATCATCAAGTCCTGGCGCATCGCCGTTCTGGTGATCATCCTCTTCACCGCCATCGCCACCCCGGCCGCCGACGTGATCTCGATGTTCATGCTCGCGGTCCCGATGATCCTGCTGTACTTCGCCGCGTACGGAATCGCGTACCTGCACGACAAGCGCGCCGCCCGGCGCGCCCGTGCCCTCGAACGGGAGTTGGCGCTCTAGCGCACCAGATGACAGACCTCCAGTCACCGGCGGACCGGTACACGGCAGCACGCCTGCGGGCGCAGACCCCCAAACTCGAGACATTCCGTCGGGGCTTGCGCTTCGACCTGGATTCTTTCCAGCTCGCCGCTGGGGCGTCGCTCGAGGCCGGGAACAGCGTGCTCGTCGCCGCGCCCACCGGTGCCGGCAAGACCGTCGTGGCCGAGTTCGCCATCTTCCTGGCCATGCAGCAGAAGACCGCCAAGGTCTTCTACACCGCGCCGATGAAGGCGCTGAGCAACCAGAAATTCCAAGAGCTCGTCGCCGAATACGGCGCGGACCAGGTGGGCCTGCTCACGGGGGACACCAACGTCAACGCCGGCGCCCGGATCGTCGTGATGACGACCGAAGTGCTCCGCAACATGCTCTACGCCGATTCCGACCTGCTCGGCAATCTCGCGTTCGTCATCATGGACGAGGTGCACTACCTGGCCGATCGCTTCCGCGGGGCGGTCTGGGAAGAGGTCATCATCCACCTGCCCCAGTCGGTGCGGATGGTATCCCTGAGCGCGACGGTGTCCAACGCTGAGGAATTCGGTGACTGGTTGCAGGCCGTCCGCGGCGACACCGACGTCATTGTTTCGGAGGAACGGCCGGTCCCACTGGACCAGCACGTGCTGGTCAAGAGCAAGATGCTGG
Source organism: Cryobacterium sp. MP_3.1 (assembly GCF_035984795.1). Taxonomy (NCBI): domain Bacteria; kingdom Bacillati; phylum Actinomycetota; class Actinomycetes; order Micrococcales; family Microbacteriaceae; genus Cryobacterium; species Cryobacterium sp. MP_3.1. Next base: position 107,935 of record NZ_JAXCHV010000001.1, on the reverse strand, counting down.
ACCTGTTCGATTCGTCGGGGCTGGCCGCCACCCACCGGGTGAACCCGGAGCTGGTGCGACTGAATCAGGCCGGCGGTCGGCCGCTCTCCGACAGGTCAGGCCGTGGCCGCCGCGGCTCGAACCAGAGCAGGTACCACCAGCAGCGCGCGCAAGCGGAGTCCGGTCGCATGGACCGAGCCGAGATCGTGCGGATGCTCGAGGGCAAGCACCTGTTGCCCGCCATCTTCTTCATCTTTAGCCGGGTCGGCTGCGATCAGGCCGTGCGCCAGGTCCTCCGCGCCGGCGTGCGCCTCACCGACACCGCCGAGCGTGATCAGATCCGGCAGATCGTCGACGAACGTTGCCGCACCCTGCTCGACGAAGACCTCGCCGTTCTCGGCTACTGGGAGTGGCTGGACGGTCTTGAACGCGGCGTGGCAGCCCACCACGCCGGCATGCTGCCCGCCTTCAAGGAAGTCGTCGAAGAGCTCTTCCAGAAGAAGCTGGTCAAAGCCGTTTTTGCCACGGAGACGCTGGCATTGGGTATCAACATGCCGGCCCGCACCGTTGTGCTCGACAAGCTCGAGAAGTTCAACGGTGAAGCGCGTGTTCCGATCACACCGGGGGAGTACACCCAGCTCACCGGTCGCGCCGGCCGCCGCGGCATCGACGTCGAGGGGCACGCCGTCATCCAGTGGCAGCAGGGCCTGGACCCGCAGGCCGTCGCCTCGCTGGCGTCCCGGCGCACCTACCCTCTGAACTCCAGTTTCAAACCCACCTACAACATGGCCGTCAACCTGATCGACCAGTTCGGCCGGGAACACACCCGGGAGGTTCTGGAGTCCTCGTTCGCACAGTTCCAGGCCGACCGCGCCGTGGTGGACCTGGCCCGCCGGGTGCGGCAACAGCAGAGTTCGCTGGACGGGTACGCCACCTCGATGGCCTGCCACCTGGGCGACTTCACCGAGTATTCCGGCATCCGGCGACGTCTGTCCGACCTCGAACGTGAGAATGCCGCCGCCGATTCGAACGCGCGGGGCCGGGACCGGCGCCAGAAGGAACTGGCCGCTCTGCGGAAGCGCATGCGCGCGCACCCCTGCCACAGCTGCCCGGACCGCGAAGCCCACGCCCGCTGGGCCCAGAGGTGGTGGAAACTGACCCGGGAGACCGAGGCGCTGACCAGCCAGATCACGGCCCGCACCGGGGCCGTCGCCCGGGTGTTCGACAGGGTCACCGATGTCTTGCTCGGCTTCGGCTACCTGGTGCCCGGCGAGGGCCGCGCCGTCACGCTGAGCGAGAGCGGCCGCATCTTGCGCCGCATCTACGCCGACCGCGACCTGCTCGTCGCCGAATCGCTGCGCCGTGGCCTCTGGAACTCCCTCGACGCGCCCAGCCTCGCCGCGATGGCGTGCGCCCTGGTCTTCGAACCGCGCCGGGACGAGGGCGAGACCGACGAGAGGTTCCTGCCCAAGGGCCCGTTCCGGCCCGCGCTGGACGCCACCCAGATCCTGTGGAGCCAGCTCGACGACCTTGAACGGGACCACAAGCTGCCCGGCAGCAATCCCCTCGCGGGTGGCCTGAGCCTGGCGATGTGGAAATGGGCGCGGGGCGACTCGCTCGGCCTGGTGCTGGAGGAGGCCGAGATGGCTGCGGGTGACTTCGTGCGTTGGACCAAGCAGACCATCGACCTCCTCGACCAGCTCTCGCTCGTCGCGGACGGCCCCGTCGGTCGCACGGCGCGGGTGGCGATGGACTCCATTCGGCGCGGGATCGTCGCGTATTCCTCGGTCGCTTAGGCTGTTGAAGTGAACACCGGCATACTCCGACGCACCGGCCTGCCCCTGTGGGCGGCGATTCTGCTGGCCGCCGGCGCCGGCGCGATCATGGACGCCGGGTTCCCGGATCGGTCCTGGTGGATCCTGGCCCCCGTCGGTGCGGCGCTGATGTTCCTGGCGCTGCTCGGGCGTGGGCCCTGGACGGGCCTGCTGGTCGGCTTGGTGGCCGGCCTGTCGTTCTGGCTCATCCACATCAGCTGGCTCACTCTGTACCTCGGCCCGGTGCCCTGGCTGGCCCTGGCTGGGCTCGAGGCGCTCTTCTTCGCGGTCGGCCTGGCGCTCACCGGGGTGGTGCTGAACGTCGGCCCCCGGGTCTGGCCGTCCGTCGCCGGCCGGATCGGTGTGCTGCCGGTCGTCGTCGCCGGGTTGTGGACGGCTCGGGAAGCGATTTCCGCGGTGTGGCCGTACGGTGGTTTCGCCTGGGGCCGCATCGCGATCTCACAATCCGAGAGCCCGTTCAACGGGCTCATCGCCTGGGTGGGCATGTCCGGTCTCAGTTTTGTGATGGTCTGGCTCAGCGCCCTGGCCGTGCAGCTGTGCCGGGAGCCCGGGGTTCGCGTCGGCGTCAGGTCTGCGATCGCGGTGGCCGCGGTGGCCGTGCTCTTGGCGTTCCCTGCCTGGCCGACCCTGCAAAGCGGGACCGCACGTATCGCGGCGGTGCAGGGCGCCTCCGACGCCGGCCTGTTTGCGCAGAATGAACCCGGCCAGATCCTCAACGACCACGTCTCGGCGACCCTGCCGCTGGTGGGCGAACCTGTCGACTTCGTCGTCTGGCCGGAGAACGGCATCGACGTCGACCCGCTCCGCTCGACGGAATCGGCCCGCGTGGCGGACTACATCAGCCGGGCCATGGACGCTCCGCTGATCGCGGGAACCATCACCGAGCGGGACGGCAAGTTCTACAACACCTCGTTGCTCTGGAAGGCCGACGACGGCGCCGTCGACCTCTACGACAAGGTGCACCCGGTCCCGTTCGCGGAGTACATGCCGGACCGGGCCTTCTGGCGACCGTTTGCGCCCGATCTGATCGACCTGGTGTCCCGGGACTACGAGATCGGCACTCGGGACAATGTCTTCGACATCGACGGCATCATCGCGGGCATCGCCATCTGCTTCGACATCGCCGACGACCAGCTCGTGCACGAGATGATCGACGACGACGCCGAGATCATCCTGGCCCAGACCAACAACGCCGACTTCGGTCGCACGGACGAGTCGGTGCAGCAGCTGGCGATCGCGAGGCTCCGAGCCATTGAGGCCGGACGCACGGTGGTGAACATTTCGACCGTCGGAACGAGCGCGATCATCACGCCGGACGGTGAGACACTTGACAGCCTGCCCACCTGGGTGCCCGGTGCGATGATCCAAACCGTTCCGCTGAGCGTGTCGACCACACCGGCGATGTCGGCGGGCCGGCCCCTGGAGTGGTTCGTGTCCGGCCTCGGCCTGGCGGGGCTGCTGTTCTGCGTCGTGTCGGCCAGAGCCCTGGGTCTCTCCGATGCCGGCCCCCGGTTGGCGCCGGTGCCGGTTGTCGCCGACCGCGCGAAGATACGCAAACGGCGCCGGGGTTAGCCGACGCCGTCAGGTGTGTGTGCGGGAGCCAGGCTGCCCGCTGAGCCGGTTACGCGCCGACTTTTTGACCCCGACGCTGACGCAGGACCGCGAGGCGTTCCTCCAGCAGCTCTTCGAGCTCGGCCCGGGTGCGACGCTCCAGGAGCATGTCCCAGTGGGTGCGGGCGATCTTTTCGTCGGAGTGGTCGACGACCACGGGCTTCGAATCAACCAACCGGGTTGCGGTCTGGGAGCAGAAACGGCACTCCCACTCATCTGGTGCCTCGGCTTCGGCGGAGAAAATCATCACCGTCTCGCGTTCGCACGTCGCACACAAGTACGTGTGACTCACGCGTGGGGAAAAGGTCACGCCCTCTTCGCTCTGCAGGCTCTGTGAACCCAACCTCATGCCACGCAAACTACGATCTGCCATCGTGTGGTCTCCTCTCGCGATGCATTCATAGTTCTAAACCATCAAGCTGTGCGTTATCTTTCCGTTACCGCTGATCTCGCGGGGATCTCTCAGAAACCGCCGTTCGTCGCAGACGGTTTCACCGCCGGGCGACCACATGGGCGGCGAGGTCGCAGCGGTCGGTGACGAGACCGTCCACCCCGAGCGCCAACAGCCGGGCCATCACGGCCGGGTCGTTGACGGTCCACACGTGCACCTCCACGCCGATGGCATGCATCCGGTTGATCACCCGCGGGGTGACGATGCGCAGCCGTCCGGCCCGAACCGGCACCTGGATGGCGTGGACTCCGCGCAGGATGCGGGGGAGCGCCCAGTGCTGCCGGAGGCCGACCGCGGCCAGCATCAGGGCGATTCCCTGGGCAGACGCCGACGTCGCCGCGCCGGGGACGGCGCGGAGCACCCGACGTCGCCGGCTCTCAGAAAACGAGGTGAGGAGCACCCGGCGGGATGCCGCGGCCGCCCGGATGGCGCGCGCGGCCGGAAGCACGGCGTCGGCGGACTTGACGTCGATGTTGAACCTGGCGTCCGGGAAGGCGGCCAACGCCTCCGCGAGTGAGCAATAGGTCTGGCCCGCGCCGAGGTCGACCCGGCTGAGCTGGGCCATCGTGAGAGCGTTCACGGCCGGGCCGTCATTGGGCAGGACGGGGTCGTGGCTGATCACGGCGACGCCGTCGCTGCTGGCGTGCACATCGGTTTCGAGGTGCGTCGCCCCGCCGACGATGGCCTGCAGGAAAGCCAGCAGGGTGTTTTCCGGCGCCTGCGTGCTCAGGCCCCGGTGCGCGAGGATCCGCGGCCCTGGCGGGGACAGGAACGTCGGCAGGTCAGCGTTCACGTTCGGGTCCCGGTGTCTCTGGGCTGATCCCGGCTGCGTCGGCGGCAGTCGGGTGGGAGCCGGCAACCGGATTCGGGCCGAAGGCCCGACCGATCCCCTTCATCGCCTCGGTCAGCTCGCTGGGCACGATCCAGAGCTTGTTCGCCGTGCCGTCTGCCAGCTTGGGCAGGGTCTGCAGATACTGGTAGGCGAGGAGCTTCGGGTCGGGGTCGCCGTCGTGGATGGCTTTGAAGACCGTGGTGATGGCCTCCGCCTCTCCCTGGGCCCGCAGCACGGCGGCCTTGGCCTGGCCTTCCGCCTGCAGGATCGAGGCCTGACGCGCGCCCTCCGCCGTGAGGATGGCGGACTGCTTGGTGCCCTCGGCCGTGAGGATCAGAGCCCGGCGGTCTCGTTCGGCACGCATCTGCTTCTCCATCGAGTCCTGGATCGAGTGCGGCGGGTCGATGGCCTTCAGCTCCACCCGACCGACCCGGATGCCCCACTTCCCGGTGGCCTCGTCCAGCACGATCCGCAGTTGCCCGTTGATGTTGTCCCGGCTGGTCAGAGCCTCTTCGAGGTTGAGTCCGCCGACCACGTTGCGCAGTGTGGTCGTGGTCAGCTGCTCGACCGCGCCGAGGTAGTTGGCGATCTCATAGGTCGCGGCGCGGGCATCCGTCACCTGGAAGTAGACGACGGTGTCGATCGATACCACCAGGTTGTCCTCGGTGATCACCGGCTGCGGGGGAAAGGACACCACCTGTTCGCGCATGTCGATGAGCGGCCGCACCCGGTCGATGAACGGCACCAGGATGTTGAGGCCGGGCATCAAGGTCTTGTGGTATTTGCCGAGGCGTTCGACGACACCGGCACTGGCCTGCGGGATGATGCGGATGGTGCGCACAAGAACCACCACAACGAAGACCAGAACGACGATGATGAGGACCACAACGAAGATCTGGAGCAGGAGTTGATCAAGATTCGGCACGTCAATCGGTCCTTTCGTCGGGGACGACAACAGCTGTGGAGCCTTCGATGGCCGACACCAGGACCCGCTCACCGGGATCGATACGGGTCTGGGTCCGGTCGGGGGAGAGGCGGGCCGTCCAGGTCTCGCCGTTGTCGAGCCTGACCAGGCCGCCCAGTTCGGCGATGGTGGAGGACACCCGCCCGCCCATGCCGATCAGCGCGGCCACGTTGCTCGGTGGCACCGCCGCCGCGCTCTTGGCCATCAGGCGCAAGAGCACCGGGCGGATGAGCAGCAACAGCAGTACCGAGACGGCCCCGGCGACGAGGATCTGCACCCACCAGTCCCAGCCGAGCAGGTTCGCTCCCAGCCCGGCGAGACTGCCGACGGCGATCATCAGGAAGGTGAAATCCAGGGTGAGCAGCTCGATGATGACGCAGACCAGGATGAAGACCAGCCATACGATCCACAGGTAGTCCGTCAAATCCACCATGTCGTCGCCCCTCTTAGCGTCGCTTGCAGATGACGCTAGCACTTGGAGGTGTTGGGCATGTTGGTAGTGTTTATCACCGTGAGCACACCTACGATGAATCCCCTCCAGCCCGGCAGCCTCTCGGGAAAGCGCATCCTCGTCACGGGCTCGTCCCGGGGGATCGGAGCCGACACCGTCGCCTACTTCGCCGAAGCCGGCGCGAAGGTCGTCATCAACTACCGCAACAAGGAAGCGCGCGCCACCAAGCTGGCCGACGCCATCCGCGCCGCCGGCGGAACCGCCATCACCGTGGCCGCTGACCTCACCGACGCGGAATCCGTCTCGGCCATGTTCGACACCATCCGCGCCGAATACGGCGGACTCGATATCCTCGTGATGAATGCCTCTGGAGGCATGGAGTCCGGCATGGCCGAGGACTACGCCATGCAGTTGAACCGGGACGCCCAGGTCAACCTGCTCACCGCGGCCGTGCCGCTGCTCAGCGACGGCGCCCGCGTGGTCTTCATCACCAGCCACCAGGCGCATTTCGTCGACACCGCGTCGAACGTGGCCGTTTACGAGCCGGTGGCCCGCAGCAAGCGTGCCGGCGAGGACGCGCTCCGCGCCGTCATCCCCGAACTGGCCGAGGCCGGCATCGGTTTTGTCGTCGTCTCCGGTGACATGATCCAGGGCACCATCACGGCGGTCCTGCTCGAGCGCGCGAATCCCGGTGCCATCAGCGCCCGCCAGGATTCTGCCGGCAAGCTGTACAACGTCAGCGAGTTCGCCGCGGAGATCGTGCTGGCCGCCGTCGAGCCCGTCCCGGCGAACAACACCCGCTACGTCGGCGACACCTCCGACTTCACCAGCTAGTCCCGTCGCTCACCCGGCAGTTACCCAGTACTGACGCCGCGCCCGAAGGTGAACGCGCGCACCAGCTGAACCAGTCCCGAGATGATCAGCATGATGCCGCCGATCGTGACGAGCACGCCGATGGTCTGCACCGGGGCGAACAGCACGATCAGGCCCGCCAGGACGCCGACGACGCCGAGCAGGATTCCGGGCCAGCGGCTGGAGTCCGTGGTGTACTCCACCAACGCCGCCACGCCCTCGACGATCCAGACGATGCCGACGACCAGTCCGAGAACGGCCAACGACCCCTCGGGGTTCCGGAGCGCCAGGATGCCCAGGATCAGCACCAGCACCCCGAGAACTATATTGAGCACCCGGCCGCCGGCGGCCGACCCGGTCCTGGCCACCCCGCGCGCGATCCTGACGACACCGCTGATCACGAAATAGAGCCCGAACAATACCGCGATGACCGTGAGAGTGGCCTCGGTCCAGACCAGCAGGATCGCCCCGATGGCGATGGCAACCAGGGCACTGACCGCGAAGGCCACCCGGATGCCGCTTATCTCTCGGGCGCTCAGCTGCCGAGGGTCGATGGCGATGGCGAAGACTGCGCTGGTGGGTCCGACGGTGTTGGGCATGGCGCCAACCTAATCCGATGCCGCTCCCACGGCTACGCACCGTCGACCCGACACCCGAACTGCCCGGTGACCATGGCGATCCTCACGTATGCTCGAAGCTGGTCGACTGCAGTCCCGGCACCCATTCTTGGAGACACGATGAACGCTTCAGCCCCGACGGCCCCGTCGTCGTCCAACCAGGTTGCGGACAGCCACGACCTGATCCGGGTGCAGGGCGCCCGGGAGAACAACCTCAAGGACATCAGCGTCGAGATCCCCAAACGCCGCCTGACCGTGTTCACCGGCGTCTCCGGCTCCGGCAAGAGCTCACTGGTGTTCAGCACCATCGCCGCGGAGTCCCAGCGGATGATCAACGAGACCTACAGCACCTTCCTGCAGGGCTTCATGCCGTCGCTGGCCCGACCGGATGTGGACCTGCTCAGCGGATTGACCACCGCGATCATCGTCGACCAGGAACGGATGGGCGCCAACGCCCGGTCCACGGTCGGCACCGCCACCGACGCCAACGCGCTGCTGCGCATCCTGTTCAGCCGGCTCGGCCAGCCGCACCTCGGCTCGCCGCAGGCGTTCTCCTTCAACGTCGCATCCATCTCCGGCGCCGGCGCCGTCACCATCGAGCGGGGCGGCACCACGACCAAGGAACGGCGCAGCTTCAGCATCACCGGCGGAATGTGCCCGCGCTGCGAGGGTATGGGCACCGTGAACGACATCGACCTGACCCAGCTGTACGACGAATCCAAGTCGCTGAACGAGGGTGCGCTCACCATTCCCGGTTACACCGCCGAAGGCTGGGGCGTCAAGATCTTCACGGGCTCCGGCTTCCTCAACCCCGACAAGCCGATCCGTGACTACACCACGAAGGAACGGCACGACTTCCTGTACAGGGAGCCGGTCAAGGTGAAGGTCGGCGATATCAACATGACCTACGAGGGCCTGATCCCCAAGGTGCAGAAGTCGTTCCTGGCCAAGGACCGTGAGGCGATGCAGCCGCACATTCGCGCCTTCGTGGACCGCGCCGTCACCTTCGCGACCTGCCCGGACTGCGGTGGCACTCGTCTCAGCGAGGGTGCCAGGTCGTCCCGCATCGACGGCGTCAACATCGCGGATGCCTGCGCCATGCAGATCAGTGACCTCGCCGCGTGGGTGCGCACCATTCACGACCCGTCGGTGGCCCCGCTGCTGGCGGCTTTGCAGCACCTGTTCGATTCGTTCACCGAGATCGGCCTGGGCTATCTGTCGCTCGACCGGCCGGCCGGCACCCTGTCCGGGGGAGAGGCGCAGCGTACCAAGCTGATCCGGCACCTTGGCTCGTCACTCACCGACGTCACCTATGTCTTCGACGAACCCACCATCGGCCTGCACCCGCATGACATCCAGCGGATGAACGAGTTGCTCCTGCGCCTGCGGGACAAGGGCAACACCGTGCTCGTGGTGGAGCACAAGCCGGAGATGATCGCCATCGCAGATCACATCATCGACCTCGGCCCCGGCGCCGGCACGGCGGGCGGATCGGTCTGCTTCGAGGGCACCCTTGAGGGCCTCCGGGCCAGCGACACCCTCACCGGCCGCCACCTCGACTACCGCGCGAGGGTGAAGACGGGCGTGCGCACACCCACCGGCGCCCTGGAGATCCGTGGCGCGACGGAGCACAACCTCGAGGACGTCGACGTGGACATCCCGCTCGGGGTGCTCGTGGTCATCACCGGCGTGGCCGGTTCGGGCAAGAGCTCGCTGGTGCACGGGTCGATCCCCGCCGGCGCGGGCGTGGTATCGGTCGACCAGGGTGCGATCCGCGGCTCACGCCGGAGCAACCCGGCCACCTACACGGGAATGCTCGAACCTATTCGCAAGGCCTTCGCAAAGGCCAACGGTGTCAAGCCGGCCCTGTTCAGCTCCAACTCCGAGGGCGCCTGCCCGAATTGCAACGGCGCCGGCGTGATCTTCACCGACCTGGGCCCGATGGCGACGGTCTCGACCACCTGCGAGGTGTGTGAGGGCAAGCGGTTCGACGCATCCGTGCTGGAGTACCGGCTCGGCGGCCGGGATATCAGCGAGGTTCTCGCGATGTCTGTCACCGAGGCCGTGGCGTTCTTCGGCGCCGGTGAGGCCCGGATCCCGGCCGCGCACGCCATTGTCGTCGGTCTGGCCGACGTGGGGCTCGGCTACCTCAGCCTGGGCCAGACGCTGTCGACGCTGTCCGGGGGAGAGCGGCAGCGGCTGAAGCTGGCCATGCATCTGTCGGAAAAGGGCGGCGTGTACGTGCTCGACGAGCCGACGACGGGCCTGCACCTCGCTGACGTCGAACAGCTTCTCGGCCTGCTGGACAGGCTGGTCGATGCGGGCAAGACTGTCATCGTCGTTGAACACCACCAGGCGGTGATGGCCCACGCCGACTGGATCATCGACCTGGGTCCCGGGGCCGGTCGTGACGGCGGCCGGATCGTTTTCGAGGGAACTCCGGCAGACCTTGTCGCCGCACGTTCCACCCTCACCGGCCAGCATCTGGCGGCGTACGTCGGCGACTGAGCCGATTTTCTTGACATAATACGCGTTTGGCCGGGCCGAGCCGTTTCAGCCAGAAGGGGTGCGACGACCGGTGCAACCGGCGCCGTTCCTGCGGTGCCGTCGGGTTTCCGTACGCTCTCGTGCCGTGACTGGCGTGCGATCGAAAACCCTGCCGAGGCGACCCGAGCGGGCAGTGATGGGGATCCAGCCGGAGGGTTTCCACCGCTGGATCGACGAGGACCGACCCTGATTTCCCGTCCTCAGGATATGACCGATAATGCACATTATGTCAACAAGCGGAGATCGTACCGAGAATCACTCTCGGGTTGAGGGTTTCACATCTCGTCGGCGATCCGCGTGACGACCGCCACCAGCGGTCGCAGTCTGCGCAGACTCACTCCGGTACGCCCTCGTCCGGGCGACGACGGATCACCATGCCGTACTCATTCACCGGCTCGAAAGCATCCCGGTCCCAGGCTCCGGGGTGCGGGACCGGGCAGTTCAACACGGTGTCATGCGCCGAGTGCTCGATGGTGTGCTCGGTCATCGGCCGGCCGCACACCGGGCACTGGGCCAGCCCGGTCGTCTCGGCCGCGTCGTAGGTGCCGACGGGCGGCGAGTCGAAGGCGGGCCGGAGTCGGTCTTCTACCCAGTCGAACAAGCGGTTGGCGCCCGTGCGGTGAGCCTGGGCCGAGGATTTCTCATTCTGGACCATGGCCACAGCGTACGCCCCTGCAGCGCGCCCAGCCAGCCAGCGGCAGCGCGGGACTACTCTTCGCCGAAGCCGGTCTCGATCAACTCGGCCAGGGCGTCGACCGCCGCCCGCGATCGTTCGTCGGGTCCGGAGATCTCCACGCTCATCCCCCGGGTCAATCCGAGCGACATGATGCCCAGCAGGCTGTGCGCGTCCTTGCCGTTCACGGACACTTCAGCGTCGAATTGGCTGGCGAGCTTCACGAAGTCGGCCGCCGGTCTGGCGTGCAGCCCGTCCCGGTTCCGCAAGGTCACCGTGCGGCTGACCGGTTGCGGCAGGTCGTCGGTTGCGGCTGCGTCCGGTGCGGGCGGCGCAGCACCTGCCGGCGCCGACCCGACGCCACCGGCCGACTCGGCCGCCGCCAGCACAGCCGCGAGGTCTCCCCCGATCTCGGCGGCCACGGCGGCAGACACGCCGCCCTCCACGAGCGGTGCGTCGGCGATGCGCACCCGTGCCCGCACGTCGTCGTCGTCGAGGAAGTCCACCGCGGTTTCCGCGGTCAGGATGGCCGAGCCCAGGTCGCAGAGCAGCACGACGCCGCCGCCGTGGTCGGCCTCCTCGATGCCTGCCGCGATTTTGTCGAAGCTGGTGCCGATGCCGCCGTCGTCCATTCCGCCCGCGGCCACCAAGGCGACGTGAGGGGCCATCTGACGGGCCAGCGTCACCAGACCGGACGCTATCTCGACGCTGTGTGAGACGAACACCACACCGACGCGGGCCGCTGCCACGCTCTGGTCAGCGTCGTTAGAGTCAGCCACGATCAGGACTGTGCGGCCGCATCGGCGCCGCAGCGCAGGATGAGCGCCGTCGACTGGGCGCCGGGGTCACGATGGCCGATGGCCCGCTCCCCCAGGTAACTCGCCCGCCCCTTGCGGGCGACCCAGGGTTCGGTCGCGACGGCACCGGCCTCGGCCGCGTCAGCGGCGGCGGCCAGGATCAGGCTGGGGCTGGCCCCGGCGGCTTCGGCCTCGACGGCCGCCTCCACTGCCGGGGTCCAGGCATCCACCATCGTCTTGTCACCGGATTCGGCCTTACCGCGCAGGACGATGCCGTCCCGCCCGGCCGTCAGCAGGGCGACGACGGCCGGGCCATCCAGTTCGGCGGCCCCGCTCACGGCGCCGGCGGCCTTGAGGTACGCCGTGCCGTAGAGCGGACCGGCCGCACCACCGACGGTGGAAATGAGCGTCGCCGCGAGAGTCTTGAGCAGTTCGCCGGGCGTGGCAGCGTCGGCCAGCGCGTCGAGCTTGGGCAGGACGGCCTGGAAGCCCCTGTCCATGTTCTCGCCGTGATCACCGTCGCCGATCTCGCGGTCGAGGGTGTTCAGCTCTGCGCGGTGCTCGGAGAGAACCTTTGCGCTGCTCCTGATCCAGGCCTGGGCCCATGCGACGTCTACGCTCATTCGGTCTTCCCTACTTTCCCCACCGCAGTGCGGCTGTGTGCACCGGAGCATCCCACAGGGCGGTCAACTCATCGTCGAGCTTGAGAATCGTGATCGACATGCCCTGCATCTCCAGTGATGTTGTGAAATTGCCGACGAGCGTGCGAGTCACCTCGATGCCTCGTTCGGCGAGAACTTCGGCGGCCCGTCGGAATACAATGTACAGCTCAACCTGGGGCGTCCCGCCCATTCCGTTGACGAAGAGCAGAACCTTGTCTCCGGATGCGTAGGGGATGTCGTCCAGGATCGGACCGAGGATCCGGTCGACGATGGCGTCGGCAGGTTCGAGCTTGATCCGCTCGCGCCCGGGCTCACCGTGGATGCCGATGCCGATCTCGATCTCGTCGTCGGCCAGGGTGAAGCTCGGCTCGCCGGCGTGCGGCACGACGCAGGGGGTCAGTGCCACGCCCATGGAGCGCACCTGGCCGATCACCTTCTCGGCGACGGTCGCCACGGTCGTCAGGTCATCACCGCGTTCGGCGGCCGCACCGGCGATCTTCTCCACGAGCACGGTGCCAGCCACTCCCCTGCGCCCAGCGGTGTACAGCGAGTCCTTCACGGCGACGTCATCGTTGACGATCACCGTGCGCACCTCGATCTCATCGGCCTCGGCCAGATCGGCCGCGGTCTCGAAGTTCAGCACGTCGCCGGTGTAGTTCTTCACGATGTGCAGCACCCCCGCTCCCCCGTCGACGGCCTTCGTCGCGGCCAGGATCGGGTCGGGTGTCGGCGAGGTGAACACAGCGCCGGGCACCGCGGCGTCCAGCATGCCCGACCCGACGAATCCACCGTGCAGAGGCTCGTGCCCGCTGCCGCCACCGCTGACGATGCCGACCTTGCCGGCCACCGGAGCGTCTGCCCGCACGATGAACACCGGATCCAGCGAGACTCGCACGATATCCGCGTGCGCGGCACCGAAACCTGCGACGGCTTCGTCGACAACGTTCTTCGGGTCGTTGACAAGCTTTTTCATGACCATTCCTTCGTTTCGTCGGGATCGATCGGCGCAGGCTAGAGCGCCGGGCACGCAACTGTGCTCCGTGCCCAACCTACGCGCTGCCACCGGTCTCGGTAAGAGGCAGATGATGCAGCCCATCGGGACTATTTCGCTCACGCCCCGCCCGCGCTATGGTGACTGCGAAATCGCTCACCGCGAAGGGATTGCTCCGGTACTGCCGGCATCTCGCTACTACGAGAAAGGTCATCGTGGACAATATCGGTCTAGTGTTTTTGTCGGAGGTGCTGGGCACAGGGATGCTCACCCTCCTCGGTTGTGGTGTCGTGGCGAACGTGGCCCTGACGAAGAACAAGGGCTTCGGCGGTGGCTTCCTGATGGTGACCATCGGCTGGGCCTTCGCGGTCTTCGTCGGCGTGGTCGTCGCGTACAACTCCGGTGGCCACCTCAACCCGGCCGTCACCCTCGGCATCGTCGCATCGGGCTCCGACACCTTCGGCGGCGCTGCGGACGTCCCGGTGAACTTCCTGTCGACGCTCGTGTATCTGGCCGGCGAGTTCCTCGGCGCCTTCCTCGGCGCCGTGGTGGTCTGGCTGGCGTACAAGCAGCACTACGACGAGGAACCGGAACCGGCGAACAAGCTCGGTACCTTCTCGACCGGGCCGGCCATCCGTTCCTACGGCTGGAACCTCGTCACCGAGATCATCGGCACCTTCGTCCTGGTCTTCGTCGTGTTCGCCTTCGGTGGTTGGGGCCAGTCCGGTGACGTGGGGGCCGTAGCCGCCCTGCCCGTCGCCCTCCTCGTTCTGGTCATCGGCGTCTCACTCGGTGGCCCGACCGGATACGCCATCAACCCCGCCCGTGACCTGGGCCCCCGGATCGCGCACTTCATCCTGCCGATCAAGGGCAAGGGGTCCTCGGACTGGGCCTATTCCTGGGTCCCCGTGGTCGGACCCGTCATCGGCGGAGTCCTGGCGGGCTGGGCATCGCTGGTCTGGCTGCCCATGGTATGACCGTGGCAGGCCGGTCCCTCCCCGGACCGGCCTGCTTCGCTGTGCACCACTCCACCTGAAAACCGCCACACGGTTTTATAGTCTGTTCAAGCCATCATGCAACGTACAAGGAGGTACACCATGGCTAAGTACGTACTCGCCATCGACCAGGGCACCACGAGTTCTCGCGCCATCATCTTCGACCACTCGGGGTCCATCGTCTCGACCGGACAACTCGAACACGAGCAGATCTTCCCCCGCGCCGGCTGGGTCGAGCACAACCCGATGGAGATCTGGGACAACACCCGAGAGGTGATCGGCCAGGCGCTCTCCAAGGCCAACCTCACCCGGCACGACATCTCCGCTGTCGGCATCACCAACCAGCGCGAGACCGCCGTGGTCTGGGACCGCACCACCGGCAAGCCGGTCTACAACGCCATCGTCTGGCAGGACACCCGCACCCAGCCCATCGTCGACCGTCTCGCCGCCGACGGCGGCGTGGAACGCTTCAAGCAGAAGGTGGGCCTGCCGCTGGCGACCTACTTCTCCGGCACCAAGATCGTCTGGATCCTCGAGAACGTGGAGGGAGCGCGGGCGAAGGCGGACGCCGGCGACCTGATGTTCGGCACCACCGACTCCTGGGTGCTCTGGAACCTGACCGGCGGCCTGGAGGGCGGCGTGCACGCCACCGACGTCACCAACGCCAGTCGCACCCTGTTCATGGACCTGGAGACGCTGCAGTGGGATGACGAGATTCTGAGTATCTTCAACGTACCGAAGTCGATGATGCCGGAAATCAAGTCCTCCAGCGAGGTCTACGGCACCGTCAACGAGCACAGCCTGCTGCGCGAGGTGCCCATCGCGGGCATCCTCGGTGACCAGCAGGCCGCCACCTTCGGCCAGGCCGCGTTCGACCAGGGCGAGGCCAAGAACACCTACGGCACCGGTAACTTCCTGATCTTCAACACCGGCACCGACATCATCCACTCCAAGAACGGCCTGCTCACCACCCTGGGCTACAAGCTCGGCGACGCCGAACCGCACTACGCGCTGGAGGGGTCGATAGCCGTCACCGGCGCCCTGGTGCAGTGGCTGCGCGACAACCTGGGCATGATCACGTCGTCTGAGGAGATCGAGACCCTGGCCGCCACGGTCGATGACAACGGCGGCGCCTACTTCGTGCCGGCGTTCAGCGGCCTCTTCGCACCGTACTGGCGTTCGGATGCGCGCGGCGCCCTGGTGGGCCTGACCCGGTTCGTGAACAAGGGCCACATCGCCCGGGCGGCGCTGGAGGCCACGGCCTTCCAGACCCGCGAGGTCCTCGACGCGGTCAACGCGGACTCCGGGGTGCCGCTGACCGAGCTCAAGGTCGACGGCGGAATGATCAAGAACAACCTGCTGATGCAGTTCCAGGCCGACATCATCGGTGTGCCGGTGATCCGCCCGGTTGTCGCGGAGACCACCGCGCTCGGCGCCGCGTACGCGGCAGGCCTGGCCGTGGGCTTCTGGAGCACCCTGGACGAGCTGCGGTCGAACTGGCAGGAAGACAGCCGCTGGACACCGAAGCTGAGCGCAGACGAGAGCGCCCGGCAGCTGCGGAACTGGAAGAAGGCCGTCACCAAGACCTTCGACTGGGTCGACGAGGACGTGCTCTAACCGTCAGACCGCCCAGTGGTGCAGGTCAGGCGCGGCTGGCCTGCACCCAGTCGGCGAGTTTCGCGGTTCCCGCGCCGGAGTCGACGGCCTGCGCGGCCACGGCAAGTTTCGCCCGGAACCGGTCAAGGATGCTGACCTGGGACTGAGCGGGATCGTGGGCGAGGTCGTAGGCGACCAGGCCCGCTGCCGCGTTCAGCAGCACGATGTCCCGCACCGGTCCCTGCTCTCCGGCGAGGACCGAGTGCACCACTGCCGCGTTGTGTTCCGGCGAACCGCCGATCAGCTGGCTCATGGTCGCCCGCGGGATGCCGAGATCGCGCGGGTCGATGTCGTGCTCGGTGACCAGACCCCTGGACACCTCCCACACGTGGCTGTGCCCGGTCGTGGTGAGTTCGTCGAGGCCATCGTCGCCGCGGAACACCAGCGCCGACGCTCCGCGGGTCTGGAACACCCCGACGAACAGAGGAACCCTGTCGAGGTTGGCCACACCGACGGCGGAAGCTTCCGGCCGGGCCGGGTTGACGAGAGGGCCGAGGAAGTTGAACACCGTGGGGATACCCAGCTCGGACCGAACGGCGGCGGCATGCCGGAAACCGGGGTGGAACGCGGCAGCATAGGCGAAGGTGATGCCGGTGGCCGCCAGAATCGAGGCCACGGCGCCGGCCGACAGGGTCAGGTCGATGCCCAGCGCCGCAAGCACGTCCGACGAACCCGATGCCGAACTGGCCGCCCGATTCCCGTGTTTGATCACCGGCACACCGGTTGCCGCGCACACTATCGACGCCATGGTCGAGACGTTCACGGTCCCGAACCGGTCTCCCCCGGTGCCGACGATGTCCAGCCCCATCGAGTCGACGTTCAGCGGAACCGCGTGGTCGAGGATCGCGTCGCGGAAACCGACGATTTCATCGACCGTCTCGCCCTTGGCGCGCAAAGCCACCAGGAATCCGGCCAGCTGAGCCGGGCTGGCCTCGCCGAGCATGATGCGTTCCATGCTCCACGCCGCATCGGCGACGCTCAGGTCCTCTCTACGCAGGAGGGCATCAAGAACGGCGGGCCAAGACTGGGATTCGAGCATGGCCCAATCTTAAGCGCCGGCGCTCCCCCGACCGGTATTTCGGCGTCGTCAGGCCTCGGTTGGGGATACCAATTTTCACATTAGGGTCTTATGGCACTTCACCTTGAGAAAAACCTGTGGAGGAATCGGTCATAATGGAATAGTGACGACGACCTCAATTACTCCCCGGGCGACCATTCCCGTAGTTAACAGGCCCAACAGCGTGGCGGTTGGCACCATTGTCTGGCTGGGCAGTGAGGTCATGTTCTTCGCTGGCCTCTTCGCCATCTACTTCACGTTGCGGTCCACCTCCCCGGAGCTGTGGCAGTTCGAGACGGAAAAACACAACTTCGTCTTCGCCCTGGTGAACACCCTGATCCTGGTCTCCTCCTCGATCACCTGCCAGTTCGGCGTCTTCGCTGCCGAGCGCCTGCAGGCCAGGTCCACCGGGTGGAAGCCCAGCCAGTGGGGCATGGTCGAGTGGTTCTTCCTCACCTATGCCCTCGGCGCCATCTTCGTCTCCGGCCAGGTCCTCGAGTACGCGACCCTCGTGTCGGAGGGCGTCACCCTCGCGTCCAACGCCTACGGCTCGGCGTTCTACCTCACCACCGGATTCCACGGCATCCACGTGACCGCCGGACTCATTGCCTTCCTCCTCGTGATCGGTCGCGGTTTCGCGGTCAAGAACTTCGGTCACAAGGAAGCCACCAGCGCCATCGTGGTCTCGTACTACTGGCATTTCGTCGACGTCGTGTGGATCGGGCTCTTCCTGGTCATCTACGTTCTTAAATAACAAGCAGGAGCGGACACACACAGTATGCCCAGGACTCAGAAACCTACCAACGGCCGCACCCGTCGCACCGGTCGGCGCAGCCCTCTGGCCAGCGTCGCCCTGATCGCGATCGGCCTGCTCTTCACCGGCGGCGCGTACGCGATGATCAGCACCAGCACGGCCACCGCGCAGACCGAAACGGCGTCGCAGCAGACCGTCAGCGAGGGCGAGAAGCTCTTCGCCGCGAACTGCGCGACCTGCCACGGCCTCAGCGCCGACGGAACCGGCACCGGTCCCAGCCTGATCGGAGTGGGCGCCGCGTCCGTCGACTTCCAGGTCGGCACCGGGCGCATGCCCATGCAGGCCAACGGCCCGCAGGCCATCGTCAAGCCTGTGCAGTTCACCGAGGAGCAGACCGCGGCTCTCGTCGCCTATGTCGCATCCCTCGCCCCCGGCCCCGCCATCCCCGAAGCCGAATACCTGGATGCCGAGGGCGACGCCGCCGCCGGCGCCGAGCTGTTCCGGATCAACTGCGCCATGTGCCACAACGTCGCCGGAGCAGGCGGCGCGCTCACCGAGGGCAAGTACGCTCCCGCGCTGGACGGCGTCACCCCGCAGCACATCTACGAGGCCATGATCACCGGCCCGCAGAACATGCCGGTGTTCAACGACATGAACGTCTCGCCGGAAGACAAGCGCGACATCATCACCTACCTCAAGTACATCGAGAACAACCCGTCGCCGGGTGGATTCGCCCTCGGATCCCTCGGACCGGTGTCCGAAGGCCTCTTCCTCTGGATCTTCGGTCTGGGTGCCATCGTGGCCCTGACCGTGTGGATCACGGCGAAATCGAATTGATCGGCAACCGGCAATGACACACCCAGCACAGACAGCGCCCACGAAGGAGAACAATGGCCAGCGATGAGACCAGCGGAAAGGATCTGACCGCTGCCGACTCCTCGAGTGTCGAGCACGTCACGGCCGCCGTCGGCACCGCCGTCGTCGCCCGCGACGCCGTGGCCAACCCCGGCTTCCCGCCGCACCGTCCCCGGATCACCGACCTCGACCCGCGCGCCGAGAAGCGCGCCGAGCGCACGGTGTACACCCTGTTCTACCTGTCGATCGTCGGCAGCATCTTCGCCATCGCGGCGTACATCATCTTCCCGATCGTCCCCGAGGACCCGGGCTCCGTGCGGCTGAACAACCTGTTCATCGGGATCGGGCTCGCGTTGGCGCTGCTGGCGCTGGGCATCGGTGCGGTGCACTGGGGCAAGGCGCTGATGCACGACGAGGAGGGCGTGGACGAGCGTCACCCGGTCCGGGGCAGCGACGAGACCCGCGCCCGCGCGGTCGAGATCTTCCAGGAAGCCAACACGGAGTCCGGCATCGGCCGACGCGCCGTGATTCGCAACAGCCTCATCGGGGCCCTCGTGGTCTTCCCGCTCCCCGCCGTCGTTCTGTTCCGCGGGCTCGCCCCGATGGACCAGGATCCCGTCGCCCTCCTCAAGCAGACCATGTGGGAGAAGGGCACCAGGCTGGCCCTGGACCCGTCCGGTGCGCCGATCAAGGCCTCAGACGTCACCCTGGGTTCGTCGTTCGCGGTGATCCCCGAGGGCCTGATGGATCTTGAGCACGGCCGTCTCGAAGAGAAGGCCAAGGCTGTGGTGATCCTCGTGCGCATGAAGCCCGAGGATCTCATCGAAACTCCCGAGCGGGCCAGCTGGTCCTACGACGGGATCGTCGCGTACTCCAAGATCTGCACACACGTCGGCTGCCCCGTCGGCCTGTACGAACAGCAGACGCACCACCTCCTCTGCCCCTGCCACCAGTCACAGTTCAACGTGGCCGACCAGGCGAAAGTCATCTTCGGACCCGCCAAACGAGCCCTTCCGCAGCTGCCCATCGCCGTGGACTCCGAGGGGTACCTCATCGCGCAGAGCGATTTCCTTGAACCGGTCGGACCGAGCTTTTGGGAGCGACAGTGAGTACCACAACCGATATGAAACCCGCCGAGTCGAAGAAGTCCGGTGGCTTCACCGGCGCCGCGGCGAACTACATAGACGAGCGCACCAGCATCTCCACCGCGGTCAAGGAACTGGGTCGCAAGATCTTCCCCGACCACTGGTCCTTCCTGCTCGGTGAGGTGGCGCTGTACAGCTTCGTCATCATCCTGCTGTCCGGATCGTTCCTGACCTTCTTCTTCCAGGCCTCGATGGCCGAAGTGCACTACGAAGGCTCCTACGTGCCTCTCAAGGGCGTGGAGATGTCGGTGGCCATGGCATCCTCGCTGGACATCTCCTTCGACGTGCGCGGCGGCCTGCTGATGCGTCAGGTACACCACTGGGCTGCGCTGCTGTTCGTGGCATCCATCGGACTCCACATGCTGCGCATCTACTTCACCGGCGCCTTCCGCAAGCCTCGCGAGCTGAACTGGGTGATCGGCTTCGTCCTGTTCATCCTTGCTATGGCTGAGGGCTTCACCGGCTACTCCCTGCCCGACGACCTGCTTTCCGGAAACGGCCTGCGGATCATCGACGGCATGGTCAAGGGCATCCCCGTCGTCGGAACCTGGATCTCGTTCCTGCTGTTCGGCGGCGAGTTCCCGGGCACCGACATCGTCGGTCGACTGTATTCGCTTCACATCCTGCTGCTTCCTGCGATCATCGTCGCCTTGATCGCGCTGCACCTGCTCTTCGTCGTGGTGCACAAGCACACCCAGTACCCCGGAGCGGGCCGCACGGACACGAACGTCGTCGGCTACCCGGTTCTCCCGGTCTACGCCGCCAAGGCCGGTGGATTCTTCTTCATCGTCTTCGGCGTCGTGATGCTGATGGCATCGTTCTTCACGATCAACCCGATCTGGAACTACGGACCGTACGACCCCTCACCGGTGTCCGCCGGGACCCAGCCGGACTGGTACATCGGCTTTGCCGACGGCGCCCTCCGGTTGATTCCGCCGGGACTGGAATGGGTTGGTCTGGGCGGCACCTGGTCGTTCAACATCCTGATCCCCCTGGTGGGCCTCGGCATGTTCATCGGCGTTGTCCTGCTGTACCCGTTCCTCGAAGCGTGGATCACCGGTGACAAGCGCGAGCACCACATCCTGGACCGTCCGCGCAACGCGCCGACCCGCACGGCCATCGGCGCCGCGGGTGTCACGTTCTACGCCGGCCTGTGGGCGGCGGCGTCCTCGGACATCATCGCCACGCACTTCTCGGTGACCATGGAGGGTGTCATTCACACCCTTCAGGCCGTCGTGATCCTCGGCCCGTTCATCGCCTACTTCATCACCAAGCGGGTGTGCCTGGCGCTGCAGAAGAAGGACCGGGAGATTGTCCTGCACGGCTACGAGTCCGGTCGCATCGTCCGTCTGCCCGGCGGCGAGTACATCGAGGTGCACCAGCCCGTCGACGAGTACGAGCGTTGGAAGTTGGTCAGCTACACCAACTACAAGCCGCTCGAGTTGACTCCGAACGCCCAGGGCAAGGTGTCCCCCGTTCAGCGTGTTCGTGCCGGCCTGTCCCGCTGGTTCTTCGAAGATCGGATTGCCCCGGTCGGGACCAAGGAACTCGAAGAAAGCCACGGCGATCACCACTAGTTCCTCAGCCGAATCGGTTCGGGCACCGCACCCACTCCAGACTCTGTCTGAGTGGCTGCGGTGCCCGAACTGTTTGGGCGACCTCGTCCCGGCCGGCGACCGGGTTCTCGCCTGCAGCACCGGCCACCGTTTCGACACGAACCGGCGCGGCTTCGCGTCCCTCATGGTCGGTTCACGCAAACTCATCGGCGATTCCGCCGGGATGCTGGACGCCCGCGACGCCTTCTTGGAACGCGGCTGGTACACCGAGCTCCGCGACGCCCTCAGCGCTCTCGTCGCCGCCGAATCCCCGCACCGAGTCATCGACATCGGCTGCGGCACCGGCTATTACCTCCGGGGGGCCCTGCACGCCGCCTCCGCCGGCCGCTCCCCCGGTTCCCCGCCGTCTCCTACCACGGGCGTCGCGGCGCTGGCCATGGACCTGTCAGCGGCCGCGGTCGCACGAACCGTCCGAGCTGGTCTGACCGATCCTCACTCGACCACGGATGGACTCGTCGCGGATGTCTGGTCGCCGCTGCCGATCCGGGACGGGGCCGCCGACGTCGCCGTCAACGTGTTCGCTCCCCGGAATCCGGCCGAGTTCCATCGCATCCTGGCTCCCGGAGCACTCCTCGCCGTTGTGGTGCCGCACCCCAGTCATCTCCAGGAGCTGCGCGCCGCCGGCCTGGCCCTGGACGTGCACGGGAACAAGACCGATGACCTGGTCGCCAGCCTGGCGCCGGGCTTTCACCTGGAATCCACGGCAGACCTCTCCAAGGTCCTGGTGCTCTCCCCCGACGACGTGGCCGCCCTCATCGGCATGGGCCCGTCCTCGCACCACATTTCATCCACAGACCCCGGAGACCCCGCCGGACCGCCGGGGTCGACCGAGGTCACCGTGGCGTTCCGGCTCCTCGGGTTCCGCCGCTCGCTGGACTGAGCATCGCTGCACGACACAGCGCCAGTGACCCGAAGGTCACTGGCGCTGTGTCGTGCGGTGGCGGGGGCCTAGCGGGCGAAGAGTCCGCGGTAGTACTCGTAGACCCAGCCGACGAGGCTGATCACGCCGATGCCGACGGCGATGAAGGAGATCCAGAAGCCAACGGCCAGTCCCAGGAACAACAGTGCCGCGCTGGCCGCGAGCATGATCGGCCACCAGCTCCACGGGCTGAAGAAGCCCAGCTCGGGGTCGCCGTCATCGATGTTGGCGTCGAGCATGTCTTCGGGAAGTTCGCCGCCCTGCGCCTTGTAGACGCGAGAGAGGTAGAACGCGATGAACGCCACGAGCAGGGCGCAGAGGGAGATCGCGAAGGCTCCGACCCACTCGATTCGACCCTGGCTCGGATCGACGAGGCCCCACACGACGTACGCGACTGCTACCAGCGCGAGGAATCCGGTCAGGATCCAGTAGAGGTTGACATTGGCTTTCATCTACTTAACCTTTTCCGATCCTGCGTCATAGGTGGGAGCATCCGGGGCGTCCTTTGCCGGACCGATGCCGACGGGCATACCGACCTCCGGGTGGTTCAGGTCGAATGCGGGACGCTCGGAGCGGATACGCGGGATCGACGTGAAGTTGTGGCGCGGCGGCGGGCAGGACGTCGCCCACTCCAGGGAGGCGCCGTAGCCCCACGGGTCGTTCACTGTGACCCTCGGAGCCGTTCGGGCGGTGACGTACACGTTCAGGAAGAACGGGATCATCGAGATCGCGAGGATCATCGAGCCGACGGTCGAGAGCTGGTTCATCCAGGTGAACCCGTCGTCGGGCAGGTAGGACGCGTAACGGCGGGGCATGCCCACCACGCCGAGCCAGTGCTGCACGAGGAAGGTGGTGTGGAAACCGATGAACAGGAGCCAGAAGTGCCACTTGCCGAGGCGTTCGTTGAGCATCTTGCCGGTCCACTTGGGCCACCAGAAGTAGAACCCGCTGAACATGGCGAAGACGACCGTGCCGAAGACCACGTAGTGGAAGTGGGCAACCACGAAGTAGGTGTCTGACACGTGGAAGTCCAGCGGCGGTGAGGCCAGGATGACGCCGGTCAGTCCGCCGAAGGTGAAGGTGATGAGGAAGCCGATGGCCCAGAGCATGGGGGTCTCGAAGGTGAGCGAACCCCGCCACATCGTGCCGATCCAGTTGAAGATCTTCACGCCGGTCGGAACCGCGATGAGCATCGTCATCAGGGAGAAGAACGGCAACAGGACCGAGCCGGTCACGTACATGTGGTGCGCCCACACCGTCACGGACAGCGCCGCGATGGAGATGGTCGCGTAGATCAGGGTCTTGTACCCGAAGATCGGCTTCCGGCTGAAGACCGGGAACACCTCGGACACGATGCCGAAGAACGGCAGGGCGATGATGTACACCTCGGGGTGACCGAAGAACCAGAACAGGTGCTGCCAGAGGATGGCACCACCATTGGCCGGGTCGTAGATGTGCGAGAGGAAGATCCGGTCGCTGGCGGCCGCGAGCATGGCGGCGGCGAGAACCGGGAACGCCATCAGAATCAGCAGCGAGGTGACGAGGGTGTTCCAGGTGAAGATCGGCATCCGGAACATCGTCATGCCGGGGGCACGCATGGTGATGATGGTGGTGATGAAGTTCACGCCACCGAGGATCGTGCCGAAGCCCGAGAGCCCCAGGCCGACCATCCACAGATTACCGCCGACCCCTGGCGAGAACGTCGTGCTCGCCAGCGGTTGGTAGGCGAACCAGCCGAACGACGCCGCTCCCTGCGGGGTGAGGAAGCCGCCGACCGCGATCAGGCTGCCGAAGAAGAACAGCCAGAAGGAGAACGCGTTGAGTCGCGGGAACGCGACGTCGGGTGCACCGATCTGGAGCGGCATCAGCGCGTTCGCGAAGCCGAAGAACAGTGGTGTCGCGAACATCAGCAGCATGATGGTGCCGTGCATCGTGAAGAGCTGGTTGTACTGCTCCTTGGTCTGCACGATCTGCAGTCCGGGTTCGAAGAGCTGGGCGCGCATCACGAGCGCCATCACCCCACCGAGGCAGAAATAGATGAACGAGGTGATCAGGTACATGTACCCGATGACCTTGTGGTCGGTGGAGGTGATCCACCGAACGACGATGTTGCCCTTGCGGTCAACGCCGGTCGGCCGGGCGGCCGAGGACGCTGCCGGAGCGCCGGCGGGAGCTGTGGTGGTGCTCATGGTCTAGTTGCCTTCCTCAGCCGTCGGGGCATCGGTGCCTGGTTGGTTCAAGTTGCGGTCGTATTCGCTGTCGACCTGGCCGTCGTTGCCGGCGGCGCGCAGGGAGTCGACATAGGCCTCGTAGTCGGCCTCGGAGACGACCTCCACGTTGAAGAGCATCAACGAGTGGTACTCGCCGCAGAGCTCGGCGCATTTGCCGGCGTAGGTGCCGACGCGTTCGGGGATGACCGACATGTAGTTGGTCTTACCCGGGATCATGTCCTTCTTGTAGAGGAAGTCGATGACCCAGAAGGAGTGGATGACGTCGCGCGCTTCCAGCGCGATCTCGATCTTCTTGCCGACCGGCAGGACGAGCGTGGGGATCTCGGACTCGACCAGCGCGCCCTTCTCACCCTCGAGGTCGGGCTGTCCCTGAATCCCCTGAGTGAAGACATCGTCGGTGACGTAGTTGAAGTCCCAGGCCCACTGCTTGCCGATCGCTTCGATCTGCAGGTCAGGCTCGTCGAACCGTGCCTCGATGGCGTTCTGGTCCCGAGCCGTGAAGGCGAAGAAGCCCAGCACGAGGATGAGCGGGACGATCGTGTAGAAGATCTCGATCGGCATGTTGTACCGCAGCTGCACCGGGAGTCCGGTTTGGCCCTTGCGCCGACGGTAGACGACGACGGACCAGATCGTGAGGCCCCAGGTGATCAGGCCGACAATGAGCAGCACGATCCATGAGGTGGTCCACAGACCGGACACACGCTCGGTGTTGTTGGTTACCGGGGACTCGCCCTCCTCGAAACCGGGCAGGTACCCGTTGAGCTGAGCCTGGGTGCATCCGGCGAGGACAATGGCTAGCGTTGCTGCGACCGGTATGACGGCCCATCGGAGACGGCGGTTTTTGAGCACCGGTGACCTTTCGGAAAGACGTGAAGGCACTACACAGGAAGTGCGTTTATCATCTTTAGCTTACTCCGCGCCGGTCGCACCCGAGTGCACGAGCGACGGACCCGTCGCAATTCTCCGCTCCGATCGGGGAATGACAACAGGGTCGAAGGGCCCGTCCTGAGCGGTTTTGAGGCAGAAGCGCCGACGACGGTGGGACCCGACCCGGGTATGCAAAAAGGAGACCATCCAGTGGACGGTCTCCTTTTTTTATGATCGCGCGTTAGTTGAAGGAGTCCCCACAGGCGCAGCTGCCGCCGGCATTCGGGTTGTCGATGGTGAAGCCCTGCTTCTGGATGGTGTCCTCGAAGTCGATGGACGCACCCTCGAGATACGGGACGCTCATCTTGTCGACGACGACCTCGACACCGTCGTAGTCCATGACGGCGTCACCCTCGAGGGTGCGCTCGTCGAAGTACAACTGGTAGATCAGGCCTGAACAGCCGCCGGGCTGCACGGCGACGCGCAGTCGAAGGTCTTCGCGGCCTTCCTGGGCGAGCAGGCTGCGCACCTTCGCGGCGGCGACGTCGGTGAGACCGACGCCGTGGGCAATGGTGCTGGTTTCGATCGTGTCGGTCATGGTGCTCCTCGGTATTATCCGGTTTCGCGTCGGTGAGCATCCCACGCACATGGGGTCCGCCGGCGAATCTGTACCTAGTGTATCCGCCCGGGCCGTGAGCGGGCTGATGACGCGGACGCCGTCTCAGGCCCAGTGGTGGGGTCAGTGGCCGGTGCGGTCGTTCAGGCGGCCCAGGAGGAAGGCCTCACTGAGCACGGCCCGCTTGAAGACGCCCAGGTGCAGCGACTCGTTGGGGCTGTGCGCCCGGGAATCCGGGTCTTCGACACCGGTCACGAGGATCTGCGCTTCCGGGAACTCCCGGACCAGGTCCGCAATGAACGGGATCGACCCGCCCACACCGATGTCGACGGGCTCCACGCCCCAGCCGGCCGTCATGGCCAGGCGGGTCTCCGCCACGGCCCACCCGCCGGTGTCGACCAAGAACGGTTCTCCGGTGTCCAGGTCGTCGATGGCGAGGTGGGCCCCGAACGGTGCGTGTGCACGCAGATGCGCCTCGATCACGCCGGCAGCTTCCCTGGCGGACTGGCCGGGCGCGATGCGCACGCTGATCTGCACGCTGACCGCGGGCGTCAGGGTGTTGGACGCATTGGCGACGGTGGGAGCGTCGATTCCGGTCACCGTCAGCGCGGGCTGGGACCAGATGCGGCTGAGGATGGATCCGTGTCCGATCGGGGAGACTCCGTCGAGCAGGCCGGTCTCCGCTCGCAGCGCGGATTCATCGTACGGCGGCGTCGGCGCGTCGTGACTGGTCAGACCGCTGATCGCCACGGACCCGTCTGCGGCGTACAGGGTGCCCAGCAGCTTGATGGTCGCCATCATGGCGTCCGGTACGGCGCCGCCGAACATTCCGGAGTGCGAGGCGTGCGCCAACGTGCTCACGGTGAGCCTGAAGGTCACGTTGCCGCGCAGCCCGATGGTGATGGCAGGAGTGTCGATGTCCCAGTTGTTCGAGTCGGCGACGACGATAGCGTCGGCGCGGAGCGCCTCCCGGTTCTCGGTGAGGAAAGTGGCGAAGGAGCGGCTGCCGAATTCCTCCTCGCCCTCGATGAAGAGGGCCAGGCCGAGGTCGAGGTCCCCGTCGGTGGCCGCGAGCAGTGCGCGCAATGCGGCGACGTGCGCCATCACGCCGGCCTTGTCGTCCGCGGCGCCGCGGCCGTACAGGCGGTCCCCGCGCAGGGTCGGTTCGAAGGGCGGCGAGTCCCACGCGTCGTCGAGCCCGGGAGGCTGCACGTCGTGGTGGGCGTAAAGCAGAACCGTGGGGCGGCCGTTCTTGGCCGGGCGGGTCGCGAGGATGGCGGGCTGTCCGAGTTCGTCGGTACCGGGGATGCCGGCCTGCGTGACCGTGACGGTGTCGAAGATCCCGATCTCCCGCACCAGCTCGGCGACGGCGTCGGCGCTGGCGCGCACGTGATCGCGATCGAATGCGGCCCAGGACACCGAGGGGATCCGCACGAGCGCGCACAGGTCGGCGACCGTCCGCGGGAGCTCGCGTTCGACGGCGTTCCGCAGCGCCGATTCACGGGAGTGTGCTGCGACTTGCTGGGTGGTTGCTGCTGCTGTGTCCGCGGTATCCGTCATGCGAGTAATCTTAAGGCAACCTAACTGCAAGGAACTGATGTGGCTAAGCAACCTGTAAATCCCGGCGCAGAACCGTCGATCGAATCCGCCGACGAGACGAAGTCCCGTCTGGCCGGTCAGTCGACGCGCAAGGGCCAGCCCACGCCGAGCCGCCGTGTGCAGGAGGCCGCGAACAAACGCCCGTTGGTTCCGGACGACCGCAAACTGGCCGCCAAGCAGGCGCGGGCGAAGTCCGCCGAGGCCCGTGAGAGGGCTCGTCTGGGCATGGCCGCCGGTGACGACAAGTACCTCCCAGTGCGCGAGCGTGGACCGCAGAAGCGTTTCGCCCGTGACTACATCGACGCCAGATTCAACGTGGGCGAGTTCATGATCCCGGTGATGTTCCTGGTCATCCTGCTCACCTTCTTCCCGGATCCGTCAGTTCAGACGTATGGCATCCTCGCTCTCTGGGCCTTCTTCCTGGTCGCGATCGCGGACTGCATAGTGCTCGGTTTCATCCTCACCAAGAAGGTCGAGGCCAAGTTCGGCGCCGACCGGGCCGAGAAGGTCCGTTGGTATGCGGCCATGCGAGCCCTGCAGTTGCGGGTCATGCGCCTGCCGAAGCCCCAGGTGAAGCGCGGCCAGTACCCGGCCTGATCCACGACAACACGAAAAAACCCCTCGGAGCCGGCTCCGAGGGGTTTTTGCGTGCATCGGGTCAACGCCGGTATGCGCCCAACCTGATGACCGGTACACGCAGTTCCTCATCGGTCAGGGAGCCGTGCTGGCCGACCATGCTGCGCGCGGACTGATTGGGTTCCCGGGAGTCGTAGTACGCGATCAGCTTCCGGGCGGCCACGATGACGTCGCCGATCCGTGCCGCGGCGTCGTCGCGCACCGCACCGAACAGTCCCGCGGCCACGGCCTCGCTCCGGGTGAAGATCCAGGCGCGTTCGCCCTCGACGGCACGCCAGGTTTCGGCCAGCGCGTCGGCGTCGACGCCGGCCTCGGTGTACAGCTGCAGGCAGCGCGGGTCACCGCCGATGTGGCGCACCCCGGCGACGAGGTCCGGCACGGTGTCGAAAAGGACCTGCTTGGCCGCCGGAACATCCACGACGCCGTGGTCGGCCGTGACGATCATGGCCTCGTCCGGGCGCAGGGTGGCGGCGAACCGGGCCGTTTCGGCGTCGAGGTTTTCCAGCTGCGCCAACCACCTCGCGGATTCCCAGCCGTGGGCGTGCGCGTTGATGTCCAGTTCGGGCACGTACAGGTAGATCAGGGCCGTAGGTTCGGCGTCGAAAATCGCCCGCGCCGCGTCGAACCGCGCGCCGATGGTCTCGGCCGGCACGTAGCCGGCACCGCGAAGCACGGCCCGGCTGAAGCCGGAATCCGTGAACCTCTTGGGGCCGACGGCGAAGCTGGGGATCCCCGTCTCCGCGGCCGTGTCGAAGACCGTCGGCTGGTTCTGCCAGCTGTGCGGCTCCATCCGCTCGTCCCAGCCCGTGAGCTGGTTGACGACCCTGTCGTTGGCCGCGTCGAGCACCTTGTAGCCGACCAGCCCGTGGGTGCCCGGCGCGACCCCGGTGGTCAGCGAGGCGATGCCCGCGGCGGTCGTGGCCGGGAACACCCCGTCAACGACGTCGGTCTTGGCCAGATGCGAGGTGAGGAACCGGGCGTGCCCGGCGCGAGCTCGCAGGTTGCTCATCCCGAGACCGTCCGCGAGGAGCACCAAGGCCTTACCCGCGGGCGGGAGCCCGAGCGGGTTCGGCTGGGACCGGAGCGAGGCCAGCGAACTTGTCAAAACGTCGGCAAGGCGAACGGCGCTGAAGGGCCGGACCGGTAACATAGGGGGCATCTGGCCCAGTCTGACATAGACCCGGCCGCAGGTTTCCTCAGCGCAGGTCCGTGCGCATCAGCCTGGTGCTCCCGGTTCCGCCGACATGCACCACACAGCAGAATCTACGAATGAGCCGCTCAGACAAGACAGTGTCAGCCAACCAGGGGCCCGCCGCGTCCACCGAGCGCATCGAAGACGTCGATGTGTCGACGGAGATGCAGGGGTCGTTCCTCGAGTACGCCTATTCGGTGATCTACTCCCGAGCTCTCCCGGACGCCAGGGACGGCCTCAAGCCTGTGCAGCGCCGCATCCTGTACCAGATGAGCGAGATGGGCCTGAGGCCCGACCGCGGGCACGTGAAGTCGGCGCGCGTCGTCGGCGAGGTGATGGGAAAGCTGCACCCGCACGGCGACACGGCCATCTACGACGCCATGGTGCGGATGGCCCAGGCCTTCACGCTGCGGGTACCGCTCATCGACGGGCACGGCAACTTCGGTTCGCTCGACGACGGCCCCGCTGCGCCCCGGTACACCGAGGCGCGCCTGGCGGCACCGGCACTGGCGATGACCGAACACCTCGATGAAGACGTCGTCGACTTTGTGCCCAACTACGACAATCAGCTCACCCAGCCCGACGTGCTGCCGGCGGCGTACCCCAACCTGCTCGTGAACGGGGCCAGCGGCATCGCGGTGGGCATGGCCACCAACATGGCCCCGCACAACCTCGTCGAGGTCATCGGTGCCGCCCGGCACCTGCTCGCCCACCCGCGTGCGACCCTCGACGAGCTCATGGAGTTCGTGCCGGGCCCTGACCTGCCCACCGGCGGCACCATCGTCGGCCTGGCCGGCATCAAGGATGCCTACCTGACCGGGCGCGGCAGCTTCAAGACCAGGGCCAAGGTGTCGGTCGAGGCGATCACCGCCCGCAAGGCCGGGCTCGTCGTCAGCGAGCTGCCCTACCTGGTCGGACCCGAACGGGTGATCGAGAAGATCAAGGACGGCGTCAACTCCAAGAAGCTCAGCGGCATCTCTGACGTCACCGACCTCACCGACCGCACCAAGGGTCTGCGCCTGGTGATCGGCATCAAGACCGGTTTCAGCCCGGAGGCCGTGCTCGAGCAGTTGTACAGGGTGACCCCGCTGGAGGACTCCTTCAACATCAACGCCGTCGCTCTCGTCGACGGCGGTCCGCAGACGCTGGGCCTGGTCGAACTGCTGCAGGTGTACGTCAACCACCGCGTCGAGGTCGTCACCCGGCGTTCCGCGTACAGGCTGGCCCGACGCCGCGAACGCCTGCACCTGGTCGAGGGCCTGCTCATCGCGATCCTCGACATCGACGAGGTCATCCAGGTGATTCGCGCCAGCGACGACACCGAGCAGGCCCGCACCCGGCTCATCGACGTGTTCGACCTCAGCCAGCTGCAGGCCGAGTACATCCTCGAGCTGCGGCTGCGCCGGCTCACCAGGTTCTCCCGCATCGAATTGGAAACTGAGCGAGACCAGCTGCTCGCCGAGATCAAGGAGTTGGAAGCCCTGCTCGCCAGCAAGCAGGCCATCCGCACTCTGGTCTCCGACGAGCTGGCCACCATCTCCGACAGGTTCGGCACCCCGCGACGCACGCTGCTCACCGAGGCACGTCCGAGCATCGCCGGCGCCTCGGCGCGGAAGACGGCCGTGCTGGAGGTTTCAGACTCCCCCACCCGGGTCTATCTGAGCAGCACGGGCCGCATCGCCAGGGTGGACCTACCGCAGCCCGGCGACGACCAGACCGAACGCATCACACCGGCGCACCGCCGCAGCAAGCACGACGCTGTGCTCTCGGCGCTGGACACCACCAGCCGTTCGGAGATCGGTGCCGTGACCAATCGCGGCCGACTCATCCGCTTCTCCCCCGTCGACCTGCCCGTGCTGCCACCCACCTCGATCCAGTTGGCGGCCGGTGTGCGGGTGCGCGACTACCTCTCGCTGGGCAGCGGCGGTGAGGTGGTCCGTGCCCTGGTCTCTCTGGACAGCGAACGCGCCATCGCGCTCGGCACCCGGCAGGGCATCGTCAAGCGGGTCACCCCGAACGACTGGGCGAACAAGCCCGACTTCGAGATCATCGCGCTCAAGGCCGGAGACGAGGTCGTCGGCGCCGTCCAGGGTGCGGAGGACGACGAGCTGGTCTTCGTCGCCTCCGATGCCCAGCTGTTGCGGTTCCCCGCATCGACGGTGCGCCCGCAGGGCCGGACGGCCGGCGGGATGGCGGGCATCAAGCTGGGCCCGGACGCCCGGGTGGTGTTCTTCACGAGCCTGCCGGCCGACGCCGCCGAGGACGCCGTGGTGGCGACGATCGCCTCCGGAAGCCAGACCCTGCCGGGAACGGATCCAGGCAGCGCCAAGGTGTCGGCCTTCACCGAGTTCCCCGCCAAAGGCCGAGCCACCGGTGGGGTGCGCTCGCACCGCTTCCTCAAGGGCGAAGACGTCCTCGCTGTGGCCTGGGTGGGCGCGGCACCCGCCCGCGCACTCGGCGTCGAGGGCTCTCCCCGGACCCTGCCGGACACCGGGGCGCGACGCGACGCTTCCGGGACCATGTTGGACGCCGTCGTCGGCTCGATCGGTTCGGGTATCGGCTGACGGGCTCTCCGAGCGCCGTTCGTTTCCTGACCGTGTTTCAGCCACGGTCGGGACGCCCGCAGTAGGGTGAAACATGCCCGAACTCCACGGTTCCACAATCCTCGTCGTCGGCGCCACGGGCGGACTCGGCCGGGAGATCGCCCGGCAGCTGTCCGACGCCGGAGCAACCCTGGTGCTCAGCGCCCGTGACCCCGCCGCCATCGCCGAACTCGGACTGCCCGGCGCCGTCATCGCCGCGGACCTCACCGATCCCGCCGCCGTCCGGCGCCTCGTCGACGTGGCGGTCACGGTGACCGGCCACCTTGACGGGATCGTGGTCGCCGCGGGTGTCGTCGCCTTCGGCCCCGCTTCTGAGTTGACCGGAGACACCATCGCCCGGCTCTTCGCCGTGAACACCACCGCGCCCATGCTGCTGCTGCAGGCCGCCCACGGGCCGCTCGCGGCCTCGGCCGCCGCCGGCCGCGCACCGTTCTTCCTCACCCTCAGCGGGGTGGTCAGTGAGAGCCCGACCGCCAATCTCGCGGCATACTCGGCGTCCAAGGCAGCCCTGGCCGCCTTCGGCACTGCGGCCGGCCGGGAACTGCGGCGGGCGGGCATCCGGGTCATCGACGCGCGGCCCGGGCACACCGAGACGGCGCTGTCCAGCCATCCGATCAGCGGCACGGCGCCGCCCTTGCCCATCGGCCTCGACCCCGTGGCCGTGTGCACCCGAATTGTTCGGGGCCTCGCCGACGGCGACCGGGATCTGCCCAGCACCGTCTTCACCGCCGCGCCACGCTGACCGCGGCCCCCGACGCGGCCCGGCTCACGCCCGTAACTGTTGCCCATTCGGACTTCTGCGTCCGGCACACCGGACGCAGAAGTCCGCTTCGGGAACAGTCGGGCCCGGTCAGACGTCGATGCGGTCGCGGCTGAGCTTGTCGGAGCTTTCGATGATGAACTCCTTGCGCGGGGCGACGTCGTTGCCCATCAGCAGTTCGAAGACCTTGCCGGCCATTTCGGCGTCGGCGACCCTGACCCGGCGCAGAGTGCGGTGGGCCCGTTCCATCGTGGTGGTGGCCAACTGGTCGGCATCCATTTCGCCCAGTCCCTTGTACCGTTGGATGGGGTCCTGAAAGCGTTTGCCGCTCTTCTTGAGCGCCGCGAGCACACCCTGCAGCTCTGCTTCGGAATAGGTGTAGATGGTCTCGTTGGGTTTGCTGCCCGGGTTCATCACGACGACCCTGTGCAACGGGGGCACGGCCGCGAAGATCCGGCCGGCTTCGATCATCGGGCGCATGTACCTGAAGAACAGGGTGAGCAGCAACGTGCGGATGTGCGCACCGTCGACGTCGGCATCCGCCATGATGATGACCTTGCCGTAGCGGGCGGCGGACAGGTCGAAGCTGCGGCCGGAGCCGGCGCCGATGACCTGGATGATCGAGGCACACTCCAGGTTGGAGAGCATGTCGGAGACCGACGCCTTCTGCACATTGAGGATCTTGCCCCTGATAGGCAGCAGCGCCTGATGTTCGCTGTCCCTGGCCAACTTCGCGGTGCCGAGCGCCGAGTCACCCTCCACGATGAACAGCTCACTCAGGGCCACATCGTTGCTGCGGCAGTCCACCAGCTTCGCCGGCAACGAGGAGCTTTCCAGGGCGTTCTTGCGCCGCTGGGTCTCCTTGTGGGCGCGGGCGGAGATGCGGGATTTCATCTCGGCCACGATCTTGTCCAGCACCACGGCCGATTGGGTCTTGTCGTCCCGCTTGGTCGAGGTGAACCGTTCGGTCATGGTCTTGTTGATCACCGCGGCCACGATGGCGCGCACCGCGGGGGTGCCGAGCACCTCCTTGGTCTGGCCCTCGAACTGCGGCTCTGGCAGCCGCACGGTGAGCACCGCGGTGAGCCCGGCAAGGATGTCGTCCTTCTCGAGCTTGTCGGAGCCGACCTTGAGCCGCCGGGCGTTCTGCTCGACCTGCGCCCGCAGGAACTTGAGCATGCCCGCGTCGAAACCCGCCTGGTGGGTGCCGCCCTTGGGCGTGGCGATGATGTTGACGAAGCTCTTGATGACGGTGTCGTAACCGGTGCCCCAACGCAGGGCAATGTCGACCTGGCACTCCCGGACGAGCTCGGTGGGGATCATCGCGCCCGTGTCGGTGAGGACCGGCACCGTTTCGGTGAAGCTCCCGGCGCCGGTCAGCCGCCAGGTGTCGGTGATCGGCGTGTCGACGGCGAGGTGGTCCACGAATTCGGAGATGCCGCCGGCGAAGGTGAACGACTCCGCGATGGGCACGGCGCTCCGCCGGTCGTCGATGTCGATGGTCAGGCCCGGGATCAGGAACGCCGTCTGGCGGGCCCGGCCCATCAGGTCCTCGGTCTGGAAGGTGGCGCCCTTGGTGAAGATCTGCCGGTCGGCCCAGTAGCGGATGCGGGTGCCGGTGACACCCTTGCGAACCTTGCCGACCACGCGCAGTTCGCTCTTGTTCTCGAACGGCGTGAACGGCGCATCCGGGCTCTTCTCGCCGGTGTCGGCGAACACACCGGGCTCGCCACGGTGGAAGGACATCGCCCAGGTTTTGCCGTCGCGGTCGACCTCGACGTCGAGGCGCTCGGACAGGGCGTTCACGACCGATGCGCCGACACCGTGCAGGCCGCCGGACGCCGCGTAGGAGCCGCTGCCGAACTTGCCGCCGGCGTGCAGCTTGGTGAAGACCACCTCAACACCGGAGAGTCCGGTCTTCGGTTCGATGTCGACCGGGATTCCGCGCGCCGTGTCGCTGACCTCGACGCTTTCATCGGGATGCAGCACGATGCCGATCGATGACCCGTGCCCGCTGAGCGCCTCGTCGACCGAGTTGTCGATGATTTCCCAGAGGCAGTGCATGAGCCCACGGGAGTCGGTCGATCCGATGTACATGCCGGGGCGTTTGCGCACCGCGTCCAGGCCTTCGAGGACCGAGAGGTGGCGGGCGGAATAGTCAGAACTCACAACTGTTAAGAATAGCGACCCGGATGCCTGCAGCCTCGTTCGACACTCGAGCGAGGCTCCCCCGAGCCGGGTCCACCGCGCGGAAGGCTACGCGGTGAGCGAAATGTCACCCAACTGTGGCCCAATCCACGCCCGGCCGTGTTTACATGGTGAGTAAGGATTCAATTGGTATCACCTGGTATCAGTCTGGAGGAGGAGAATATGTCCCAGATCGCCACCGAAAATGGTGCCGTCGACCAACAGGGCGCCCCCCACCAGCTCACCGCGGCCGACCGCTGCGACGCTTGTGGCGCTCAGGCCTACATTCGTGTAGTCGTGAATAACAGCGAGTTGCTCTTCTGCGCCCACCACGGACGCAAGCACCAGGAGAAGCTCGCCGCCATCGCCGAAAGCTGGCACGACGAGTCGAGCCGACTCTTCGAGGACCAGAAGTCCTGATCACCGGTCGGCGCCGCAGGTAACTGCGGCGCCGACGGCGCTTGACCGGAGTTACTCCGAGGTGAGGCTGAGCCGCACTGCAACCTGGTTGCGTGCGGCTTTTGCTATGCCGTCGACCGATTCGGTCTGAGCGTTCGGGGCCAGGGTGAGGCCTCTGGCAGCGGCAGCAGTTCCGAGCATCCGGTCGGCGAGCTGCGGATTGCGGGCCAGGACCGGGCCGTGCAGGTGAGTACCGATGAAGCTGCCGTCGACGGCGCCCTCCGTGCCGTCGCCGTTGCCGGTGCCGTAGGCCACCGTACCCAGCGGGGCCGCGGCGCCGGAGTACCCGCGCAGATGATTTTCGAAGCCGAGCAGGCGCAGCCCGTCGGCGTCGACGACGAGGTCGTCGCTGACGCGCGTCGGCAGGGCACCTGCGCGCCCCGGCACCAGGCCGAGACCGTCGACCGACGAGCCGTCCGCCAGGTTGAGCCCGGCGCTGAGCAGCTCCCAGCCGGTACCGACGGCCAGCACGGGCACTCCCCCGGTCAGCCAGGCACGCAGGGGCTCTGCCAGGGTACTCAGTGCGTCGCGAGCGGCGACGAGGTCGGTGTCGGTACCCGATCCGATGACCACGAGGTCGACGGTCTCGGGAATATCGACGACGGCGTGCACGGGCACTATCCGGGCCGACAGTCCGGCCCAACGGGCGCGCTGCGCGAGAACCCGAGCGTTCGCGGCGTCGCCGTTGGTGTCCAGAAGCCGCGGCAGCAGGGTGACGATGGTGAGATCGGCCGGGTGGTCAACTGTCATGACGGGTCCGCTTCGTTGGTTTCCAGGCCGAGGTGCGCCCGGGTGCGCCGCATCGAGTCGGCCGAGAAGATGATCGTCTTGACACCGTGGGCGGGTTCCGGCAGCGCCAGGAAGTCGTCGAGGGCCCGGCCGAGGTCGGCTTCGATGCGGTCGACGAGCACGCCGTCATAGGCCAATTGCAGGCCGATGTCGTAGGCCTTCGACCCCGAGGCGGTGAGCACGTGGCCGAGGGCGGAGGTGTCGGCCGGCCAGAGGTAGGACGGGTCGCGCACGTCGGAGCCGACGGCGACGAGGATCTGTTCGGTGTCGGGGTCCAGGCTGTCCACGTTGAGCTGCAGGCTGGCGGGGTTCTGCACCAGCACGAATTCCACGGTGGTGCCGCGCACCGATACGATCTCGCCGCGGCCGAACACCGGGGGGATGCTGGAAATCGCGGCGACCGCAACAGCGGCATCGAACCTGTCGAGCAGGGCCGACCGGGCGGCGGCAAGGGCCGTGACCGCGTCCACCGCGTAGTGGGTGCCTCTGGCCGGCAACCGCAGTGTGTGCACCCGTCCGTCGACCAGGACCGTCGCGTCGAGCCCGGAGACAGCGGTCAGGACCATGCCGTCGGCGGCGTCGAGCCGGGTCGGTGAGGTGAGGGTATAGCCCAAACCCCGCGGGTTCGCCGCAAGCACCTCGTCAGCCACGCCGTAGCGGGCCACGGCGACGCCGGGGGCGATACCATCGCCCAGCCGGGACAGGTGGAGGTCGTCGGCGTTCAGTACGACGGAACCGGTGGCCCGTGCGGCGATCTTGGCCAGCATCGCGGCGACCATGTCGGAGTCGTGGAAGCGGTCGATCTGATCGACCATCACATTGGTCAGCACGACGACGCGGGGATTCAGGGAGCCCGAGATCAGGGCGCCATGGCCCTCGTCCATTTCGAGGACCGCGATGTCGCCCGCAATGCGGCCGGTCAGGCTGACCCGTTCCAACAGCGCCGAAGTGAGCCCCTGGCTGATGTTCGCCGTCGACTGGTTGGTGAAGACAGAGAGGCCGTGGGCGCGCAGCGCGGCCACCAGCATCTTGGTGGTCGTGGACTTCCCCGCCGAGCCCGTCACGATGACGAGCCCGCCCGGAAAACCGTTCAGGGTGCGCGGCAGGAACCCGGGCGCAATGGTGTTGACGACCAGGCCGGGGACGGCAGAGCCGCCACCGGGCTTGCGCCAGCGCGCGAGGGTGCGCGCGACCCTGCCGAGCAGGATCGCCGGCGCGTACCGTACAGCCAACTCTTTACTCGAGGTAGTCGCGCAGCGACTGCGACCGGGACGGGTGGCGCAGCTTGGCCATGGTCTTGGACTCGATCTGACGGATCCGCTCTCGCGTGACACCGAAGGTGTCGCCGATCTGGTCGAGGGTCTTCGGCATGCCGTCGCCCAGACCGAAGCGCATCCGGATGACGCCGGCTTCGCGTTCGGAGAGGGAGTCGAGCAGGCTTTCCAGCTGCTTCTGCAGCATCGTGAAGCCCACGGCGTCGGCGGGAACCACCGCTTCGGTGTCCTCGATCAGGTCGCCGAACTCACTGTCGCCGTCCTCGCCGAGCGGGGTGTGCAGGGAGATCGGCTCGCGGCCGTACTTCTGCACCTCGACGACCTTTTCCGGGGTCATGTCGAGCTCGCGGCTCAGTTCTTCCGGCGTGGGTTCGCGACCGAGGTCCTGCAGCATCTGGCGCTGCACACGGGCGAGCTTGTTGATGACCTCGACCATGTGCACCGGGATACGGATGGTGCGGGCCTGGTCGGCCATGGCGCGGGTGATGGCCTGGCGGATCCACCAGGTCGCATAGGTGGAGAACTTGAAGCCCTTCGTGTAGTCGAACTTCTCGACCGCACGGATGAGGCCCAGGTTGCCCTCCTGGATCAGGTCCAGGAACTGCATTCCACGACCGGTGTATCGCTTGGCCAGGGAGACGACCAGACGCAGGTTGGCGCCGAGCAGGTGACTCTTCGCACGGGCGCCGTCCTTGGCGACCCACTGCAATTCACGTCCGAGCGCGCTCTTCTTCTCGGCGTCGGTCATCTGGGAGAGCTTGTCTTCGGCGAACAGGCCCGCCTCGATGCGCATGGCCAGTTCGACTTCTTCGGCAGCGTTGAGCAGCGCGACCTTGCCGATCTGCTTCAGGTAGTCCTTGACCGGGTCCGCGGTCGCGCCGGTGATGGCGCTCGAGTAGACCGGGACCTCATCTTCGTCGTCGACGAGGGACAGCACGAGCGCACCGCTGGGCAGCGGCTCGGCAGGGGCGACGCGCTTCGCGGCGCCGTCGGTGGTGTCGTCGTCATCGGTGTCGTGCTCGTCACCGGGAGCGACGGCCTCGTCGTCGCCGGCTTCGGCATCGCCGGCCTTCTTCTTGCCCGCGGGCGCCTTGGTCTTCGTGCTCGCGGCGCGTTTGCGTGGTGCGGCCTTCTCCGGGGCGTCGGTACCGGCCGCGGCGGCGGCGGCCTTGGCGGCGGCCGTGGCTGCGCGCGTCGCAGCGGCCTTCTGTGCGGGCGTCTTGGCCGCGGTGACGGTTGCGTCGTCGGCCGGCTGGGTCTCGGTGGTCTTCAATTCGGGCTCTGTCTTCGTTGGGGTTGCCATTCGAACACCTCTCATGCCGTGATTCGTGCGCGTGCGGCGCGGCCTCGCTCGTTGCGGTACTCGGCGCGGGCCGGGTTCATCTGAGAGCGGGGTTATGGGCAGTACGTTTGTGGGCCGTACGTTTTTGGGCAGTACTAGGACCCATGTCAAGTCCCTGGGATTGCAGCCGACAAACGATCGGCGCGTCCAGGAACCAGAACGGGTCCTATTGACAATTATTGCACGGATTGTGTATAAACCGAGCCACGCGCTCTTACTCTCCGCGCCCGCGTCGCCTCATCCTTCTAGAGAGTTCAACCCAGAGCGGCGCCACTTCTATTCCCTCATCGCGGGACAGCAGTCGCCTGGTGCGCTTCCGGGTCCTCACGAGCATGACCACACCGAAGCCGACGATCAGGAACTGCACGGTGAACGCGACACGGAACGACTCCAGCGAGTAGAGATCACTGCCGCCACCCTGGGCCTGCCGCCACCCGTCCTGCAGGTCCAACAGCACCCCGATCAGGAACATCATCACGAAACTGGCCAGGAACCCGCCGACGTTGACGACCCCGTTGGCCGAGCCGAGGCTGCGTTGCGGATTGAACGTGCGCGCGAAGTCGAAGCCGATCAGCGAGCCGGGGCCGCCTCCGCCCAGCACGATCAACAGGAGGACGATGAGCCAGAACGGTGGCGCCACCGGCCACAGCAGGACGACGGCCCAGGTCGCGGCCATGACGGTCACGATGCCCAGCACTATATTGCTGCGACGCAACGGATGCCGGGCCGTCAGCACGCCGAGGATCGGTCCGCAGATCATCCCGGCAGCGACCGGGATGGTGAGCATCGCGGCGGCCATGCTCGATTCGTAGCCGAGACCGTAGACCATGAACGGGAAGCCCCACAGGAGGGTGAAGACCGTCCCGGAAGACTGGGTGACGAAATGGGACCAGAAGCCGAGTTGCGTTCCCGGTCGGGCGAGGCTGTGCCGCAATTGGGTCAGGGCGCTCCCCCAGCTCTGCGGACGCGGTTGGTCCGGCGACCCGGCCGGCCGGTCGCGGACGCCCACGACGACCACCACGAAGGCAACGAACGCGACCAGGGTGGCGCCCAGGAACGCCGGCGTCCACCCGAACTCGTGCAGGACCCAGGCCAGCGGCACTGCGGAGAGCACCTGGCCCAGCTGGCCGATGTTGCCGAACCATTGCGACAATTGGGGCACGATACGCCCGGAGAACCAGGAGGTGATCAGCCTGATCACCGAGATGAAGATTGCGGCGTCGCCGGCTCCCACCAGCATCCGCCCCGCCACCGCGAGAGTGATGGACGGTGCGAAAGCAAGCGTCAGCTGCCCCGCCACCATCAGGACGGTCCCGGCGAGCATGAGAACGCGAGGACCGAACCTGTCGATCAGCACGCCGACCGGGATCTGCGCGGCCGCGTAAACAATCAGCTGCACAACGGCCAGGCTGGACAGGACGGCGGCCGAGCCGCCGAATCGTTCGGTTGCCGACACTCCCGCGATGCCGAGCGAGGTGCGCTGCATGACGGCGGACAGGTAGACGAACGATCCGAAGGAAAAGATCAACCAGGATCGACGAGAGTTCACTCGCCTCAATCTAGCCGGGCGAGGCGGTCCTCCCCGACCATCGCCGCCCGCCGGATGGGCGTCGGGTCAGGGCTGCTGGCCGTCATCCCGCCCACGCCGGGTCGCGAGGAATTTCTCCAACTCCGCCGCGATTTCATCCGCGGACGGCAACGCGCCGTCCTCGTCCGTCAACGGCGACCGCAGAGTGTTGCCCTCCATGTAGGCGTCGTAGCGCTCTTCGAGGGTGCCGACGAGCTTGGCGAGTTCGGGGTTCTCCCCCACCTGCTCATCGATCCGGCCGATGAACTCACGGTTCTTTTCCCGCAGCCGATCGGTGGGGAAGATCAGCCCGGTGGACGCGCTCGTGCTCTCCAGGGCGGAGAGGGCGGCGGACGGGTATTCGGTGTCGGCAAGGTAGTGCGGGATGAGCAGGACGTATCCGATGGTCCAGGCCCCGATTTCCTGCAACCTGAATTCCACCAGGTGCAGCGCGTTGGCCGGCACCTGGGTGTGCGGACGCCATACCGACATGCTCTCGATCAGGTCGGTGCGATTGCCGCTGACCGTCACACCGATGGGTCGAGTGTGCGGGACCGGCATCGGGATGGCGTGCACCCACGTGGTAGAGGACACCGTGAAGCGGCTCACGAGATCGAGCACCGCGGCCGTGAACTGCTCCCACCGAAAGTCCGGTTCGAAGCCGGCCAGGAGCAGGAACGGCTGACCGATCTCATCCCGGGCCAGGTAGAGCCGGAGCCGGGGCGGCTGGTAGTCGGTCAGGTGATCCTGATCGAAGTAGATGATCGGTCGCCGCGCCCGGTAGTCCAGCAGCAGGTCCGCGTCGAACTCGGCGATGACCTCGTGCTCGAGGGTCGCGAGCAGGTATTCGGTGAACTGGGAGACGGCGCCACCGGCGTCCGCGAATCCGGTCAGGCCCGCGACAAGATGCAACCCTTCTGGAACGCCTGCGGCGTCCGAAGTGAGCGTATAGATTTCATCAGGATCGCGCATCCATTAACTCTAAGCGGACGATTCGCCCGCTGTCGGTGAATCGCTCCTCACGCCGTGGTGCCCAGAGCGAACAGTCCGCCCCGTAGCATCGAGGCATGACCGTTTCCCGCGTTTCCGTGTCCGCACAGCCCTCCATCGAATCCACAGCCGACGTGATCGTCATCGGTGCCGTGCAGGGAAAGGACGGGCCTACCCTGTTCGCCGACCCGGGCTTCGAGGAGATCGCCGCGCAATTCGCCGCCGTCGCCGTGTCCGGAACGAAGGATCAGTTGGTTCGTCTTGCGCCCGTCGTCGGGGCCGCGAAGACCATCGCCGTGATAGGGCTCGGCTCCGTCGTCACACCGGAGTCGCTGCGATACGCGGCCGGCTCTGCAGTGCGCCAGCTCACCGGCGTTGACACGGTGGCGTTCGCCCTCCCACTGGCCGACGCTGACCAGGCCGCAGCCGTTCTGGAGGGTGCAGCGCTCGGCGGGTACTCCTTCACGACCTACCGCAAGGCGTCTTTGGCCGCCACCAAGCTTCCGGCCACTGACATCACCGTGCACACGGATGAGGCCGATGAGGACGCTTCCGACCGTGCCGGGATCGTGGCCGATGCCGTGAGCCTGGTGAAGGACCTCGTGAACATGCCGCCGCTCGACCTCTATCCCGAATCGCTCGCAGACCTCGCCGCCTTGGCCGCTGAAGGCCTCCCCGTGACGTTGACGGTGTGGGACGAAGACCAGCTCGTCGCCGACGGCTTCGGCGGTATTGCCGGAGTGGGCCAGGGGTCGACCCGGCCTCCGCGACTGGTCAAGGTCAGTTACGACCCGATCGAGGCAACCCAGCACCTCGCGCTGGTGGGCAAGGGGATCACCTTCGACACCGGCGGACTGTCCTTGAAGCCGCCGGCATCCATGGTGGGCATGAAGTACGACATGACCGGCGCCGCCACCGTACTGGCCGTGACGCTGGCCGCGGCCCGCCTGCGCCTGCCCGTGCGGCTCACGGCCTGGCTGTGTATCGCCGAGAACATGCCGTCCGGATCCGCGATCCGCCCCAACGACGTGCTGACCATGCGCGGCGGCCGCACCGTCGAAGTGCTCAACACCGATGCTGAAGGCCGGCTCGTCCTCGCGGACGGACTCGTCGCCGCGGGTGAGGAGAACCCCGACGCGATCATCGACGTCGCGACCCTGACCGGCGCCGCCATCGTGGCCCTGGGCACCCGCTACTCCGCGGTGCTGGGCAACGACGGCCTCGTGGCCCAGGTTCTCGCCGCGAGCAAGGCCGAGGGTGAATTGGCCTGGCCGATGCCGATGCCCGAAGAACTGCGCGCCCTGCTCAACTCCGACGTCGCAGACATCGCGAACGCCAAGATCGGCAACACCGGCGGCGGGATGCTCCTGGCCGCGGTCTTCCTGAACGAGTTCATCGGCAGCTCAGGCGAGGGCGCCGAGGCAACCACCATTCCCTGGGCTCACCTGGACATCGCCGGTAGCGCCCAGCTTGTCGGCGGCGGGCTCGGCTTCACCGCCCCCGGCCCGACCGGTGTGACGGTGCGGACCCTGTTGCGACTGGCCGAGGAGTTTTCGCGCAAGTAGTAAGGTCTTATAGGCAGGAAAATCCTTGCCGTTCAACGCCTACCCACGCACAACACGTGCGTCGGGCGGGCCGTGAAAGTGTATGTGATGCACGAGGGAGTATCTGGGTGTCTGAACAGAATTTTGACCTTGTAGTTCTCGGTGGCGGCAGCGGCGGCTACGCGGCCGCCTTGCGTGCCGTTCAGCTGGGCCTGACCGTCGGCCTGATTGAGAAGGACAAGCTCGGTGGCACCTGCCTGCACGTCGGTTGTATCCCGACCAAGGCACTGCTGCACTCGGCCGAGGTTGCCGACGTGAGCCGCGAGTCGGCCAAGTACGGGGTGAACACCTCCTTCGAGGGCATCGACATCGACGCGGTGACCAAGTTCCGCGAGGGCATCGTCGCCAGCAAGTTCCGTGGCCTGCAGGGACTGATCAAGGCCCGCGGCATCACCGTCATCGCCGGCGAGGGCAAGCTCATCTCCCCCACGACAGTTCAGGTCGGCGAGGACACCATCGTCGGTAAGAACGTTGTGCTGGCCACCGGCTCGTACTCCCGGTCGCTGCCCGGCCTGGCCATCGAAGGTCGCGTCATCACCAGCGAGCAGGCCCTCGAGCTCAACTACGTGCCCAAGAAGGTCGCTGTGCTCGGCGGCGGCGTGATCGGCGTCGAGTTCGCCAGCGTCTGGAAGTCCTTCGGCGCCGACGTCACGATCATCGAGGCCCTTCCGCACCTCGCTCCCAACGAAGAGGAGTCGGTGTCGAAGCAGCTCGAGCGGGCGTTCCGCAAGCGCGGCATCGAATTCTCTCTCGGCGTGCGGTTCCAGTCGGTCACGCAGGATGACTCCGGCGTCGTCGTCACGCTGGAGA
Source organism: Cryobacterium sp. MP_3.1 (assembly GCF_035984795.1). Classification (NCBI taxonomy): domain Bacteria; kingdom Bacillati; phylum Actinomycetota; class Actinomycetes; order Micrococcales; family Microbacteriaceae; genus Cryobacterium; species Cryobacterium sp. MP_3.1. Next base: position 64,150 of record NZ_JAXCHV010000001.1, on the reverse strand, counting down.
ACGGCACCACGATCGAGGCCGAGCTGCTGCTCGTCGCCGTCGGTCGCGGCCCGTCGACCGCTGGTCTCGGCTTCGAAGAGGCCGGCATCACCATGGACCGCGGCTTCGTCATCACCGACGAACGCCTCGCCACCAACATCCCCGGCGTCTACGCCGTCGGCGACATCGTCCCCGGCCTGCAGCTCGCGCACCGCGGTTTCCAGCAGGGCATCTTCGTCGCCGAAGAGATCGCGGGCCTGTCCCCGATCGTCGTCGACGACCTGAACATCCCCAAGGTCACCTACTGCGACCCCGAGATCGCATCGGTCGGTTACACCGAGGCCAAGGCCGTCGCCAAGTTCGGCGCCGACAAGGTCACCAGCTACGAGTACAGCCTCGGCGGCAACGGCAAGAGCTCGATCCTGGGCACCACCGGGTCGATCAAGGTCGTCCGCGAGGCTGACGGCCCCATCATCGGTATCCACATGATCGGCGCCCGCGTGGGCGAGCTGATCGGCGAAGGCCAGCTCATCGTCAACTGGGAGGCCTACCCTGAGGACCTCGCGCCGCTGCTGCACGCGCACCCCACCCAGAACGAAGCACTCGGCGAAGCCTTCCTGGCCCTGGCCGGCAAGCCTTTGCACGCGATGTAGCCCGTTTCGGCACACAGATTCTCACTAACATTGGTCAGACATTAATGGTTTCAAAGGAGACAAACGCATGAGCGAATCCGTCAACCTCCCGGCACTCGGTGAGAGTGTCACAGAGGGTACGGTCACCCGCTGGCTCAAGAACGTGGGAGACCGCGTCGAAGTCGACGAACCGCTGCTCGAAGTATCGACCGACAAGGTCGACACGGAGATCCCATCCCCCGTTGCCGGCATCATCGAAGCCATCCTTGTCCAGGAGGACGAGACCGTCGAGGTCGGCACCCCGCTGGTGACCATCGGCGACGGCTCTGCTGCGGCCGAAGCTCCGGTTGCTGAGGCGCCCGCCGCTGAGGCGCCCGTCGCCGAAGTTCCCTCGACCGAGGCACCGGCGCCGGCCGAAGCACCTGCCGCCGTGGCACCGCCGGCCCCGGCCGCCGTGGAGCCGCCGCCCGCCGCAGCCGCACCTGCACCTGCTGCACCTGCTGCACCCGCTGCACCCGCAGCACCTGCACCCGTGGCAGCAGCACCCGCAGCCCCGGCACCGGTAGCAGCAGCACCCGCCGCCGCACCGGCAGCACCCGCTGCCGAGCCGACGCGCGGCGCCCACGCCGGCACCAGCGGTTACGTCACGCCCATCGTCCGCAAGCTCGCGAACGAGGCCGGCGTCGACCTGTCCACCATCACCGGTACCGGTGTCGGCGGACGCATCCGCAAGCAGGACATCATCTCTGCCTCCGCCACGGCTGCGCCCGCGACGCCGGCCGCCGCCGAGGTCGAGGTGTCTCCGCTGCGCGGAACCACCGTGCCGATGTCGCGCCTGCGCAAGGTCGTTGCCGAGCGCGCCGTGGCCTCGATGCAGCAGACGGCCCAGCTCACCACCGTTGTGGAGGTTGACGTCACCCGTGTCGCCATGCTTCGCGACAAGGTCAAGGTCTCCTTCCACGAGAAGACCGGCAACAAGCTGTCCTTCCTGCCGTTCTTCGCCCTGGCCGCGGCCGAGGCGCTGAAGGCGAACCCGATCATCAACGCGACCGTCGACGGCACCTCGATCGTGTACCCGGGCCAGGAGAACATGAGCATCGCCGTGGACACCGAACGCGGACTGCTGACTCCTGTCATCCGCGACGCCGGTGACCTCGATCTGGCCGGCTTCGCCGCCCAGATCGCCGACCTGGCTGCCCGCACCCGCGACAACAAGCTCAAGCCCGACGAGCTGTCCGGTGGCACGTTCACCCTCACCAACACGGGTTCGCGCGGCGCCTTGTTCGATACCCCGGTGGTCTTCCTGCCGCAGAGCGCCATTCTCGGCACCGGCGTTGTCTACAAGAAGCCCGTCGTCGTGACCGACAAGGGTCTGGACTCCATCGCGATTCGTTCGACGGTGTTCCTGGCACTGTCCTACGACCACCGCATCATCGATGGAGCGGACGCCTCGCGCTTCCTCACCACCATGAAGGCGCGTCTGGAAGCCGGCGCATTCGAGGCCAACCTCGGAATCTAGTGTCACAGACCCGCCAGCCGGGTCAGTAGTCGAAGAGTTCGCGTAACCGCCAGCCGGCCTCGCCCTTGATCACCAGGGCTGAGGCCGGTTGTGTGTGTGCGCGACCGCCGGCCGCCGGCGTCAGAACAATCAGCGCGGCGTTGCCACGGCGCTCCTGCACGGTGGCCGTCAAGCCCGCAGCGGTCCGGTCGGCGCTCGGTTCCATCTGACGTGCCCGATACGAGTCGGCGGCCATGGCCACGGAACCGGCCTGGTCGACGCTTTCCAGACACAGCACCGACGCCTCCGCCAAACACCCCTCGCGCAGCTCGAGCAGGACCAGGGTCGCCGCCGCCGGATCGTCAGAGGCGAGAGTCGCTGCGGCACCCGGTGACGATGACCGCGTCGCGGGGGCCGACAGGACGTCGCCGTCCCCGGAGCCGTCCTCGGCAACCACCGGGGACTCGGCCGGGGACAGCGCCGCAATGCCCCCGACGGCGAGCAGTACCGAGAGGCAGACACCGACGATGACCGGCCGTACTCGATTCCGGTTCCGCAGCAGCGCCTGCAGCCACCGAGCGCCCACCCGCGACCGAGCGCTCACGGCTTCGAGCCCTGAGCGGCATCCGGCCAGCCCTCGCCGCACCTGCCGCTCCAACGGTCCTGTCGGTTGTGCCGGGCTTCCACGCTTTGCACCCGCCGGCCGCCCCTGGGCTCGGATGGCCGGCTCACGCGCCCCGGCCGGGCGGGCCGGTCTGGTCAGTGGGTTCGACGGTTCGGCCAGGGCGTGGGTGTCCTCCGGTCCCTCGGGATCTGCCGGCACGGTGCCCGGTACCGCACCCCGGACGGCTGTCGCTGCAGCCCAGTCGAACAGAACGGCTTCCACGCCGGACAAATCCGCTGGGACGGGTCGCGCCGTGGCCGCGGCTTCGAACTCGGCCACGACCGACTCCGCCGTCGCCGCCTCCGGAGTCTGCGGGTCCAGGTGGTCAAGGAGGGATCTCACACAGCCCGCCAGGCGCACGAGGTCGTCCCGCCGCCGCGCGACACCGGCTCCCCCGGCGGGCAGATCCTCCAGCGCGCCCAGCCCGAGGAGCACCGGTCGCCCACGGCCGTCGAACCTGACGCAGGCAGGTCCGATCATGGAGTGGCTGAATCCGGCGTCGTGCAGCGCCTGCAGTGCTGCCGTGATCGTCGCAGCAATGGTGACGACCTCACCGGCACCGAGGGTGCCCCGCTCGGCCAGCAGCCGGTCCAACGACGAACCGGTCAGACGGTCCAGCACGAGGCACAGCCTGCCGTCGAGTGCCGTCGCCACGTCCCGCAACGGCGCGAGCATCGCCGGCGGCACCGTGAGCATGGCTCGCACCTGCCGGTCGAGCGCCGGCCTGTCAGCCTCCGGCCCGAACACCTTCAGCGCCATATTCAGGGCCTCACCTTGTTCTCCGGGCGCCCGGCCGAGGTAGATGATCGAACGGCTCCCCGTGCCGATCCGGCGTATCAGCCGGAACCCGGCCAGGGTCTCCTCTCGGGCGGGAATCTGCCTGTGCTCCATCACCCCACCGTGCGGCTCGGACCGACGGCCCCCGCCCCTCGGCGGGAATCTGGCGGAAACTCGAGCGGTGCTCAGGCTGGGGAGGAGACCCCATAGACTTGCCGCATGCTCGACTTTGTCGTCGCGGGGCTAAGCGCCAACTCCGTGCCGTATTTCGAGGGCCTTGAGCTCCAGCGCGCCGTCCATCGCACGGTGGTGTACGGTCAACGACCGAACACCGTCCTGCTCCTCGAACACCCCGCCGTGTACACGGCCGGCAAACGCACCCAGCCGGAGGACCGTCCCACCGACGGGACCCCGGTCATGGACGTCGACCGCGGCGGCCGGATCACCTGGCACGGGCCCGGTCAGCTGATCGGCTACCCGATCCTGCGGCTGCCCGATCCTCTCGACGTGGTCGGCTACGTGCGTCTGCTCGAGGACATCCTGATCGACGCGCTGGCCGATTTCGGGATCGACGGCAGACGGGTGCCCGGACGCAGCGGTGTCTGGGTCGGGCCCGCCGGGGCCGAGGACAAGGTCGCCGCCATCGGCATCCGGGTCGCCGACGGTGTGACCATGCACGGGTTCGCCCTCAACTGCAACAACTCGCTCGAACCGTACGACCGTATTGTCGCCTGCGGCATCGTCGATGCCGGCGTCACCACCATGTCCCTGGTACTCGGCCGAGACGTCAGCACCGAGGATGTCGTCGACTCCATCACGACCCATTTCCGCAGCCGGCTGGCGGTGTCCGTATGACCGCCGCACCCGAGGGACGCCGGATGCTGCGACTGGAAATACGCAACGCCGAGACGCCCATCGAACGGAAGCCCGATTGGATCAAGACCCGCGCCAGGATGGGCCCCGAATACCGCCACCTGCAGGATCTGGTGAAGAGCGAGAACCTGCACACGGTGTGCCAGGAGGCCGCCTGCCCGAACATCTACGAGTGCTGGGAAGATCGCGAGGCGACCTTCCTGATCGGCGGCTCCCAGTGCACCCGGCGTTGCGACTTCTGTCAGATCGACACGGGCAAGCCCGCAGACTACGACACCGACGAGCCGCGCCGGGTCGCCGAGTCGGTAGTGGCGATGAACCTGCGTTACGCGACGGTTACCGGGGTCGCCCGCGACGACCTGCCCGATGAGGGCGCCTGGCTCTACGCCGAGACGATCCGGCAGATCCACCTCCAAAGCCCGGGGACCGGGGTCGAGATCCTCGTCCCCGATTTCTCGGGCAACCCGATCCACCTCGCCGAGGTGTTCTCTGCCAGCCCTGAGGTCTTTGCGCACAACGTCGAGACCGTCCCGCGGATCTTCAAACGCATCCGTCCCGCCTTCCGTTATGACAGGTCCCTCGACGTTCTCAGCCAGGGGCGGGCCGCGGGGCTGATCACCAAGTCGAACCTGATTCTCGGCATGGGCGAGGAACGTGCCGAGGTGTCCCAAGCGCTGCAGGACCTGCACGATGCCGGGACCGACATCATCACCATCACGCAGTACCTGCGACCGAGCCCCCGGCATCTGCCAGTGGCCAGGTGGGTGCGACCGGAGGAGTTCGTTGACCTCAAGGCCGAAGCGGAGCAGATCGGTTTCCTCGGCGTGCTCGCCGGACCGTTGGTGCGTTCCTCCTACCGGGCCGGTCGGCTCTGGGCACAGTCGATGACGGCCACCGGACGCCCGGTGCCCGCCCACCTGCAGCACCTCGCCGACGCGACCGTGGGCTTCAGCCAGGCCGTTTGACCCTAAATCCGTTCTGCGGATATCGACCGACTGGGTAGTCTTAGAACCATGGCACGAAGCAAGGACAAGAGTCCCCGCACCCCCAAAGAACCTGGCCGCTTGAAGCAAATGTGGCAGGTCTTCCAGATGACCCGGCGCTACGACTCGAACATCGTTCTGTTCATGATCCTGGGTTTCCTGATCCCCGTCGTTGTCGGCTTGGCCCTTGCGCTGCTGCTGACCCCCGACAACGGTTTCACGATCGCCCTCTGGATCGTCGCCGGCGTGCTCGCCGGCGTCCTGGCGATGCTGATCATCCTGGGTCGGCGTGCAGAGAAGGCCGCGTACTCGCAGATCGAGGGCCAGCCCGGCGCCGTCGGCGCGGTTCTGCGCAGTTCATTGAAGCGCGGCTGGGTGGGGAGCGAAATGCCCGTCGCCGTCAACGGTAAGACCCAGGACGCCGTGTATCGCGCCGTCGGCCGCGGTGGAGTTGTGCTCATCAGCGAGGGACCGCGTACCCGCACCGCCCGCATGGTGGACGAGGAAAAGCGTTCGGTGGCCAAGGTCGGCGGCAACGTCGCGGTCACCGTCATCGCCGTGGGCCCCGACGCCGACGCCGTTCCGCTGCACAAGCTCGCCCGGCGGCTGACCAAGATCAAGCCGACCCTGACCAAGGCCGAGGTGCTCGCGGTCAACAACCGCCTCAACTCCATGACCAAGAAACTGCCGATTCCCAAGGGTGTCGACCCCACCAAGGCCCGTCCGCAGCGCGGCAACTAGCCATACGGATCCACCAGAAAACGAAGGGCACGGGGTCAACCCCGTGCCCTTCTCTGCGTGCCGGAGACTAGCGCCTGATCAGGACGGTTCCGGCGATCTTGTCGTGGAAGCCCCGCTGGTCCGAATCCCAGACCAGGGCGGGAACGGCCAGACCCAGCAGCACCGACCGGACGATCGGGCGCCACAGGCCCGCACGGCCTCCGGTGAGGGCGATCACGCGCAGGCCGAGCAGGCGGTGGCCGATGCTCCCCCCGAACACGGCGAGTTGCACGGCCTGGAGGCCCACGAAGACCATCAGGACCACGAAGCCGTCATAGTTGAGCCAGGTGTACCCCCAGATCAGGCAGGTCAGGGCCACGGCGACGGCCCAGTCGATGGCCAGCGCCGCGATGCGCCTGCCGACCCGCCCCACGGAATGCGGTCCGCTCCGAGGCAGGCCGAGTCGCTCCCCAGGCCAAGTGCTGGGCGGTAACTGCCCGAAGGTTGTGGGTCTTGACGGCGTCGAATTCACCCGACCAGTGTACCGACCGAGCCCTCTGTAACATGGAGGAAACATAAGCGTCATTCTTAAGTAACCCGTCCGTAATAGTGTCGGGGAAGCCGCAGTGTGCGACATTTCTAGTCACCCACGCCTACGTCGTTTGGAGTCAACCCGCATGTTCCGCGATTCGTCCGAAGTCCTCTCGTTCATCAAGGACACCGATGTCAAGTTCCTTGACCTTCGTTTTACCGACCTGCCGGGTGTGCAGCAGCACTTCAACATCCCCGCGTCGACCGTTGACGAGGACTTCTTCACCGTCGGCCAGATGTTCGACGGCTCGTCGATCCGCGGTTTCGCGTCGATCCACGAATCCGACATGCAGCTCATCCCCGACGTCACCAGTGCCTACATCGACGCGTTCCGCGCCGAGCGCACCCTGATCATGCTGTTCGACATCTACAACCCCCGCAATGGCGAGATCTACTCCAAGGACCCCCGTCAGGTGGCCAAGAAGGCCGAGAAGTACCTCGCCTCCACCGGCATCGGCGACACCGCCTACTTCGGCTCAGAGGCCGAGTTCTACATCTTCGACGACGTGCGCTACGAGGTCAACCAGCACACCAGCTTCTACTCCGTCGACTCCAGCGAGGGCGCCTGGAACTCCGGCCGCAAGGAAGAGGGCGGCAACCTCGCCAACAAGACCCCGTTCAAGGGCGGCTACTTCCCGGTCAGCCCGGTCGACCAGCACGCTGACATGCGCGACGACATCTGCCTCAAGCTGATGGACGCCGGCCTCATCCTCGAGCGCAGCCACCACGAGGTCGGCACCGGCGGCCAGGGCGAGATCAACTACAAGTTCGACACCATGGTGCACGCGGCCGACGACCTGCTGAAGTTCAAGTACATCGTCAAGAACACCGCGCACGAGTGGGGCAAGACCGCCACCTTCATGCCCAAGCCGCTGTTCGGCGACAACGGCTCCGGCATGCACACCCACCAGTCCCTCTGGGCAGACGGCAAGCCGCTGTTCTACGACGAGGCCGGCTACGGCGGCCTGTCCGACGTGGCACGCTGGTACATCGGTGGCCTGCTCAAGCACGCCCCGGCCGTGCTCGCCTTCACCAACCCGACGGTCAACTCGTACCACCGCCTGGTCCCGGGCTTCGAAGCTCCGGTCAACCTGGTCTACTCGGCCGGTAACCGCTCGGCGTCGATCCGCATCCCGATCACGGGCACCAACCCCAAGGCCAAGCGCCTCGAGTTCCGCGCCCCCGATGCCTCCGGCAACCCGTACCTCGCCTTCGCCGCCCAGCTGATGGCCGGCCTCGACGGGATCAAGAACCGCATCGAGCCGCACGAGCCCGTCGACAAGGACCTCTACGAGCTGCCGCCGGAAGAAGCGAAGAACATCCCGCAGGTTCCGGCATCGCTGGAAGAGGCCCTGCAGGCGCTGGAAGCCGACCACGACTTCCTGCTCGCCGGCAACGTCTTCACCCCCGAGCTGATCGAGACCTGGATCGACTACAAGCGCGAGAAGGAGATCAAGCCCCTCGCGCAGCGCCCGCACCCGTTCGAGTTCGAACTGTACTACGGGGTCTAATCTCCCCAGCGCACGACGAAGGGGCCGCAACCGTCAGGTTGCGGCCCCTTCGTCGTGGACGGCGTCGTGATCAGCCGGAGAACGGTCCCGGCCGTTCGACCGGTCCGTAGAACCGGCGTTCGAAGACCGCACGCGCACGCCGGGTCACCGCCAGGTAATCTTCCTCGAGCTGATTCGCCGAACCCGGCGGGTACTCCATCATGCGGGCGACGCCGTCGAGCTGCATCCTGTCGGTGGGCAACACATCCGCGGTCTTGTTCGTCCACAGGGTGATCGCCGAGCGGCACCGTGACGCGAACAGCCACGCTGCGCGGAGGACGGCGGCATCCGGTTCGGTGACCAAACCGGCGCGGGTGGCCTCCTCGAGCGCTTCGAGGGTCGACGTCGTGCGCAGGGCTGGCACGCTCGCCGCGTGCTGAAGCTGCAGCAACTGAACGAACCACTCCACATCGCTCAGCGAGCCTCGGCCCAGCTTGAGGTGCCGATTCGGGTCGGCTCCCTGCGGGAGTCGTTCGTTCTCGACACGGGCCTTGATGCGCTTGATCTCACGGACGTCCTGGTCGCTGATTTGTTCCGGGTACCGCACGGTGTCCATCACGGCGTGGAAGGACTCCAGGAGCGCGGGCTCGCCCGCGACACCACGGGCGCGCAACAGCGCCTGCGCCTCCCAGGTCAACGACCATCGACGGTAGTAGGCCTGGTAGGAATCGATCGACCGCACCACCGCGCCGTTCTTGCCCTCTGGACGCAGACCGATATCCAGGTCGAACGGCAGCCGGTTGTCCTCGGTGAGTCGGTTCAGCTCCCGGACGATGAAGGTGGCCCGGTCGTGCGCCGCACCGCCCTCGAGCGCGGCGGGCCTGAAGACGTACATGACGTCAGCGTCGGAACCGAAACCGAGTTCGGCTCCCCCGAACCGGCCCATGGCGATCACAGCGAACTCGATGCCGTCCGGAGCGAACGGACCGTCGTCACCGGTGAGACCGGCACCACGGATGGCGCCGAGGATTCCCTGAATGATGACGGTGGAGATATCCGTGAGGCCCGCGGCGAGCTCGTCGATGCTGATGCGACCGAGGATGGCCGACAGTGCCAGGCGAAGCATCTCGCGTCGCCGGCTGGTGCGGAGCACGGACGCGGCGGCGTCGGGACTGCCGTGCCTGGCCAGGACGGCGCGCGCCTCATCCTGCAACACGGTGAGCGGGCGGGGGCGCAGGTCGTTGTCGTGTTCCAGCCAGGCGACGGCCTCGGGAATGGTCTCCAGGAGTTCGCCGACGTACCGCGACGCCGAGAGCACCCGGGTGAGACGTTCGGCGGCCCCCGACGAGTCCCGGAGCATCCGCAGGAACCAGTAGGTGGAACCGAGGCTGTCGCTCAGCCGCCGGAAGGCCAGCAGCCCGTAGTCGGGGTCGGCGCCGTCGGAGAGCCACTGCAGCAGCACCGGCAACAGGTGTTGCTGAATGGTCGCCCGCCGGGACACACCGCTGGTCAGCGCGGCGATGTGGGCCAGGGCGCCCGTGGTGTTGCGGAAGCCGATCGCCGCCAGCCGGGCCTCGGCCTGCGCGCTGGTGAGGTTCAGGCCCTCAGCGGGCAGGGCGGCGACCGCGGAGAGCAACGGCCGGTAGAACAGCCGCTCGTGCAGGCCGCGCACCCGGTGTTTGGTGGCCTCCCACCGGGTTGTCAGCGCCGCCGCGCTCGTGGCCAGGCCCGTCGCCCGTGCCAGGACCCGCAGCCCGGACTCGTCCCGGGGCAGCAGGTGGGTGCGGCGCAGCCGGTCCAGTTGCAGCCGGTGTTCCATCAGGCGCAGCATCCGGTAGTCCTGGGCGAACTCGGCGGCCTCGGCGCGACCGACGTAGCCGGCATCGGCCAGGGCGGCCAGGGCCGGCAGGGTGCCGGGCTGGCGGATGTCGGGATCGGTCTGGCCGTGCACGAGCTGAAGCAGTTGCACGGTGAATTCAATGTCCCGCAGACCGCCGGGGCCCAGCTTGAGTTGCACGGCGACCTCGTCGGCGGGGATGTTGCTCGTCACCCGTTCGCGCATCCGCTGCACGGAGTCGACGAAGTTCTCCCGGCTGGCGCTTGTCCAGACCTTGGGGGCGACCGCGGCGACGTACCGGGCGCCGAGCTCCAGGTCGCCGGCCAGGGGGTGTGCCTTCAGCAGCGCCTGGAACTCCCAGCTCTTGGCCCAGCGGTCGTAGTAGGCGATGTGGGAGTCGAGGGAACGCACCAGGGCGCCGGACTTGCCCTCGGGGCGCAGGTTGGGATCGACCTCCCACAGTTCGGGCTCCATGCTGGGCTGGTTGAGCCCGCGCATCATCAGGACCGCGAGCCTGGTGGCGATGTCCACGGCCCTGGCGGCGCTGAGCCCGGCGTCGTCGTCGCCCTCGGCGACGAAGATGACGTCAACGTCGCTGACGTAGTTCAGCTCCCCCGCCCCCGCCTTACCCATTCCGATCACGGCGAGCTTGGTCAGCCGCACCTCGTCGACGGGATAGACGCCGTGCGCGGCCACGGTGCCGCTGCACATGCCCCTGGCGACCGCGAGGGAGGCTTCCAGCGCCGCCGCGGCCAGGTGCGCCAGGGTCCTGGCGATCCGGTCGAGTCCGGCGACGGGGTCGGCCTGTTCGAGGTCGAAGGCTGCCAGTTCGGCGAGCCGGCGGCGGTACCGCACCCGCAGGGCCACCCACCCGTCGTCGTCGATGAGTTCGGCGAAGCCATCCGTCGACCGGACGGCGTCGAGCAGGTCGTCGGTCAGCTCACGGAGCCCGGGAACGGCGGTGGTCTTCTCGTGCAGCACCGCGAGTTCTGCCGGATGCCGGAGGAAAAAATCGGTCAACCCGGTCGAAGCCCCGGACACGAGCACCAGCCGCTGCAGGGCGCCGGGATGCCGCCGGAGTGCCACGAACTCGGCCGGGGCCTGACGCACCAACGACAGCACGGCGAAGAGGGCCGCATCGGGATTCGCCGCCCGGGTCAGCAGCGGGAACAGATCCGACGGGTCAGGCCCGCCGAGTTCGCCGACCTCGTCGAGACGCGCGCGGGCCTCGCCGAGATCGGCGAAGCCCACCCGAGCGAGGTCCGTCAGAGTCAACTGTTCTCTCGCCATGTCCTGTACCTGTCTGAGGTGAGCCCCTAGAGCATCTCGAGGTTCTTATTGAGTTCGAATGGGGTGACCTGCGAGCGGTACTCGCGCCATTCCTGACGCTTGTTCAGCAGCACATAGTTGAAAACGTGCTCCCCCAGTGTCTCGGCGACCAGCTCGGACTCCTCCATGTACTGGATGGCGTGGTCGAGGCTAGCGGGCAGCTGGTGGTAGCCCAGCGCGCGACGCTCGGTGTCGCTGAGTCCCCACACGTTGTCCTCGGCCTCCGGCGGAAGCTCGTAACCCTCCTCGATACCCTTGAGCCCGGCGGCGAGCATCAGCGAGTACGCGAGGTACGGGTTGGCCGCCGAGTCGATAGCGCGGTACTCGATGCGAGAGCTCTGGCCCTTGTTGGGCTTGTAGAGCGGAACGCGAATCAGCGCGGACCGGTTGTTGTGGCCCCAGCACACGAAGCTGGGGGCCTCATCGCCACCCCACAGTCGCTTGTACGAGTTCACGAACTGGTTAGTCACCGCCGTGATCTCCGGCGCGTGCCGCAGCAGACCGGCAATGAACTGACGCCCGGTCGTCGACAGCTGGAACTGTGCGCCGGCTTCGTAGAACGCGTTGGTGTCGCCCTCGAAGAGGGAGAGGTGGGTGTGCATTCCGGAGCCCGGCTGGTCGGAGAGCGGCTTGGGCATGAACGTCGCGTAGACGCCCTGCTCGATCGCCACCTCCTTGATGACGGTGCGGAAGGTCATGATGTTGTCGGCGGTGGTGAGAGCGTCCGCGTAACGCAGGTCGATCTCGTTCTGGCCGGGGCCGGCCTCGTGGTGGCTGAACTCCACCGAGATGCCGAGATCCTCGAGCATCCGCACCGAACGGCGCCGGAAGTCATGGGCCGTGCCGCCGGGGACGTTGTCGAAGTATCCGGCAGAATCGACCGGGACCGGTCCGTTCTTGCCGAACTTGGACGACTTCAGGAGATAGAACTCGATCTCCGGGTGCGTGTAGAACGTGAAGCCTCGTTCGGCGGCCTTCGCCAGGGTGCGCTTGAGCACGTTCCGGGGGTCGGCGACGGCGGGCTGCCCGTCAGGGGTGGTGATGTCGCAGAACATGCGGGCGGTGGGGTCGACCTCGCCCCGCCAGGGCAGGATCTGGAAGGTGGTGGGGTCCGGGTGGGCCAGCACATCGGCCTCGAACGAGCGCGTCAGGCCCTCGATCGCTGACCCGTCGAAGCCCAGTCCCTCGGCGAACGCACCCTCCACCTCGGCCGGCGCGATGGCCACCGACTTGAGGGTGCCGACCACATCGGTGAACCATAGTCGAATGAACTTGATGCCCCGTTCCTCGATGGTCCGAAGAACGAAGTCGCGCTGCTTGTCCATCCACGCCCTTTCTTGTTGCCCCTAGGCTACCGGCTGCCGACGGCGCGCGGGCGAAAGCCGGCTGCTCGCGGCTGCGAATGACTCCGAGAATCGACCGCTGAGTACACTTGGGCACATGCCAGAGATCCCCACGCCAGACGCCGCCAACGCCGTCGAGGTGCAGAATCCATACGTCAGTGCCACCGCAGGGCCCAAGCGCGTGCGCACCAGGCATTTTCAGAACGCGAAGCAGCAAGGTATCCCGATCACGGGCCTGACCAGCTACGACATGCTCACCGCCCAGATTTTCGACCAGGCCGGCATCGACTTCCTGCTGGTGGGAGATTCCGCCGGGAACAACGTCTTCGGTTACGAGACCACCCTCCCCGTCACCGTCGACGAGTTGATCCCACTGACCCGCGCCGTGGCCAGGGCGGTGACCCGGGCGCTGGTCGTTGCCGACATGCCGTTCGGCAGCTACGAGACCGGCCCGTCTGAGGCCCTGCACACCGCGGTGCGTTTCATGAAAGAGGCCCAGGCTCACGCCGTGAAGCTGGAGGGCGGGGTGCGCAGTCGCAAGCAGATCTCGCGGATCGTCTCTGCCGGCATCCCGGTCATGGGGCACATCGGCTTCACCCCGCAAAGCGAACACGGTTTGGGCGGGCACATGATTCAGGGACGCGGCGCGGGCGCCGAACAGCTGATCACGGATGCACTCGCCGTGCAGGACGCCGGCGCTTTCGCGGTCGTTCTGGAAATGGTGCCCTCAGCCGTCGCCGCAGAGGTCACCGCACGTCTGGAGATCCCCACCATCGGCGTCGGAGCCGGGCCCGGCGTCGACGGTCAGCTCATGGTCTGGACGGATTTCGCCGGCATGACCGAGGGAAGGGTGCCCCGCTTCGTGCGGCAGTACGCGAACATGCGTTCGGTCCTGACCGACGCGGTGCGCTCGTTCAAGAACGACGTCGATTCCGGCGCCTATCCGGGCCCCGAGCACAGCTACGAGTAAACGCCGCCGGAGCGGGTGCGCCTCAGCGGTCCTCGGCCTCGTCGTCTTCGGCCCATTTGGCGCTGTTGGCGCGGAGCTTGTCGAGGGCGTGAGTCGCCTCGTCAAAGGACGAGAACGGGCCTACCCTGTCGACGGACGGTGACAGCATGCCCTTCTCGACGGCGCCAGTGCGCATGTTGTACCAGAACTGGTGATCAGCATCTTCGGCCATAAGGTTGATCCTATGCCTAAGGATTCAATCGGTCACCTCGTTCCGGGAGCCGTGTCCAGCCACCGCTCCGTTCCCTCCCACATCGATCGGCCCGAGTATGTCGGGCACACCGCACCGGCCCGGTTCACCGGATCCGACGTCTACTCCCCCGAACGCATCGCTCTGATCCGGGAGTCCGGCCGCATCGCGGCGAACGCGATCCAGGCGGTCGGGCGTGCGGTACGCCCCGGGGTCACGACCGAGGAACTGGACAGGGTCGGCCACGAGTTCCTGATCCGGAACGACGCCTACCCGTCCACGCTCGGCTACCGCGGCTACCCGAAGTCGCTGTGTTCCTCGGTCAACGAGGTCATCTGCCACGGAATTCCCGATGACACCGTGCTCGAAAACGGTGACATCGTCAATATCGACATCACCGCGTATAAGAACGGGGTGCACGGTGATTCGAACGTCACCTTCATCGTCGGCGAGGCCACCGAGGAGGTCACCCTGCTCGTCGACCGCACCCGGGAGGCCCTGGCGCGCGGAATCAAGGCCGTGGCACCCGGTCGGCAGGTGAACGTGATCGGCCGCACCATCGAGTCGTACGCCAAGCGGTTCGGCTACGGGGTCGTTCGCGACTTCACCGGTCACGGGGTGGGCGACGCGTTCCACTCTGGCCTGATCATTCCGCACTATGACTCCGCACCGCAGTACGACACCGTCATGGAGGTGGGCATGGTGTTCACCATTGAACCGATGCTGACCCTGGGCACCAGTGACTGGGACATGTGGGCGGATGACTGGACGGTTCTGACCCGCGATCGCAGCATCACCGCGCAGTTCGAGCACACCCTGGTGGTCACCGAACGTGGCGCCGAAATCCTGACGCTGCCGCAGCCGGTAGATTGACAGCATGAGTTCAACCACTGCCATCGGCATCGATATCGGCGGAACCGGCATCAAGGGGGCTGTGGTGGACCTGTCCACCGGGGCCCTGCTCTCCGACCGCGTCAAGCTGCCCACCCCTAAGGGCGGCCGACCCCAGGACATCATCGAGACCACCCGCCAGCTCCTGGCGACGGTGTCCGCCGGAGCGGGCGAGATGCCCATCGGCGTGTGTTTCCCCGCTGTCGTCAAGCACGGTCACACGATGTCGGCCGCCAATGTGTCCGACAAGTGGATCGGCCTCGCCGCGGAGACGCTCTTCGAGAAGGGCCTGGGCGTGCCCATTCACTTCGTCAACGACGCTGACGCGGCCGGATACGCGGAGTCGACGTTCGGCGCGGCCAAGGGTGTCGACGGTGTCGTTCTCCTCACCACCCTGGGCACCGGCATCGGCACCGCCCTGATCAACGACGGGGCCCTGGTGCCCAACACCGAGTTCGGTCATCTGGAGATCGACGGCGTGGACTACGAGACCCGCGCGGCCTTCTCGGCCAAGGAACGGGAAAACCTCAGCTGGGAGAAGTGGGCGTCACGCCTGCAGAAGTATTACTCCAAGCTGGAGTCCCTGTTCACTCCCGACCTGTTCATCGTCGGCGGTGGCGTGTCGAAGCACCACGAGAACTTCCTTCCCCTGTTGCACCTGAACACCCGGATCATCCCGGCCGTGCACCGCAACAATGCCGGCATCCTGGGCGCAGCCGCCCTGGCCGTCAAGCACGCGCCAGTTTCCGCGTAGTAGAGTCCGCCGAGGACAGTCCGCCTAGCTGGCTCCGCTTAGCTGTACGCCCGGGTGTTCTGGCGTTGCTGACGCGCCTGCCACCAGAGTCGCAGCCGGTGCGCGAGCCGTCGGACGACCGTGGTGACGCGGTGGGCGGCGGGGAACTCGGTGCCGAGGACGGCGACACCCACGAAGACGATCAGCCAGCCCGGTCCCGGCAGGGGCACCAGGACGAGACCGACGGCCATGACCGTCAGCCCGGCGAGGGCGACGAGCAGCCGGTACGGCGCCCGCAGGCGCGGGTGAGCATGGATCCAGGTGCGGGACCGGCCGAGCATCGCCCTGAACCGCAGCCAGGTCCCTGACGCGGGCGTGGCCGTGCGGTGCGTGATGATGGCATCGGACGTGGACACGGGGGTGCTCATGGCCCCATCGTAGGAGCACCGGCTGGGAATGCACCACCCCCGCGGCACGGTCCCGCGCAACTCACAGGTTCGAGAAGGGAATGGGCCGACTATTACGCCGGGTTTTGTCCCGGTTTTCACCATGGACGGCCATCTATCTCGGGACTACGTTGCCGCAGCCCTCTAGCGGTCTACCCGGAAACTCGGCGAGCCGCCTTGGCGTTTCCTGTTCGACCTTGCTCCGGACGAGGTTTACCTAGCCGGCCAGGTCACCCTGGCCGCTGGTGGTCTCTTACACCACCGTTTCACCCTTACCGCCGGCTTGCGCCGGTGGCGGTCTACTTTCTGTGGCACTGTCTCGCGGGTTGCCCCGGGTGGGTGTTACCCACCGTCCTGCTCTGTGGAGCCCGGACGTTCCTCGGCATCACGAGCTGTGAAAAGCCCGGATGACGCGACCGTCTTGTCGACCCATTCCGTCGTCGAGCCTACAGCGCCCCGGTCCTGTCGCCGAACCGGACCCTGGCGGCCTGCTCTAAATGCCGGATTCCTCGGTGCGGACGAGGACGGCGCCGCAGTCCGGGCAGAAGACGATGTCGTCCGCGGGCGCTGCCCGCACCTCTTCGAGGTCGTTGCCCGTCAGAGTCATGGTGCAGCCGCTGCAGGTGCGGGCGCGGAGCAGGGACGCCGCGTTGCCCCGCCCGGCCACGCGCCGCTTCTCGTAGAGCGCCGACAGGTCCTCGCCGATGGCGGAGACGATCGCGACCCGGTCCCGGGCCAACTCGCCCAGCTGGCGGTTCAGATCGACCAGAAGCGCGTCGCGGTCGGCTTCGATTCCGGCGACCCGGCCCGCGACGGCGGCGCGTTCGGATTCGGTCTCGGCGACGGCCGCTTCCTTTTCCTCGAGACGTTCCATCACCGCGAGTTCGATCTCCTCGAGCGCGGCCAGGCGCGCGCCCAGGGCGGTGAGTTCGCTCTCCAGCGCGTGAACATCCTTCATCGAGGAGGTGTGCTGGGCGCGCTCGGTATCGCGGGCGATGCGCTTCTCGACCACCTCGACATCGGACTCGATGCGGCGCAATTCGATCTGGGCGTCCTCGACCTCGCCGACGCGACCGGTCAGGACCGTCTTGGACGCATCGAGGCCGCGGCCCAGCTCTGCGAGCTCGGCGTGTTGCGGCAACGCCTTGGCCTGGTGTTCGACCTGCTGCAATTTGATGTCGAGGGCCTGGAGCCGCAGAAGCTCCTTCTGCTCGGTGGGAGATGCCTTCACAATGTCCTGACCTTCATGATTATGGAGTTGAAATGAACGGGGGTGAGCGAGGCTCACTGGGTGACGGCGAAGTCCCAGGGGTCGGTCCGCACGTCGCTGACCTCGATGCGGATGCCGGGCAGCCGCTGCCGCAGCGCCGAGGCGGCGACGTCCAGCCAGAGCCATTCGCTGGCCCAGTGTGACACGTCGATGAGGGCGGGGCCAACCCCCGCCAGGATCGACTGTTCCCTGGACTCAGATGCCGGGTGATGCCGGAGGTCGGAGGTGATGAACACGTCGGCGGAACGCACGGCAGGTTCGCGCAACAGCGAGTCACCGGCGCCCCCGCAGAGGGCGACGGTCTGGATCGTGTCGGCATAGCCGCCGGCCACACGCACGCCCGTCGTCGTCGCGGGGATCAGCGCCGCCAGGCGGCGGGCGAGAAGACCGAGCGTGGTGGGCTCCGGGAGCCGGCCGACCCGGCCGATTCCCGTGCCAGGGACCAATCCAGCCGTGATCGGGCGCGTGTCGACCAGGCCCAGACTGTTGGCGATGACATCGGACACCCCGTCCTCGACGACGTCGGCATTGGTATGGGCCGCCAGGAGGCCGCAATCGGCACGGATCAGTCGAGCGAGCAGGGCACCCTTGTAGCGGTCTTCGGCGACGCTGGTGACCCCGCGCAACAGCAGCGGGTGATGGGCCAGCAGTAGGTCGGCCCCGGAGGTGACCGCCTCAGCGACGGTCTCGGAGACGACATCGACGGCCAGCAGAATGGAATCGACCCGGCTCGCGGGGTCGCCGCTGATCAGACCCGGCGCATCCCATTCCTCGGCGCCGGACAGGGGCCACAGTTCATGGGAGACCCGGGCGACTTCAGCGAGCGAGAATGACACCCTGTCAGCCTACTAGCCGGCGGCCGCCACGACCGGCGACGTGCCGACGCTCACCAGCCCAGTGTGCCCGGCGCGCCCTTGAACGGGCCGACGATCCGGTCGGTGATCCACCCGCCGTAGAAGTCGCCCGGCTGAGCGCGCACGAGTTCGCCGTCCACCGTGCACTCGTCGAGCCGGCCGGGGTAGACGGCCACCCGGCCGGCCAGCGATTCGAAGCCGGCCTCCGGATGGGGATAGTGCCAGGCCACCGCATCGGCCCGTCGGTCGCCCACGACGATGCTGAGGTAGGACGCCAGCCCTTTGTACTCGCAGAAGCTGTGCCCGTTGACCGGGGTGAGAACACCGGCCGAGAACGCGTCCCGCGGCAGGTAATAGGTGGGCGGATGGCTGGTCTCCAGCACGCGCACGCTGTCCCTGGTATCGGCGATCACTATGCCGTTGAACCGGAGCACAACATGCTCCAGACTCGGTTCCACCCGCGGCGGGCGCGGGTAGTCCCAGACCGACTCCTGGCCGGGACCCGGTTTCGCCGGGTGTCGGTTCATGGCGCTCATCGGCTGACTACCGCGGGCGCAACCCGGCGCCGTACACGGCTGCCTGAGTGCGCCTGGCCATGCCGAGCTTGGCGAGCAGACCCGACACATAGTTCTTCACGGTCTTCTCGGCCAGGTCGAGCTGGTCACCGATCTGCCGGTTGGTCAGTCCCTCCGCGATCAGCTCGAGCACCTGGCGCTCCCTCGTCGTGAGGTTGGAGGCCGGCGAATCGGCGGCGGTGCCGGTGAGCTCGGTGACCACCTTGCGGGTGACGGCCTTCTGCACGAGGGACTCGCCGCGGGCGACCCGACGGATGGACTCGACCAGGTGCTGTCCGCGGATGTCCTTGAGGACGTAGCCGGATGCGCCGGCGAGGACAGCCGAATAGCTGGCCTCGTCGTCGTCGTATGCGGTGAGCATGAGGCACTGCACCCCGGGGTTGGCCGAGCGGATGGTGCGGCACACGTCGATGCCGCTGCCGTCGGGCAGCCGCACGTCGAGCACCGCCACGTCGGGTACCGTTGCCGCGACCCTGGCGACCGCCTGCCGAGCCGTCGACGCTTCACCGACGACCTCGAGGTCGGGCTCTGCGTTGATCATGTCCGCGATTCCGCGGCGCACGACTTCGTGGTCATCCACGAGGAAGACTCGGATCATCACGATTCCTTTCGTACAGGTTCAGGTTCGATGAGGGCGGTCCAGCGCAGTCGGCTGCCGCCCCTGGCACGATTCTCGAGGACGAGGTCGCCGCCCCACTGCTGCGCCCTGGCGGAGAGGTTGGCCAGTCCGCTGCGCCGGTCGGATTCCACGACGCCGATGCCGTTGTCGACCACCTCGATCACCACGAGGTCGTCCGCGACACTGAGGTTGACGACGGTCTCGGTGGCGTCGGCGTGACGGATGACGTTCATCAGCCCCTCCCGGATGACCGCGGCGATGTCATCGGACATCTCCGGCGGGGTCAGCAGGTCGATCGGGCCGGTGAAGACCAGGCGGGGGGTCTGGTCGAAGAGCGACGCGAGCTCACTGAGCAGGTCGATCACACGGTGACGGATCGAGCCGCGGTCGCGGCTGGTCTCGGCGGTCAGGGCGAAGATGGCCGTGCGGATCTCGACGATCGCTACGTCGAGCGCCACGACCTCCTCGATGATGCGCTCCCGGACGTTGGGGTCGTCAACCGACCCGCTGATGGCCTGCAGCCCGATGCCGGCCGCGAACACCCGTTGGATGACGTTGTCGTGCAGGTCGCGGGCGATCCGGCTTCGGTCTTCCAGCAGCGCCAGTTTCTGGCCGGCGGACCGGCCGCGGGCGAGTTCGAGCGCAACACTGGCCTGGCCGGCGAAGTCCGCTGCCATCTCGAGGTCGGAGGTGGTGAAACGGGGTCGGCCGGAGGAGCGGGACACCGTCATGACACCGTGGGTGCGGCCGGAGGCCAGCAGCGGGATCACCATCGTCGGGCCGAGCACCAGCTGGGCGTCCGGCTGGTCGAGGCTGGCACCGCCGTCGGCCGTGAGGATCGGCTGGCCGCTTTCGAAGGCCCGCCCGACGGTGGTTCCGGCGGACGGGATGACCAGTCCCTTCACCTGCTTGGCGAGTTTTCCCCTGGCGGTGTCGACGATGAGAGTGCTTTCGCCTGCGGCGAGGACCACGCAGACCAGATCGGCGTCGGCCAGTGACGCGAAACGATCGGCGAGGAGTTCGAGGGAGGCATCCGCCCGGTCGGAGAGCAGCGCGGCGCTGATCTCGGCCGATGCCGCCGACCAGCGCTGCCGGCGGCGGGTTTCGTCGAAGAGACGGGCGTTGTCGATCGCGATGCCCGCCGTGGCGGCCAGGGCGGTCAGCAGTTCTTCGTCTTCTTCACTGAACGCGCCGGACACCTGATTGGACAGGTAGAGGTTGCCGTACACCTCGCCGCGCACCCGTACGGGCACGCCGAGGAAGCTGTCCATCGGCGGGTGGTGCGCCGGGAAACCCGAGGATCGGGGATCCTCGCCCAGGTGCGTCAGGCGGATGGCGTGCGGGTCGTCGATGAGAGCGCCCAATAGACCGTGCCCGGCCGGTAGCCGACCGATCGACGTGGCCAGCTCGTCCGGGATGCCGACGTGGATGAATTGCTCCAGATTGCCGTTCGGTGCGATGACACCCAGCGCGCCGTATCGGGCTCCGACGAGGTCGACGGCGACGTCCACGATACGGCGGAGCACGGCCGCGAGGTCGAGTTCTTCGACGACGGCCTGGCTCGCCTGAAGCAGGCTGCGCAGCCGCCCCTGGGTGGCGAGCACCTTCTGGGCGTTCAGGACGAGTTCGGAAAGCGCCTGGTCAAGAGCGGACCGCGGCCCGTCGGGAAACGAAAGCCTGGTCTCAGGAACGGTCACGGAATGCGTCCCCTTTCGGTCGGAGCTAGCCCAAAGTGTACCTGACTGGGACCTTCGGCCCTTCCCCGGATTGGCACTCCGGCCCATTCTGGAGATGTGTCATCTCCCGAAGCACCCCGGGAAGAACTGGAGATCAGCTCATGGTTGAGAGAGTGATCGTAGCCGTTGACGGGGGGCCGGCGAGCCGGGCCGCCCTGGACTGGGCGTTGGCCAGGGCCGAGGACGTGCCACTGAGTCTGGAGCTGACCACCGTCGTTGAACTCGGCTGGTCCCCGGTCGGCGGCCCCGAAGATGATTTCCAGCCCGTCTACGAACGTGCCCTGGCCGAGGCCACCCGTTTTGTGGCGCAGAACGTCCCGGCGGTCAAAGCGACAGGTGTCGTGCGCCGGGGTGTTCCCGTCGACGAGTTGGTGCGGGCTTCGTCCGCGGCCGACCTGCTCGTGATCGGGACCAACAAGACCAGCGCGCTGGCCGGCGCCGTGCACGGCACGTTGCCGCTTCGGCTCGCCGCTCACGCGCACTCGGCCGTCGTGGTCGTTCCGGCCGGTTGGGTCGCCGGCGGCGACAGGGTCGTGGTCGGCATCGAGGATGACGGCACCATGGATGCCCCCCTCGACGTCGCGGCGGCCGAGGCCACCCGCCGCGCCGTACCGCTCGAACTCGTGCATGCCTGGTCCATCCCGGCGACTCTCGGTGTGGACTACGGCGCCGCTGTGCCGTTCGACGCCCTGATCGAAGCGCACGAGGACATCCTGGCCCGCGCCCTGGAACGGGTCAGGGCCCAACACCCGGCGGTCGACGCATCCGCGACCCTGGTGCAGGGTGCCGCGGCGCCTGCCCTGGTCGAAGCCGCCGGGCGCGCGGCGCTTCTCGTCGTGGGAACACACGGCCGCGGTGCCGTTGCTGGACTCATTCTCGGCTCGGTCAGTCACGACGTGCTCCTGAATATGCCCTGCCCGGTCGTCGTCGTGCCGCGCAGCCGGCCCACCGCCGAGTCGCAGCGATCGGGGGCGTCAGAATGAGCGCCACCTACTACATCGGTGTCGACGGTTCCGGCCCGAGCCGCGCCGCGTTGCGCTGGGGGGTCCGCCGCGCCGCAGAGCGGAACGCCGACGTGGTGCTCGTCAACACGGTCGACGACGAGTGGGGTCTGGTCGGCCGGGACGCTGCCGCCGATGCGGAGCGTCAGGCCAAGGAACTTCTGATCGAGGAGTCCGCCCGGGTCACGGCACTGCACTCCGGGGTGCCCCTGACAACGCGGATCGTGCACGGCGGCACGGCGTGGGCGCTTGCCACACTGCCCAGCCCCGAGGACCTTCTGATCGTCGGCACCCACAAGACCGGCTTCCTGCGCGGCCGGGTGCTCGGCTCGCGGAGCGTGCAGATCGCTTCTGCGGCGCGCTGCTCGGTGGCCATCGTGCCAGACACGACTCTCGATTCCCGCCATGACGTTGTCGTCGGTGTTGACGGCACCGACGGCGCCCTGTCCGCGGTGCGGCTGGGCGCGCAGGAGGCGGCCAGGCTCGACCAGGATCTGCTCCTGGTTTACGCTCCGCCGGGCTTGCCTCGCTCCGAGTCGTCGCGCTCGGACCCTGTTGAGGACCGTAGCCCGCAGGCCGCACGTATGCTGCAGGACGCCGCCACCGAGGCCGCCACCATGGCGTCCCGGATCACGGTGCGGCGCCGTGTCGCGCACCGGGACCCGGCCGAGGCCCTGCTCGACGCCAGTTTCGACGCCGCCCTGTTGATTCTGGGAGTATCGACCCGGCACGGCGAGAACACGCTGATCGGTTCGGTCACCCACGACGTCCTGATGAACATCAATGTCCCCGTGCTCATCGCTCGCGGGCTCCCCGCCAGGAGCGACACGACGTCGCTCGCATCGTCGGCCAGCGCCTGAGGGCATCCGAACCAGCTGCTTTCCCGAGCGGTCGCACGGCCGGGTACGGTCAGTAGTCGAATTCGTCGAACTGTGGCGAACCCTGCGGCGCACCCGCCCACGCCAACGCCGCGGGCATCGTGCCCATCCGCACCTTGTCCTGCAGCGCCTGGGTCGTGGCGATCTCGGTCAGTTCCCAGTCGCTTTCGGTGCTGGTCACGCAGACCAGTTGGCTGGACGAGCCGATCAGGAACTGCGCCCGACCGTGGCTGCCGTCAGCGGTGATCACCGGAATGTCGACGACGTCGGTTTCCCGGCGGTTGCTCATCGCTTCGGCATAGAGCATCACAGCGTCAGCCAGTGCGGTACCGGTGACTATCGAGCCACCCGGATGAAAAATGCGTTTCATGATGCTTCCCTGCTTGTCACGGAAAAGGACACGTGCAGCCAGGGTCTGGGGCTATAGGCAAATACTACGTCCGTGCGGACTAGAGCGCGAGGTCTCCGCTGACAATCTGCGCGGCAACCTCGGCCAGCGGCAGCCCGTTCGACCGCGCATGCTGGCGCATCAGGGCGAAGGCCTCGTCCATGGTGGCGCTCCGGGTGTAAGCCACGACGCCCTTGGCCTGTTCGATCACGACCCGGCTGCTCAACGCGTACTGCAGCTGCTGCCGGGCGACGTCACTTTCCCGCAGCGCTCGTTCCTGGAGGATCCCGATCGTGGCCACGTCGGCGAGGGCCTGCACCGTCGGCGCGTCGGAACCCGGCAGCCCACCGGTGCGGTCCCAGAACAGGTTCAGCGACCCGATCGTCGTCGTGCGCAGGCGCATCGGCACCGAGAACATCGACCCGAAGCCTTGCTCGACGGCCCCGGCACGGAATCGGGGCCACTTCGGACCGGACGCCTCGATATCGGGAACGGAGACGGCGTGCCCGGTGATGACACTTTCCACGCACGGACCGGAACCGCTGCGCAGCTGGAGGATCTCGATGAGGCGGCTGCGCTCATTGGTGGACGCGACGACCTCGAACTCCTCATCGTCGGTGAGGATGATGCCCGCGGCCGACGCGTCGAAGAGCGGCACGCACTGGGAGACGAGGGTGTGCAAGAGATCGACGAGATCGTAGCCGACCACCAGAGTGTCGGCGAGAGTCACGAAGGCCTCGACGAGCTGGCCCTCGCGTGTCTGTGTCGCCATCACCCCATCATAAATGACGCGAGGCTACCGATGATCAGAAGTGTGTGGGCCCTACCGGGCTCGAACCGATGACATCCACGGTGTAAACGTGGCGCTCTACCAACTGAGCTAAAGGCCCCGACCGAAGAATTTCGGAAAACAGGATGGCACGAGCTTAGCGACAATCCGGCCGGGAGGAAAACTAGGCCGGCTGCAGCTCGTCGAGGGCTGCCCGATACGCCGCGAGCGAGCGGGCCTCCCCCGGAGCGGTGATGAAACTCGCCCGGATGATGCCGTCTGGATCGATCAGGAACGTCGCCCGGTTGGCGAAGCCCTTGTCTTCGAGGAAGACCCCATACTCCTTGGCGACGGCGCCGTGCGGCCAGAAGTCGGCGAGCAGGGTGAACCCATACCCCTCCTGGTCGCCCCAGGCCCGCAGGGTATGCCGGGAGTCCACGGAGATGCCGATCAGCTCGACGCTGTTGTCGGCGAAGAGCGCGAGGTTGTCGCGCAGCTCGCAGAGTTCGCCGCTGCAGATACCTGAGAAGGCGAGGGGGAAGAACACCAGCGCCACGGACTTCTCACCCCGGTACCGGCTGAGCTGGATTCGCTCGCCGTACTGGCTGACAAGCTCGAAGTCGGGTGCCTGGGTGTCATTCTCCAGCGCCATGGTGCGTGTCCTTTCCGGCCATCGGGGGACGATGGCTGAATACGGGGGGCAAGCCTAGCCGCCCCAGGAGGCTTCACCAACACTGTCCCGGCACACTGCCGCGCCGCCGTACGCGCTTCCCAGTAAGAATCACTAGGCTGACGGGGTGCCTTTCGGTCGTGACCCGACCTAGTTCTGTCCGGCACGCCTAACCAGGCACGATCTTCCCCCACACGATCTGCCCTACAGAAAGAGGTCGAGTGTGACTGTCAACGACCAAGACCCGTATTCAATGGACAACTCGGACGCCGATCCGGATGAGACGTCCGAATGGTCGCAATCCCTCGACGCGCTGGTCGCGACCAACGGCCCCGGCCGGGCCCGCGAGATCATGCTCAGCCTGCTCAAGCGGTCCAAGGAATTGCACCTGAACGTTCCGATGGTGCCGACAACGGACTACATCAACACCATCGCCTCGTCGAATGAGCCTGACTTCCCCGGCGATGAAGACATCGAGCGCCGCTACCGCGCCTGGATCCGCTGGAACGCCGCCGTGCTCGTGCACCGCGCCCAGCGCCCCGGCATCGCGGTCGGCGGCCACATCTCGACGTATGCCTCCTCAGCTGCTCTCTACGAGACCGGCTTCAACCACTTCTTCCGCGGCCAGGACCACCCAGGCGGCGGAGACCAGATCTTCATCCAGGGCCACGCCTCCCCCGGCACCTACGCCCGCGCCTTCCTGGAGGGCCGTCTGAGCGCCAACCAGCTCGACGGTTTCCGACAGGAGAAGTCGCACGCGCCCGACGGCATCTCGTCGTACCCGCACCCCCGGTTGATGCCGGAGTTCTGGCAGTTCCCGACGGTCTCGATGGGCCTGGGCCCGATCAACGCGATCTACCAGGCGCAGTTGAACCGGTACCTGACCAACCGGGGCATCAAGGACGCCAGCGACCAGCAGGTCTGGGCCTTCCTCGGCGACGGCGAGATGGACGAGGTCGAAAGCCGCGGACAGCTCCAGGTCGCCGCCAACGAGGGTCTCGACAACCTCAACTTCATCGTCAACTGCAACCTGCAGCGTCTCGACGGTCCGGTGCGCGGTAACGGCAAGATCATCCAGGAGCTGGAGAGCTTCTTCCGCGGCGCCGGCTGGAACGTCATCAAGGTGGTGTGGGGCCGCGAGTGGGACGACCTGCTCTCCCGCGACACCGACGGTGCCTTGCTGAACCTGATGAACGTCACCACCGACGGTGACTACCAGACCTACAAGGCCGAGAGTGGCGCCTACGTGCGCGAGAACTTCTTCGGCCGCGACCCGCGCGCGCTCAAGCTCGTCGAGGGTTACACCGACGACGAGGTCTGGAACCTCAAGCGCGGTGGCCACGACTACCGCAAGGTCTACGCCGCGTTCAAGGCCGCATCGGAGCACAAGGGCCAGCCGACGGTCATCCTGGCGAAGACGGTCAAGGGCTACGGCCTGGGCCCGAGCTTCGAGGGGCGCAACGCGACCCACCAGATGAAGAAGATGACGCTGGACAACCTCAAGACCTTCCGCGACAGCATGCACGTGCCGATCACGGATGCGCAGCTCGAGGCCAACCCGTACCAGCCGCCGTACTACACCCCCGGTGAGAACGACGAGGCGATCCAGTACATGCACGAGCGCCGCCGCGCGCTCGGCGGCTACCTGCCCGAGCGTCGCAGCAAGTACACCCAGGTGAACCTGCCGGACGACTCGACCTACGCCGTGACCAAGAAGGGCTCCGGCACCCAGGAGATCGCCACCACCATGGCGTTCGTCCGGCTGCTCAAGGAGCTGCTGCGCTCGAAGGACTTCGGCCACCGCATCGTGCCGATCATCCCCGACGAGGCTCGCACCTTCGGCATCGACGCGTTCTTCCCGAACGCGAAGATCTACAACCCCAACGGTCAGCACTACACGTCGGTGGACCACGCGCAGCTGCTGGCCTACAAGGAAAGCCCGCAGGGCCAGATCATCCACGTCGGCATCAACGAGGCCGGCGCCCTCGCCGCCTTCACGAACGTCGGAACGTCGTACGCCACCCAGGGTGAGCCGCTCATCCCGGTGTACGTGTTCTACTCGATGTTCGGCTTCCAGCGCACCGGCGACGCCATGTGGGCCGCCGGCGACCAGATGGCCCGCGGCTTCATGATCGGCGCCACCGCCGGCCGGACCACCCTCACCGGTGAAGGCCTGCAGCACGCCGACGGCCACTCGCCGTTGCTCGCGTCGACCAACCCGGCCGTCGTGTCGTACGACCCCGCCTTCGGGTACGAGATCGGGCACATCGTCCGGTCCGGCCTCGAGCGGATGTACGGCGGCACCCACACCGACCCGAACGTCATGTACTACATCACCGTGTACAACGAGCCGCAGGTGCAGCCCGTCGAGCCGGCCGATGTCGACGTCGACGGCATCATCCGCGGCATCCACCGCGTGTCCGAGTCCACTGTGGCCGGCCCGAAGGCCCAGCTGCTGGCCTCCGGCGTTGCGGTGCCGTGGGCGCTCGAAGCGCAGACCCTGCTCGCTGAGGACTGGGGGGTGTCCGCCGATGTCTGGTCGGTCACGTCCTGGTCGGAACTGCGCCGGGACGGCCTCGCGGCGGAGGAGCACAACTTCCTCTTCCCGAACGAGGAGCCGCGTACCGCGTACGTGACGGACAAGCTCGCCAATACGGCCGGTCCGTTCGTCGCGGTGTCCGACTTCATGCACGCCGTGCCGGATCAGATCCGCCAGTTCATCCCCGGCGACTTCGCCACCCTGGGTGCCGACGACTTCGGGTTCTCCGACACCCGCCCCGCGGCTCGCCGGTTCTTCAAGATCGACGGCCCGTCCATGGTGGTCCGCACCCTGCAGCAGCTCGCCAACAGCGGCGAAATCGACCGCAGCCTCATCCAGCAGGCGATCGACAAGTACCGCCTGCACGACGTCCTGGCCGGCACCACCGGCTCGGCCGGTGGCGAGAGCTAACCCGGACCGTGTCACCGGCGCCGAAGACAAAGGAACAGACCCTCACCTGGTTGCGCACGATTTCGGGTGAGTTGTCTACGGCGACTCTGAAACGACTCGAGGACACGCTGCCCTGGTATGGCGATATGCCACCAGGGCGGCGGTCCGCCGTCGGCCTGGTGGCCCAGGCCGGCATCACCTCCTTCATCTCCTGGTACGACGACCCGCGGTCCACACCGTGGATCGCGGCGGATGTCTTCGGCGCAGCTCCCCGGGAACTGCTCCGCTCGGTGAGCCTGCAGCAGACCCTGCAGCTGATCAGGGTGACCGTCGAGGTCGTCGAAGAGCGGGTCAAGGACGGCTCGGAGACCCTCCGTGAGGCGATCCTGCTGTACTCCCGCGAAATCGCCTTCGGGGCCGCGGATGTCTACGCCCGCGCCGCGGAGGCCCGGGGGCTCTGGGACGCCAGGCTCGAAGCCCTGGTCGTCGACTCCATCCTCAGCGGCGAGTACGACGACGAACTGCCCAGCAGGATCGCCGCCCTCGGCTGGCACGGCCACGGCGAGGTCTGTGTGCTCGTCGGCACCACGCCGAAGATGCTCGACGTGGACCAGCTACGCCGGGCGGCGCGGCACATGACCGCCGACGTGCTGATCGGCGTGCAGGGCAACCGGCTGGTGCTGGTGATCGGCCGGGCCCACCCGGCCAATCCCGAGGCCGACGAGGCAGCCGGGGGCCCGTCCTCGCTCAGTTTCATGGAAATCGCCATGCAGCTCGAGCCCAGTTTCGGCCCGGGGCACCTCGTGCTCGGTCACGAGGTGCCCAACCTCGTCGACGCCTCCAAAAGCGCCAAGGCGGCCCTGGCCGGCTTCGCCGTCGCCCGCTCCTGGCGGAACGCTCCCAGGCCGGTGCAGGCCGACGACCTGCTTCCCGAGCGGGCCCTGGCCGGTGATCCGCTCGCGCGCGCCACGCTCATCCACCGGATCTATCGCCCGTTGCAGGCGCACTCCACCGAACTCCTCACGACGTTGTGGTGTTACCTGGACAACGGCCGCTCGCTCGAGGCGACGGCGCGCGAACTGTTCGTGCACCCCAACACCGTTCGTTACCGCCTCAAGCGGGTCTCCGACGTGATCGGCTATGACGCGACGGGGGCCAGGGAGGCGCTCATCCTGCAGTCGGCGCTGATCATCGGTTCGATCAGTGACCACGACGGCTCGACTCGGCGCCGCTGAACCCCCGTTTGCGGTATCTGACAAACGTTCCGCGGAT
This sequence comes from Cryobacterium sp. MP_3.1, assembly GCF_035984795.1. Taxonomy (NCBI): domain Bacteria; kingdom Bacillati; phylum Actinomycetota; class Actinomycetes; order Micrococcales; family Microbacteriaceae; genus Cryobacterium; species Cryobacterium sp. MP_3.1. Next base: position 35,204 of record NZ_JAXCHV010000001.1, on the reverse strand, counting down.
AGTCGGTACATTACCCACACCCTCCGTCCGTTCCGAGTTGGGAGACTAAGGAAATGATTGTTGTCGTCTGTCCCGGTCAGGGCTCGCAAACGCCCGGATTCCTCGAACCCTGGCTGCAGGATCCGGCCTATGCCGAACAGCTCCGCACCATGTCGGAGCAGTCCTCGACCGACCTCGTGACGGCGGGAACTGTCGCTGATGCCGACACGATCCGCGACACCGCGATCGCCCAGCCGCTCATCGTGGCCGCCGGACTCCTCGCCCTCACCGCCCTGTTCGCCGACGGCCGACGCGACGCCGTCGGCGGCATCGCCGGGCACTCCGTCGGTGAGATCACCGCGGCGGCCGGCGCCGGGGTCCTCAGCTCCTCGGACGCTCTCACCTTCGTCGGGGAGCGCGGGCGCGCCATGAAGGCCGCAGCCGCCGTCACGCCCACCGGCATGAGCGCCGTGCTCGGCGGGGACGAGGCCGAACTCCTGGCCCGACTCGCAGACCTCGGCCTGGAACCGGCCAATTTCAACGGCGGCGGCCAGATCGTGGCCGCCGGTGACCTCGACGCCCTCGCCGCCCTCGCCGCTGATCCGCCCGCCAAGAGCCGCGTCATCCCGCTCCAGGTCGCCGGCGCCTTCCACACCCGCCACATGCTCCCCGCCGTGGCGCACCTCGCCGACGTTGCGACAGGCCTGAACCCGCAGACCCCGACCCTGCCGCTGTGGACCAATCACGACGGCAGCACCGTGGCCGACGGTTCGCATTTCGTCGACCTGCTCGTCGGTCAGGTCTCGTCGCCGGTACGGTGGGACCTGTGTATGCAGTCGTTTGCCGACGCTGGAGTGACCGGAATCATCGAGGTCGCACCGGCAGGCGCACTCGTCGGACTGGCCAAGCGCGCCCTGCGGGGCATCCCGAGCGTGGCCATCAAGACCCCCGACGACCTGCCCGCTGCGTACGACCTGATCGACCGCCAGGCCTGAATCAGCCAGAGTCGCCACCGGAAGAGACGAATGACCCAGCCACAACTCCTGCAGTCGCAGGGCGCCCAGTACACCCGCATCCTCGCCGTCGGCGCCGCCCGCGGAGACCTCATCGTTCCCAACGACGACATCGTCGGCCCGATCGACTCGTCCGACGAGTGGATTCAGCAGCGCACCGGAATCATCACCCGCACCAGGGCCAGCCAGGATGTGTTGGCCGTCGACCTCGCAACGACCGCCGCACTCGAGGCCATCGAACGCTCCGGCATCGCCCCTGAGCTCATCGACGCCATCATCATCGCCACCATCAGCAACGGCCGTCAGACGCCGTCGATGGCCGCCGTCGTCGCCGAGCGCATCGGTGCGGTTCCCGCCGCCGCTTTCGACCTCAACGCCGCCTGCGCCGGCTACGCCTACGGTGTCGCCCAGGCGGATGCCCTCATCCGGTCCGGCGCCGCCCACTATGCCCTGGTCATCGGTGCGGAGAAACTCTCCGACATGGTCGACCCCACCGACCGGAGCATCTCGTTCCTGCTCGGTGACGGCGCCGGCGCCGTTGTCATCGGCCCGAGCGACTACCCCGGCATCTCCGCCTCGGTGTGGGGCTCGGACGGGCGCGCTGACGCCGTGGGCATGAACGGCACCCTGCAGGAATACCGACGGGGCGAGAAGGAATGGCCGACCCTGCGCCAGGAGGGCCAGACCGTCTTCCGCTGGGCCGTCTGGGACATGGCGAAGATCGCCAAGCAGACCCTGGCCGCCGCCGGCATCACCCCCGACCAGCTCGCCGCCTTCATCCCGCACCAGGCGAACATGCGCATCGTCGACGAGTTCGCCAAGCAGCTGAAGCTGCCGGAGTCCGTCGTCATCGCCCGCGACATCGCCACGACCGGGAACACCTCGGCCGCGTCGATCCCCCTAGCCACCCACCGCTTGCTCGAGGAACACCCCGAACTCAGCGGAGGTCTTGCCCTCCAGATCGGCTTCGGAGCCGGCCTGGTTTACGGCGCGCAGGTGGTTGTGCTGCCGTAGCTCCCCTCTGTCCAACTAAACTGAATCTCGGTCAAACGAGACACCCCCAAGGAGAAACAACATGGCATTGTCCACCGAAGAAGTTCTTGCCGGCCTGGCCGAGCTCATCAACGACGAGACGGGCATCGCAACCGACACGGTTGAGCTGGACAAGTCGTTCACCGACGACCTGGACATCGATTCCATCTCGATGATGACCATCGTCGTCAACGCTGAGGAAAAGTTCGACGTCAAGATCCCCGACGAAGAGGTCAAGAACCTCAAGACCGTCGGCGACGCCGTCGAGTTCATCGTCAAGGCCCAGGACTAGGTCCACGCCCGAACGGGCCGGTTGGCTCTGCCAGCCGGTCCGTTTTCCAGGGACGCTCCAGCCGGGGTTTCCACCTCGTTTCGCACACGTTCTCACTCGAGCACGTTCTGACGGAGAGTCGTTGTTATGACCAAAAAAATCGTTGTCACCGGCCTCGGTGCCACCTCGCCCCTCGGCGGGAACGCCACCGACACCTGGAACGCCCTCCTCGCCGGCGAGTCCGGCGCATCCACTCTGGACTACGAGTGGGTTGAGCGCACCGCGCTCCCCATCACCTTCGCCGCCCAGGCCAGGGTGCGCCCCGTCGACGTTCTGGCCCGCCAGGAAACCAAACGCCTCGACCCGTCCAGCCAGTTCGCCCTGATCGCCGGCCGCGAGGCCTGGGCCGATGCCGGGATGCCTGAGGTCGACCCCGAACGTCTCGCCGTCGACTGGGCCACCGGCATCGGCGGTGTGTGGACCCTGCTCGACGCCTGGGACACCCTGCGCGAGCGTGGACCCCGTCGCGTCCTGCCGATGACCGTGCCCATGCTGATGCCCAACGGTCCCGGAGCAGCTATCGGCATGGATCTGCACGCCCGCGCCGGCATCACGACGGTCGTGTCGGCCTGTGCGTCCAGCACCGAATCTCTCGTCAACGCCTACAACCGTCTGCAGGCCGGACTGGCCGACGTCGTCATAGCCGGTGGCTCGGAGGCGGCCATCCACCCGCTGCCGATCGCATCCTTCGCGGCGATGCAGGCGCTCTCGAAGCGGAACGACTCCCCCGCCACCGCGTCCCGCCCCTATGACGTCAGCCGCGACGGCTTCGTGCTCGGCGAAGGCGCTGCGGCCCTGGTGATCGAAACCGAAGAGCACGCCCTCGCCCGTGGTGCGCACATCTACGCCGAACTGCTCGGCGGCTCCATCACGAGCGACGCGTACCACATCACGGCGCCGGATCCCGAGGGATCGGCCGCCGCGCGCGCCATGATCGCGACGATCCAGAACGCCGGGGCCGACCTGTCCGACGTGATGCACATCAATGCCCACGCCACGAGCACCCCGGTGGGCGACATCGCTGAGTACAACGCGCTCCGCCGCGTGTTCGGTGACCTCCTCGACGGTATCCCGGTCTCGGCGACCAAGGCGTCCACCGGGCACCTGCTCGGCGGTGCCGGCGCGATCGAGGCGCTGTTCACGGTGAAGGCCCTGGCCGAGCGGATCCTGCCGCCGACCATCAACTTGACCGAGCAGGACCCCGCCATCCCGCTCGACGTGGTCACCGCGCCGCGCGCCCTGGGCGCCGGCGATCTCCTGGCCATCAGCAATTCGTTCGGTTTCGGCGGTCACAACGCCGTCGTCGCGTTCCGCTCGGTCTAGCCGTCGCGGGCGGGGCCCCGGCCTCGCCCGCAGTCAGCCGACATTGTGCAGCCAGACCACGCTGGAGAAGTCGCTGGCGTGCCGGTACGGCTCCAGTTCGTCATCCCAGGCCTGGCCCAAGGCGCGCCGCAGCTCACGGTGCAGGTGCACGGAGTCGGTGCCCGCCGCGTGGATGGCCGCACGCAGCCGGTCCTCCGGCAGAACCACGTTCCCGGCCGTGTCAGTCTGGGCGAAGTGGATCCCCAGAGCCGGCGTGTGCAGCCAACGGCCACCATCCCGGCCGGGCCCCGGGTCCTCGGTCACCTCGAAGCGCAGCTGATCCCAGCCGAGCAGGGCCGACGCTATGGCCGCTCCGCCGCCCGCAGGGCCCTCCCAGAAGAACTCCGCACGCTGGGCGCCCACGAGGGCAGGCTGCTCACTCCAGTCGAAACTGACCGCCTCTTCGAGCGCGCTGCCGGCGGCCCACTCCACGTGGGGGCACAGGGCGCGCGGCGACGAGTGCACATACAAAACTCCCCGTGCAGCCGGTGACTGACGAGTGCGGGGTGCCGTCATAGTGTTCTCCGTTCCCTGGATGGTGTTCGAGGTGCGTCTTCCCCAACGATCTCAAACGACTTTCAACCAGGACCCGCGGAACACATTTCGGCGGCTAGCTGAATTATGCCCCACCCGGCCGGGAAATCCCAACACCCGGTCATTCTCTAATGTATATTCGGTATGGCTTTAGAGGTCGACCGCGACCGTCGCAGCCGCAGGCTGGAGACATCGTGTCGGTACGCAATTCGCTTCTCGCCATCCTCACCATGGGCCCGGCATACGGCTTCCAGCTGCACGGCGAGTTGGCGACCCGTACCGCCGGCCGCCGCACGGTGAATGTCGGACAGATCTACAGCACCCTGGAGCGTCTGGTGCGCCAGGGCTCCGTCGAGGCGGCGGGCAGCACCGACGACGGTCTCCCCCTGTACAGGCTGACCGACGGCGGCCACGCCGAGGCTCTGACCTGGCTGCGGGAGACGGGCAGCGACTCCGGAGCCGACTGGACCGACATGCTGGACAGGGTGCTGATCGCCTCGTCCCTGCCGCACGTCGATCTTGCGCCGCTGCTGGCCGGCTACCGATCCGCCTGGCAGCTGAGGCTGAACAGCGGCGGAGACGCGAGCGGGCGTGCCGGGGAGTCCGGTCAGGAACTGTTGGCCGCCGCGGCCCAGCTCGTCCAGGCCCGGGCCGCGCTTGCCTGGCTCGATACCGTGGCCGCGGTCGCTGATCGCCCTCCAGTCGAGGAGGAACCCGGGCTGCACCGCGAGCTGAGCCTGCAGCGACCCAAACGGGGCCGGCGGCCCGGCACATCGTCGTGACCTATTTTGCGTCCGCGTAACTGTCCACGACGACACAGGCCAACGGGAAGTCCACCGGGAAATCGCCGAACAGCAGTCGGCCAGCCGTCGAGGCCGCCTCGGTGACGATTCGCGACACCTCGCCGGCCAGGGCCGCAGGGGTGTGCACGATGACCTCATCGTGCAGGAAGAAGACCAGATGAGGGATGCCCGCGAACGGGCTGGGGGGCGTCCGGGCCGGCTCCTGGCCCCCCGAGAACGCGGTGGGCGGCTGTGGCGGGACCGGCAACGCCCGAAGCCTCTTCCTGATCTCGGCCATCCAGCACAGCGCCCACTCCGCGGCGCTTCCCTGCACGATGAAATTGCGGGTGAACCGGCCCCAGTCCCTGGCCTGGCTCCTGGCCCGGCGTTCGTCGGCCGGCGTCGCCCCGGCCTCTGACCCGCGGGCCTGGTCGTCCTGCCAGCCGCCCCCTGGCCGTGGCGAGGACCGGCCCAGTCGGGTGCTGACCACGTCGCCGCGCTCCCCCGCCCTCGCCGCCGCCTCGGTCAGGGCGATCGCCCGCGGATACGCGCGCGCCAGTCGGGGCAGCAGGCGCCCGCTTTCCCCGGATGTGGCGCCGTACATGGCGCCGAGCATGGCGACCTTGGCGTGGGCGCGGGTGTCCACCACTCCGCTGGCCACGATTCCGGCATAGAGGTCAGTGCCCCGTCCGGCGGCGGCCATGGCGGTGTCGGTGGACAGTGCGGCCAGGATGCGAGGCTCCAATTGGGCTGCGTCCGCCACCACGAAGCTCCAGCCGGGGTCGGCCACGACAGCGCCGCGAATCTGCTTGGGCAGCTGCAGGGCACCGCCGCCGCGGGTCGCCCATCGACCGGTCACCACCCCGCCCGGCAGGTACTCAGGGTGGAAGCGGTCGTTGATGATCCAACTCTCCATCCAGAACCATCCGTTGGCGGCGAGCAGCCTGGACAGCTTCTTGTAGCGCAGGAGGGGCTCGATGACGGGGTGTTCTAGCTTCTCCAACTCCCATGCCCGGGTGGTCGCCACGGCCAGTCCAGCCCGGTTGAGCGCCCGGAGCAGGTCTGGCGGGGAATCCGGGTTCACCTCCAGGTCGCCGAGTTCGGTGCGGATTCGCCCCGCGAGTTCTTCCAACCGCGCCGGCCGGATGCCTGAGGCTGCCCGCGGGCCCAGTTCTGCGGTGAGCAGGCTGTCGTGGATCGCGCTCCGCCACGGCAGTCCGGCGAACTGCATTTCGGCCGCGATCAAGGCGCCGACGGATTCCGCGGCCAGGAGCAGACGCAACCGGCCGGGGTCGGCCGAGGCGTGGACCGCCTGAAGCTGGGCCTGGAACTCCGCCAGGACGTCGTCGTCGGCCGGCCCCGGTCCGGCGTCGTCGGCCAGACCCAGATCCATCTCGAACAGGGTCGTCCCCGGGGATTCGACGGGAACGGCCGCAGCAGGCGCATCCCACCGGCTTGCCGGGGCGTTCGCCAGCGCGCTTCCGCCGGTCAGCGCCGAGTTGCGCAGGATGGCGTGACACAGCCGTAGATCGTGGCAGCGCTGGACAGTGACACTCCCCCGCAGCAGGACGGGATAGCTCCGCGCGGTGTCTTCCCAGACCCAGCGCACCGCGTCTTGATCGCGTTCCCGCACCATCGCCCGGAACTCGCCGGTCGTGAGCGTCGTGTCGGCACCCGAGGGAACGCCTTCGGCGTCGAGCTCCCTGACGCGGAGCCGTTCCGAGCTCGATCCGGTCACCAGGATGTACACAGTCCGTGCTTTCTCGTAGGGTGGACGGGACTTGAACCCGTGACCGTGCGGTTATGAGCCGCGTGCTCTAACCAGCTGAGCTACCACCCCGTGCCTGACCATAGTATCGGCCGGGCGCCGCCCTTCAGTCGCGCCGAGGCGTGACGTCCAGGACCGGAGGGTGCGCCGCGGCCGGATCCGGCTGGACGCTGGTGTTCGTGTCCGCCGTGGAGACGCCGCGGTAGAGGCGTTCGAATGTGGTCAGGGTGCGCTTGATGTCGTGTGCCTCGATCAGCTTCAGCGACTCGTTCTTGAGGGCGTTCAGTTCGTCAGGCGTCGTCGTGAACACGCGGGTCAGCTTGTCCGCAAGGTCCTTGGCGCTGCCCGGCTCGAACAGGTAGCCGTTCTGCCCGTCGTGGACCAGGTGCGGCAGCGCCATTGCGTTCGCCGCCACGATCGGGAGACCCGACGCCATCGCTTCCATGGTCGCAATGCTCTGCAGTTCCGCAATGGACGGCATCGCGAACACCGTGGCACGCGTGTAGGCCTCGCGCAGTTCCTCGTCGGTGACATAACCCGTGAACGTGAACTGTGCGCTCAGTCCGAGCGATTCCACGAGGTGTTCCAGGTTGCGGCGCTGGTCGCCACCGCCGACGATTTCCACCTGGGCAGACAGGTTCGGATCCAGCAGGGCGACGGCCTGCACCAGGACGTCGATCTGCTTCTCACCGGTGACCCGGCCGACGAAGAGAATCCGGTTCTCGGTGCGCGGAGCGAAGCTGGGGGAATAGTTGTCGGCGTCGATTCCGCAGGAGATGGCCTGCACCCCCGCGAGGCCCGTGTACTTCTCCAGGAACTCCGCCGCCCGGCGGGTCGGCGTGGTGACGGCCTCTGCGCGCTTGAAGGTATGTTCAGCGTCCTTCCAGAGTGCCTTGACGAGCTGGTCCTGGAAACCCTTGGGAACGAGGGAGAACTGCAGCATGTTCTCGGGCATGAAGTGGTTGGTGCCGATGATGCGGATCCCGCGCTTCTGTGCCTCGATCGACACACCACGACCCACCACGATGTGGGACTGGAAGTGCACGACGTCGGGCTGGAAGGAGTCGAGGATGGCACGGCTCTGTTTGCGCACGATCCACGGCAGCGCGAAGCGGAGCCAGTCGTGCGGGCGCCACCGCCAGCTGTGCAGGCGGTGCACGGTCATCGATTCGCCCTCGTGTACCTCGGTCCAGGTGCCGTGCTTGCGCGTCGGAGCCGGAGCCATGATCTGCACCACGTGGCCACGTCCGACCAGGCCGGCGGCGAGCCGTTCCGCGAACCGGGCCGCACCGTTCACATCGGGCGCGAAGGTGTCGGCGGCGATGAGAACCCGGATGGGTCGGGTGGTGCCCGGCATGGCCGGGTCGGACGAGCTGCCCGGTAAATCAGATGAAGCGCTCAAGTGGGATAGTCCCTACGTAGGTGGGCCGGGGATCAGCGTCCGGCGCGAAGTCTGGGTCTCAACGATTCTCGCCGTCGAGGTGTGTTAGCACCCTATTCTAAACCGCTTGACCCATGGCAGCCCCCCAGACGCGGCGCGTTCACGAAAAAGCACCGGTCAGCTCTGGGTTTGCGGGTGGTACTTCGCGAGCCTGAATACGCCCCACATCGCCACAGCGCCGGCGACCGCGAAAAGAACGGCGGCCCAGGTCGGCGCCTGAGAGGCTTCGCCGAGCACGATGACGCCGATGCCGACGGCGATCATCGGGTCGATCACGGTCAGACCCGCGATGACGAGGTCGGGCGGACCCGATGAGTATGCGTTCTGCACGAAGTAGGCGCCCGACGCGGCAGCGAGGAGCAGGCCGACGACGCAGACGACGGTGAGCCACTCGACGTTTCCGTTCTGGATGCGGTTGATGATCACCTTGGCGAGGGTGGCCACGAATCCGTACAACACGCCGGCGCCGATGATGTAAAAAATCGCCTTGAACCGGCTGCGCAGCAGCACGAACGCGACGGCGAAGGCGGCCAGGACCACAGCGAGGACCACCAGGATGGTGATCAGGTTCGCATCCGTCACGGGCTTGTCGACCGCCGTGAACGCGGCGACGGTGACGAAGAGCCCGACCCCGCCGACACACATCGCGATCGCGATGACCGAGGCCCGGTTCAGCTTGACATGGCTGACCCTGGCGTTCAGGATCGCCGTGATCACCAGAGCCACGGCCCCGAGGGGCTGCACGACAATGAGGGGCGCAAAGGCGAGGCTGGTGAGCTGGAAGGCGATGGCCAGGCCGAGCATCACGGTACCGAAAACCCAGGAGGGCCGGGAGAGCAAGAGCACCAGCTGCCGGGTGTTCAGTCCGCCGGTGATTTCCCTCGTGTGGGCTTCCACCTTGGTCACACCGCGGTGCTGGAATTGTGCGCCAAGGGAGAGGAAGACAGCGCCGATCAACGCGAGCGGGATGCCGATTGCCTGGCGTGGATCAATCGCGATCTCTCCAGCCAGGTCTGTCAGGTCGGGAGTCACTCAACGAGACTATCGAGATCCATGCCGATATCCTTGGTGAATGGCCGTTCGACCGATAGTAATTTCAGGTGACCCCGTCCTGCACTCCCCCGCCGCTCCCGTCGTCGAGTTCGACGACGAGTTGCGCACGCTGGTGCAGGACATGTTCGAGACGATGGATGCCGCTCCCGGTGTCGGTCTCGCCGGACCCCAGGTGGGGGTCGGGCTGCGGCTGTTCACGTTCAGCTACCTCGACGACGACGAGGTCGAGACCAGGGGTGTCGCGATCAATCCGGAGCTCTGGATCACGCCGGTCCCCGCCGGTGAGGCCGATGAGGACGAAGACGTCGAGGGGTGCCTGTCGTTTCCCGGCGAGCGGTTCCCGCTGCAGCGGGCCGGCTCGGCCGTGTTGCGCGCCGTGGACCTCGACCAGCAGCCCTTCGAGATCCGGGCCGACGGCTGGCTGGCACGGATTTTCCAGCACGAGTTCGACCACCTCGACGGCACCCTTTACGTGGACCGGCTCGAACACTTTTACGCCAAGATCGCCGCCAAGGTCAGCCGGAAGCGCGGCTGGGGTGTGCCCGGCGTGACCTGGCTGCCCGGTGTGGACGACCTCGAAAGCTGAGCTGCTGAGCGGGTCAGCGGGTCAGGTTGACGCCGTGCACACCGTTGTGGAACCGCAGCGACGGGAAGACGGCTGAGACCGAGAAGCCGACCCCCGGCACGGTTCCGGCGTTGAAGATCCCGCCGAAGAGCTGGGCTCGTTCGCGCATCTGGGTGATCCCGGCGCCCGAGATGCTCTCGCTCAGGGCCTTGAGGTCGTCGTCGATCGTGTAGGCGGTCTTGGCGGCGAAATCCGAGGGCGAGGCGCTTTCCCGCTTGGCCGCCGCGCGGATGCCGTCGTCGTCGATGAGGAGCTGCAGGCCGTCCTGGGTCCAGGTGAACGACACTCTGGCCTCGGTGCCGGGCCCGCCGTGCTTGAGCGCGTTCGCGAGGGCGCTCTGCAGGATGCGGTAGATGGCGAGTTCCGCCCCGGGTTTGAGCGGGAACCTGTCACCGGACTCGGTGAAGGCGACGGCCAGGCCGGCGTCGCGCATCACGCCGAAGAGGCTGCGGGCCGATTGCAGGCCCGGTGCGCTGGTCGCGATGGCCTCGCCCTCTCTGGCGATGGTCAGAACCCGGCGCAGGTCGGCCAGAGCGACCCTGCCGTCCTCGACCAGGGCCGTCGCGGCGCGCACGGCCGTGGATGGGTCACTCTCGGCCGTGTACCGGGCCCCCTCGGCCCGGGTGATGAGGCGTGCGAGAGACAGCACGGCGATGTCCTGCAGCTCGCGGATGATCGCGAGACGCCCGTGCTGCTCGGCGAGGGACAGCTCGAGGTCGATGCGCACGCGTTCGGCCGCCGATCTGGCGAAGCGGCTGCGGCGTTGCTTCGCCACGGCCAGCAACCAGAGAATGACCAGGGCCACGGTGAGCACGGCCAGTACAGCGCTGAGGGTCTGCCAGGGGAACACGACCGCCACCTTTCGCATCTTTTCGGGATCAGACTAGCGGCACGCACAAAAAAGGCCACCGGGGGTGGAGCCCCTAGTGGCCTTTTCGCTCCCCGACTTGGACTCGAACCAAGAACCTGCGCATTAACAGTGCGCTGCTCTGCCAATTGAGCTATCGAGGAATGCATGCTCAGCGAAAGTTTCCCTCGCTTGAACGGCGTAGTTACTTTACCAAAAGTTCGCCGTGCACCAAATCCGAGTGGACGTTCAGTACCCCTCTGCGGGGTCGACAACCCCGACAAACGGCCCGTTTCCCAGCAAAGCGGCCACATTGAGCCGAATTCTCTCGGCCAGAAGCGGCGCGGTCATCTCGGGCGTGTCGGCCATGTGCGGGGTGATGAGGCACCGGGGCTCGCTCCAGAGCGGATGCCCGTCCGGCAGCGGTTCCGGGTCGGTGACGTCGATGGCCGCGCCCGCGATCGCGCCGGCGGCCAGAGCGGCCACCAGCGCGTCGGTGTCGACCAGGGGCCCCCTGGCGATGTTCACCAGGTGGGCCGTCGACGCCATCAGGGCGAGTTCGGCCTCGCCGAGCAGGTGCCGGGTGTCGCCGGTCAGCGCGGCAGCGACCACCACGATGTCGGCCAGGGGCAGCTCCGTGTCCAGCTGCCCCACCGGCACGGTGCGGGCGGCTCCCGGCACGGGCTCCGAGCTGCGGCGCGCCACCACGATGCGGGTGCCGAACGGTTCGAGCAGCCGGATCAGTTCACGGGCAATGCCGCCGGCCCCGATGATCAGCACCGACCGGCCATACAGGGATGCTCCGGCGGGCACCGAATTCCAGGACCGCGCTCTGGCCCGCACGGGGAGCACCCTCAGCGACGCCAGGATCAAGGCCAACGCGTGTTCGGCCACCGGTTGGGCGTAGGCGCCCTTGGCGCTGGTCACGAGCAGGTCGTGCCGCTGATGCCGGGAGAGGATGTCGGCGAAAGCGTCGACTCCGGCCCAGGGCAGCTGCACCCAGCCGATCTGGGGGTTGTCCGCCAGCACCTCCCCGAGTTCCGCGGCGCGGGCGTATGACAGCCAGATGAGTCCCCGGGTGTCCGGTGACAGCGGGGCGACGACTCCCCCGGCCGACGCGACGGCGCCGGCGAAGAGGGCATTGTCCTCGGGCAGGATGGCTATCGGACCGGCCGTCGGCCGCCAGAGGCCCGGGTCGCGCTCGGGTTCGTCGGAGAGGACCGCGCGGTGCTGCCCGGTCATGCCTCCGGGCTCCGGTCGGTGTCGGCGCCGACATCGTGCGCCGGGGAATCCAGCCCCGTGGGATCCAGAGCTGCGCCGTCCAGCGTCAGCGCCGCCGCGAGTTCGACGACGTAGGGATGCCACGGGTTGTCGAAGACCTCGTCGATGGTGCCCAGCCCGACCAGGACGCCCTGGTGCATGACCCCGATCCGGTCGGCGACCCGACGCAGCACGCTCAGGTCGTTGCTGATCAGCACGGCCGAAAAGGCACGTTCTCGTTGCAGCTCGCCGATCAGGTCGATGACATCGTCGCGCACCAGGGCATCCACGCCCGCGGTGGGCTCGTCGGCGATGAGCAGGGCCGGCCCGAAGACCAGGGCCTTGGCCAGTGCGACACGCTGGCGTTGGCCGCTGCTGAGCTCATAGGGGTACTTTCCCAGCACCGAGAGCGGCAGGCGCACGGCGTCGATCATCGTCGCGACGAGGGTCTCCAACGCCGCTCTGTCGTAGCGCCGATCGCGTTCGAGGACGGGTTCGGCGACGATGTCCGCCACGGTGAGGCTGGCGGGGAGGGTGCTCGCGGCATTCTGGGCGAGCATCCCCACGCCGAAGGTGAGCCTGGCGAGTTTGCGTCGGCCGATACGCCGCAGCGGGTAGCCGAGCACCGTCGCCTGCCCGCCGGTGATCTGCGCGCGCACGTCACCGTGGCCGGTCCCGGAGTCCGCCCCGGAGAGCACCCGGGCGATCGTGCTCTTGCCCGACCCGCTCTCGCCCAGCAGTCCGAGCACTTCTCCCCGGCCGAGGGTCAGGGTCAGTCCGCGCAGCGCCACGAACGCGGGGCTCGCGCCGTGACCCGGGTATTCGACGGTCAGGTCACTGGCAACGATCGGATACGGATCTGCTTCGACGCGTCTCATGACTTCTATCCTGCCGCACGCAGCCTCCGCAGTTCGTCCCGCCGCTTCGCCTGGGCGGCCGGATCGGGCACCGGCAGCGACGCGAGGAGCCGTTGGGTGTACGGGTCCCGGGGCGATCCGAGCACCTGGGCACCGGTGCCCTCCTCGACCAGGCGACCGTGGTAAAGCACGGCGATCCGGTCGGCGAGGATGTCCACAACGGCGAGATCGTGACTGATGAAGAGGGCCGCGAATCCGAATTCGCGCTGCAGCTCCGCGAAGAGTTCCAGCACCCTGGCCTGCACGGACACGTCCAGCGCTGAGGTCGGTTCGTCCGCGATCAGCAGGGCGGGTTCCAGTGCCAGGGCCCTGGCCAGGCTGGCCCGCTGGCGCTGACCCCCGCTGAGTTCGTGCGGGAAGCGGTCACCGAAGGCCCGCGGCAGCTGGACGGCCTCGAGCAGTTCGTCGACCCGTGCTCGCGCGGCCCGGGGGTTGGCGGCCCTGCCGTGCACCACGAGGGGTTCGGCGACGCAGTCCGCAATGGTGAGCAGCGGGTTGAAGCTGGAGGCCGGGTCCTGGAACACGAAGCCGATATCGCTGCGCAGGTGCTTGAACCGGCGCTCCTTGAATCCGTTCATCTCGTGTCCGAGAACGGTGAGAGACCCGTCGGTGACCCTGGTGAGGCCGGCGATGGCCCGGCCGATCGTGGTCTTACCCGACCCGCTCTCCCCCACCAGGCCGAGCACCTCGCCCGGGCGGATCGAGAAGCTCACGCCGTCCACGGCCACAAAGCCCGGCCGGCCGAGCCTGCCGGGGTACTGGATGCGCAGGTTGTCCGCGACGACGACGGGGGTCTGTTCGGCCCACCCCGGGGAACGGGCCTCGGCCCGCTCCGCCGCCCGCACGACCCCCTGGCCCACATACGGCACCGCGGCGAGGAGCTTCTGCGTGTACGGGTCCTGGGGTGAGCTGAAGAGGGTCTGAGCGTCGGCTTCCTCGACGACCTTGCCCTGGTACATCACCGCGACCCTGTCGGCGAGGTCGGCCACGACACCCATGTTGTGGGTGATCAGCACGATCGCTGTCCCGAACTCGTCGCGGCAGCGTCGGAGCAGGTCGAGGATCTCGGCCTGCACGGTCACGTCGAGCGCGGTCGTGGGTTCGTCGGCGACGATCAGGCCCGGTTCGAGGACCAGGGCCATGGCGATCACCACCCGCTGCTTCTGCCCGCCGGAGAACTGGTGCGGGTAGTAGTTGACCCGCACCTCGGGGTCGGGGATGCCGACCCTGCCGAGGATCTCGATGGCCTTCTTCCTGGCGTCGGCGCGGCTGACGGTGCCGTGCGCCCTGATGCCCTCCATGATCTGCCAGCCGACGGTGTACACCGGGTTCAGGGCCGTGGACGGCTCCTGGAACACCATGGAGACGTCGGTGCCGCGCACCTGGCGCAGGCGCTGGCGGCTGAGCGCGATGACGTTGTTCTCACTCGCCCCGTCCCTGCTGGTGAGGATCACGGCCCCCTCGGAGACCGCGGTCTCCGGCAGCAGCCCGAGGATGGTCTTGGCGGTGACGGTCTTGCCACTGCCGCTCTCGCCGACGATGGCGAGGACCTCGCCGCGGCGCACGCTGAGAGTGACCCCGTCGACGGCGCGAACGGCGCCGGCATCGGTGGAGAAGGACACGCCGAGGTCGTCGATCCTGAGGACGGTCTGCTGGTCGGTGCGGATATCGCTCATGAGGTGGCCTCGCCGTCGTTGGTGTGGAGGGGGCCGCTTTCGAGCCCGCCGAGACCGCCGGGCCCGGCGGTCAGGGTACCGCCGGGGACCACGGAGGTCTCGGCGACCAGGCCGGCGTTGGAGCCGACGGCGCGGCGGCCGCGCAACCGTGGGTCGGCCAGGTCGTTGAGACTCTCGCCGACCAGGGTGATCCCCATCACCACCAACACGATCGCCAGGCCGGGGAACAACGAGGTCCACAAGATGCCGCTGGACACGTCGGAGATCGCCTTGTTCAGGTCGTAGCCCCATTCGGATGCGGCGGTCGGTTCGATGCCGAAACCGAGGAAGCCGAGTCCGGCGAGGGTGAGGATCGCCTCGGAGGAATTCAGAGTGAAGATCAGTGGCAGCGTTCGGGTGGCGTTGCGCAACACGTGCCGCACCATGATCCGGATGTTGCCGGAACCCAGCACGCGGGCGGATTCGACGTAGGCCTCGGATTTGATCCGCACGGTCTCGGCCCGGATCACCCTGAAGTACTGCGGGATGAACACCACGGTGATCGAGATGGCTGCCGCCATGACCCCGCCCACGAGGTCGGATTTGCCGCCGGAGATGACGATGGACATCACGATGGCCAGCAGCAGCGAGGGGAAGGCGTACACGGCGTCACAGACGACGACGAGCACGCGGTCGAGCCAGCCGCCGAAGTATCCGGACACCAGGCCCAGGAACACGCCGGCGAAGATCGACAGCAGGACGGCGACCACAATCACGAACAGAGCCGTCTGGGCGCCCCAGAGCACCCTGGACAGCACGTCGTAACCGCCGACGGTGGTGCCGAACAGGTGTGCGCCGCCTGGCGGCTGCTGGGCGCCGAAGACCCCGTCCGGACCGCGCAGCTGGCTGTAGCCGTACGGCGCGACCAGCGGCGCCAGGATGGCGGTGAGCACGAACAGTGTGGTGATGACCAGGCCGGCCACGAGCATCCCGCGTTGTAGGCCGACGCTCTGGTGGAGCTGGTGGATGATGGGCAGGCGGGCCAGGCGGCTGGGCCGGCGCGGCGGGGAATCGATCCGGGTCATGATCAGTACCGCACTCTCGGGTCGATCAGCGCGGCGATGATGTCCACGATGAAGTTGGACAGGGCGACGATGACGGCGAGCAGGGCGACGATGCCTTGGACGGCGACGAAGTCTCTGGCCTGGAGGAATTCGGAAAGCATGAAACCCAGGCCCTTCCACTCGAAGGTGGTCTCGGTCAGCACGGCGCCGCCGAGGAGCAGGGCGATCTGGAGGCCGATCACCGTGATGATCGGAATCAGCGCCGGCCGGTACGCGTGCTTCCTCACGAGCCTGAATTCGCTGACCCCGCGGGACCGGGCGGCGTCAACGTAGTCGGTGCCCAGGGTGCCGATCACGTTGGTGCGGACCAGGCGCAGGAAGACCCCGGCGGTCAGCAGACCCAGGGCCAGCGCGGGCAGCACCGCGTGCGTCAGGACGTCGACCAGGACCGCCGGGTTGCCGGTCTGGATGGCGTCGATGGTGTACAGACCGGTCTTGCCCGGCAGCATCTGCATCTGCAGCTCCGAGCTCGTCGAGGCCCGGCCGGCGACAGGCAGGACCTTCAGCCAAACGGCGAAAATGAGCTTGAAGAGCAGGCCGGAGAAGAACACCGGGGTGGCGTAGCAGAGGATTGCGAAGATTCGCAGCGACGCATCCGGCGACTTGTCCCGCCAGTAGGCGGCGACCATGCCCAGCGGGATCCCGACGATGAAGGCCACCAGCAGGGCGTAGAACGCCAGCTCGGCGGTGGCGGCGCCGTAGGTGAGGAGCACCTCCGAGACCGGCCGGTTGGTGCTGATCGTGGTGCCGAAGTTGCCCGTGAAGATCTGGCCGAGATACTCGACGTACTGCACCAGGATGGGCCTGTCGTAGCCGGCCGCGGCGACCCGCTCGGCGAGCTGGTCCGCGCTCAACCGGCCACCGAGTGCCGCGGTGATCGGGTCGCCCGTGGTGCGCATCAGCCAGAACACCATGGAGACCAGGATGAAGATGGTCGGGAAGATCAGCAGGAAGCGGATCACGATGTAGCGGATGATTCCGCCGCCGGAACCCTTTTTCTTCGGTGCCGTCGTGGTGGGCTGTCGCCCGGCCGCCGGGGCCGCTGGCGTTGTCGCTACAGTCGTCATTCCTACCTCACTTATGCAAACGGAAGACGGGGGCGTTCGGCGCGTAGTCGCCTGAACGCCCCCGTCGTCTAGCTAGGTGAAACCTGCGAGCCTAGCCCTTGGCCAGGGCTGCGTAACGGAACTTGAACGACGCGTCGAGCGTGTCGCTGGCTCCCGTGACCGTCGTCCCGGTCACGGCGACCTGCGCACCCTGGAGCAGCGGCACGGTCGACAGCTGGGCCGCGACCTTGTCCTGGATCTGTTCGAGGAGCGCGGTGCGCGCGGCGGGGTCGACCGTCACGGCCTGCTGCAGGATCAGGTCGTTGACCTCCTGGTCGACGTAGTGGTTCTTCAGGAAGTTCTCCGTGAGGAAGAACGGCGTCAGGTAGTTGTCAGCGTCGGAGTAGTCCGGGAACCAGCCGAGCTGGTACGCGGGGTACACGTCGCTGGAACGGTCCTTGGAGTACTGCACCCACTCGGTGGTCTGCAGGTTCACCGTGAACAGGCCGCTGGACTCCAGCTGGTCCTTGATCAGCGCGTATTCGTCGCCGGACGAGGGGCCGTAGTGGTCGTTGCTGTACTGCAGGTTGAGCTCGACGGGCTCGGTGATGCCGGCGGCCGTGAGCGTCGCCTTGGCCTTGTCGGCATCCGGAGCGCCGTTTCCGTCGCCGTAGAGGCCCTTGAGGGACTCGGTCGCACCGGTCAGGCCGGCCGGGACGTAGGAGTACAACGGGGTGTAGGTGCCCTTGTAGACCTGGTCGGCGATCTCTTCACGGTCGACGAGGTCGGCAACAGCCTGGCGAACGGCGAGGGACTTGGCCGCGTCGGCGTCGGCTGTGGTGGCACCGAACGGCTGGGTGTCGAAGTTGAAGGTGATGTAGCGGATCTCGCCGCCGGGTCCGTCGACCACCTCGACGTTGTCGTTGCCGCGAAGGTCTTCGATGTCTGTCGCGGACAGGCTACGGAACGCCACATCGATGCCGCCCTCCTGCACCTCGAGCTTGAGGTTGGACGAGTCGGCGAAGTATTTGACGTTCACGACGTCGGTCTTCGCCGCACCCAGGAGACCCTCATAGTCGGGGTTGGCCTTGTAGCCGATGAGGTTGTTGAAGTCGTAGCTGGTGATGACGTACTGTCCGGCGAACGCATTGGCCTTCACGATGTCGTCGTCGCTGGTGAGCTCGGTGGCCGAGAACGACTCTTCGTCCACGATCGGGCCGGCCGGGCTGGACAGGATCTGCGGGAAGATCTGGTCGTCGGGGGCGAGCAGGTTGAACACCACGGTGGTGTCGTCCGGGGTGTCGACGCTGTCCAAGTTGTACAGCAACGAGGAGGGGCCGTTGTCGGCGGCGATCGCCAACTGACGGTCGAAAGTGAACTTGACGTCAGACGAGGTCAACTTGTTGCCGTTGGCCCAGACCAGGTCGGGCTTGAGGGTGACCGTGTACTGCGTCGGCGCGGTGAACTCGGCGGAGATCGCGATGTCGGGTTCGACGTCGGGGCTGCCGTATGGCGTGTTCATGAGGAACGGGAAGACCTGGTTCTGCACGGCGAACGAGCCGTTGTCGTACGAGCCGGCCGGGTCAAGGGTGGTGACCTTGTCGGTGGTGCCGATGGTCAGCGGAGCGGCGCCCGCCTCCTCAGCGGTGGAGCCTGCACAGCCGGCGAGCACGAGTGCTGCGGCGGCGAGACCGGCGGTGACGCCGACGGCGCGGCCGCGCCTGGTGGGTTCAAAAGCCATAGTCGAATGCCTCTTCCTCAAGGTGTGGGTGTCTTGGTGAAACCGAATATCTGCGCTCAGACGCAGATATGCGTTGCTGTAAACCAAGAATTAGCACACTCTGCGCGTCAGACGGCCATTCTGCAATGCATCTTAATAGACCCGCAATATAAGCCGGCTACTCGACCCGGAGGTTGCGCCGTTCGGCTTCGACCCGCACGAGCTCGCGCTGAATCGCGACGTAGACCTCACGGTTGGTCGCATCGGCCCGTTGCAGGCGGCCGAGCAGTTCGGCCTTCTGCCGCAGCAGGTCCTTCTCGATCAGCACGATGGTGATGTCTCGCACATAGCGGGTGACCTCGCGCTCGGTGCGCTCAGGCAGCGGGGCCATCGCCAGTTCGGTGACCAGGTTCGCCAGCGGAGCCGGGGTCTCTGCGACGACCCGTTCCAGCCAATCCGGAGCGGCGGCGTGCGGCAGGGCGGCGGCCACGGCGTCTCGGACGACCGCGAGGGTGCTGTTGGTCATGCCGGTCGAAACCGCCCGCTGCACGAGATCGAGCCCGACGAGAATCGGATGCTGCAGCATCGCCATCAGCGCGTCCCGCTCGATCCGGGTGACCGGGTCCTGGGGCAGCTCGGCGAGGGCGAAGAGCCGCTCGCGCGGGGCCGGTGCCGGTTCTCCCGCCCGACGAGGTGCGTCGAGGGGCGCGGTGCGGGACCGCGCCTGGGCTGAGCTGACGGCGCGGGACACCTCACCGAGGTCCATTCCCAGCATGCGGGAGAGTTCGTGGGTGTAGCCAGGTCGCAGTGACGGGTCCCGGATGTCGCTGACCACCGGGGCGGCCGCGCGCAGGGCGGAGACCCGGCCTTCGACGGTGTCGAGGTTGTACTGGGCCAGAAGCTGGCGGATCATGAACTCGAACATCGGCTTTTTGGAGTCGACCAGTCGACGCACGGCGTCGTCTCCGCGGTGCAGCCGCAGGTCGCACGGGTCGAGCCCTTCCGGGGCGACGGCCACGAAGGTCTGGGCGCTGAACCGTTGTTCCTCGGCGAAGGCACGCACGGCGGCTTTCTGCCCCGCGGCGTCGGGGTCGAACGTGAAAACGACCTCCCCGACACCGCTGTCGTCGCCGAGTACCCGGCGCAGCACCTTGATGTGGTCCACCCCGAAGGAGGTTCCGCAGGTGGCAACGGCCGTGGTCACGCCGGCCAGGTGGCAGGCCATGACGTCGGTGTAGCCCTCGACGACCACCACCTGGTGGTTGCGGGAGATGTCACGCTTGGCCAGGTCCAGGCCGTACAGCACCTGGGCCTTGTGGTAGATCGGGGTTTCGGGTGTGTTGAGGTATTTGGGGCCCTTGTCGTCTTCGAGCAGCTTGCGGGCGCCGAAGCCGATGGTCTGCCCGGTGATGTCACGGATCGGCCAGACCAGGCGACCGCGGAACCTGTCGTAGATCCCCCGGTCCCCGGCTGACACCAGGCCGGAGAGGGTGAGTTCCTCGGTGCTGAAACCACGGCCGCGCAGGTGTTTGGTCAGCTCGTCCCAACTTTTCGGCGCGAAGCCGACGCCGAACCGTTCGGCGGCCTGGGCATCAAAGCCACGGTCACCGAGGAAGGTGCGGCCCACCTGCGCCCCCGGGCTGCTGAGCTTGTCGATGAAGAACTCGGCGGCGGCCTGGTTGGCCGCGTACAGCCGCGCCCGGTTGGTGTGGTCAGGGGCCTCGGCGCCGCCACCCTCGTAGTGCAGTTCGATGCCGGCCCGGCCGGCCAACCGTTCCACGGCCTCGCTGAAGCTGACATGGTCCATCTTCTGCAGGAAGGAGTAGACGTCGCCACTCTCGCCACAGCCGAAGCAGTGGTAGAAACCGACCTGCGGACGCACGTGAAAACTGGGGCTGCGCTCGTCGTGGAACGGGCACAGGCCCTTCATCGATCCGACCCCGGCAGATTTGAGGCTGACATAGTCGCTGATGATGTCGGCGATGTTGGTGCGGGCCTTGACCTCTTCGACGTCGCCCTGCCGGATCAGTCCTGCCATGCGGCACCGGTCCGAAGCGTGATCCCGGCGGGTTCACGGGTCAGGTGCAACCGGCGCTGCAGGGCGATCGCGCTCTGATCGGTCAGGCTGGCCACCTGGTCGACTATCACGCGTTTGCGGGCCGCGTCGTCCGCGGCAGCCGCCCAGTCCTCCCGGAAGCCGGGGTCCAGGTGTTCGTCACCCGTCGCCAACAGCGTGTCCGCCAGGTAGGTGAGCGTTTCGCGTTGCTCGATGTAGATCGGCTGGCGCACGTGGGTGGACATCACGAATGCGGCGACGATGCCCTTGAGCACGCCGATCTCGGCCTGGACCTCCCGCGGCACCACGACGTGGGCGGCAAACCTGATGAGGTGTCGGTCGGGGTAGGCCGCTCTGGTGGCCGACACGGCCGCGCCGCTGAACCGGCCGATGAGCTGGCTGGTCAGGTTCTTCAGACGGCCCTGGTCCCGACGGCCTGCGTTCCACCCGTGCAGCCACACGTCGAGGGCGTCGAGTCTGTCGAAGGCGGCGATGAGTTCGTCGTGGCTGAACTGCCCGCCGGTCCACTCGTACATCGAGGTGACCAGGGCGGCGTGATCGCTGCGGCTGCTGAGCAGTTCCACGTCGAGGTAGCCGCTGACCACGGCGTCCTCGAAGTCGTGCACCGAGTAAGCAATGTCGTCGGAGAGGTCCATGACCTCCGCCTCGACACAGAGCTGGCGTTCCGGTGCGCCATCGCGCAGCCATTCGAAGGCCGCGCGGTCGTCCTCGTAGAAACCGAATTTGGCGCGTCCGCTCGGATCGGCGACCGAGGAGTCGGCTGCCCACGGGTACTTGCAACTGGCGTCGAGGCTGGCGCGGGTGAGGTTCAGTCCGAAGCTCGCGCCGTTGTCCCCGAAAACCTTGGGTTCGAGCCGGCTGAGCAGACGCAGGGTTTGCGCGTTGCCCTCGAAGCCGCCGATGTCGGCGGCCCAGGTGTTGAGGGCCTTCTCCCCGTTGTGACCGAACGGCGGATGCCCGATGTCGTGCGCCAGACACGCCGTATCGACGATGTCGGGGTCCAGGGCCAGGCGCAGGGCGAGCTCCCGGCCGATCTGCGCGACCTCGAGCGAGTGGGTGAGGCGGTTGCGGGCGAAGTCCAGACCGGCGGCGGGGCTGAGCACCTGGGTCTTCGCGGCCAGGCGGCGCAGGGCGCTGGAATGCAGCAGCCTGGCTCTGTCGCGGGCGAAGTCGCTGCGGCTGGAATCGTGCTCCTCAGGTCGGAACCTGGCCTCGTCGTGAACGCTGTACCCGGTCTGATTAACCACCGCTGGTGTCCCCCTCGCCCTCCGTGAGATTGCTGCGCTCTGCGCCGACGATGTCGCGAGACTCGAGCCAGCGTTCGGGCAGGGAGGTCTTCTTGGGGCTGCCGGCCCGGCCGCGCTGGCCCTCGGCCCCGATGCCGGGATAGGGCTGGTCGGGGTCCATGGTCGCCAGGAGCTCATCCAGCTGCTCGAGCGACACAACGGAGGCCAGGCTGGCTCGCAGGTCCCCGCCGACGGGGTAGCCCTTGAAGTACCAAGCAACGTGCTTGCGCACATCGCGGCAGGCCCGTTCCTCGCTGTCGAAGAACTCGGTGAGCAGTTCGGCGTGCCGGCGGAACGCATCCGCGACCTGGCCGAGGGAGGGTTCGGCCTTGAGCACTTCGCCGCGGAATGCCGCCGCGAGGTCGCCGAACAGCCACGGACGTCCCAGGCAGCCACGGCCGACGACGACGCCGTCGCACCCGGTCTCCTCGATCATGCGCAGAGCGTCGGCGGCGGACCAGATGTCGCCGTTGCCGAGAACGGGCACGCTGGTGATGGTGTCCTTGAGGGTCTTGATGGCGGCCCAGTCGGCGTGGCCGGAGTAGTAATCCGCGGCGGTGCGGGCGTGCAGCGCGATCGCGGCAACGCCGGCGCCCTCGGCGACGCGACCGGCTTCGAGGTAGGTGAGGTGGTCGGAGTCGATGCCCTTGCGCATCTTGACGGTCAGCGGGATCGTCCCCGCGGCCGTCACGGCGGCCTCGACGATCTCCCGGAACAGGGTGATCTTCCAGGGCAGCGCCGCTCCCCCGCCCTTGCGGGTGACCTTGGGCACCGGGCAGCCGAAATTCAAGTCGATGTGGTCGGCGCGGTCCTCGGCGACGAGCATGGTGACGGCCTCTGAGACCGTCTTCGGGTCGACACCGTAGAGCTGGATGGAGCGGGTTTTCTCGCTCTCGTGGTGCGTGATCAACCGCATGGATTCCGGGGTGCGTTCGACGAGCGCCCGGGAGGTGATCATTTCGCTCACGTAGAGTCCGGCGCCGTATTCGCGGCAGAGCCGGCGGAACGCCGTGTTGGTGATGCCGGCCATGGGTGCCAGCACCACGGGCACATCGAGTTCGATGTCGCCGATTCGAAGCGGGGACACCGGGCTGATCGTGGAAGTGGGAGTGTTCATCTCATCCAATTCTCCCAGACCTGGCCGGGCATGGACGCCACGGCCGTCCGACGGTGGAAAACCCGTCGGCCGGCCGGGCTGAAACGTCGGACGGCTAGATGCCGCAGGACCCGCCGCCGCAGCATCCGCCGGCGTCGGGCTGGTCGAGCAGCTGGATGATCGGACGCAGCACCGGGGTGGTCGCCGTGTCGGTCGCGGTGGTGGTCTCGCTCATGCGTGGGTCTCCTCGGTTGCGCGGGTGTCGGTGTCGGTCCGCTCGCTGCGGACCTGGCGGAGGGCTTGCGCAAAGGTATCAGGGTCCTGTGCGCCGGAGATGCCGTATTTGCCGTCGATCACGAAGAAGGGCACCCCCTGGATGCCGTACTCGGTGGCCTGGGCGACATCGGCCTTGACCGCGGCCAGGTACTCGTTCTCGGTGAGGGAGCGCACCACGTCGGCGCGGTCCAGGCCGACCGTGGCGGCGAGGTCGGCGAGATCCTCGATGCGGCCGACGTGGCCGCCGTCGACGAAGTACGCCTTGAGCAGGCTCTCCTTCATCTCCAGCTGCAGACCGTGCGCCTTGGCGTAGTGCAGCAGCTCGTGCGCCTTGATGGTATTGGTCTGGTGCACCGAGTCGTAGTCGTAGTGCAGGCCGACGCTCTCGGCGATGCCGGTGACCCGCTCCAGCATCTCGAGCACCTGCGGCACCGGGATGCCCTTGCGCTCGCTGAGGTAATCGATCGGGCTGCCCGCGAAATCGACGGGGGTGTCCGGGGCGAGTTCGAAGGAGTGGTACTCCACCTCGACGTCGTCGCCGAATGCGGCCACGCCGGCCTCGAACTTGCGTTTGCCGATGTAGCACCAGGGGCACTGCACGTCGGACCAGATGTCTACTTTGATGGTTTCGCTCACGTGGAGGCTAACTCGAGCGGACCCTCCAGTTATTCCCGCGTACCCGGAACGGTCAGGCGGTGGGCGTGTCCACGGCGCCGCCGTAGCGGCGGTTGCGGGCGGCGTACAGCTCGATGGCGTGCCAGAGGTCGACGCGGGTGAAGTCGGGCCAGAGGGTGTCCAGGAACACCATCTCGGCGTATGCGCTCTGCCAGAGCAGGAAGTTGCTGGTGCGCTGCTCACCGGAGCTGCGGACGAACAGGTCGACGTCGGGCAGGTCGGCGGTGTACAGGTGCCGTTGGATGGACTTCTCGGTGATGCCGGACGGCTTCAGCCGGCCCGCGGCGACGTCCTCGGCCAGGGCCCGCACGGCATCCGCGATCTCGGTGCGGCCGCCGTAGTTGACGCACATGGTCAGGGTCAACACGTCGTTGCCGGCGGTGAGCTTCTCGGCGAACTGCAGCTCGTTGATCACCGAGGCCCACAGCTTGGGCTTCCGGCCGGCCCAGCGCACCCGCACGCCCCAGTCGTTGAGCTGGTCGCGACGGCGGTGCAGGACATCCCGGTTGAAGCCCATCAGAAAGCGCACCTCGTCGGGTGAGCGCTTCCAGTTCTCGGTGGAGAACGCGTACACGCTGAGGTGCTTGACGCCGATCTGGATGGCTCCGGCGACCACGTCGAGCAGTGATGCTTCACCGGCCTTGTGGCCCTCGACCCTGGACAGGCCCCTGGCGTTGGCCCAGCGGCCGTTGCCGTCCATCACCACGGCCACGTGTTCCGGCACGGCCTTGGCGGGCAGCGCCGGCGGGTAGAGCCCGGTCCAGTCGACGGGCTTGAACGGCACCGCGTCCTTGTGGGTGAAGGGGGTGCTCGAGGAGGAACGGAAGGGATTCGGCGTCATGGGCGCACGTGCTCCAGTGATCGGAGGCCGCGGCCGAGGTGCCACTGCGTGTATGCGGCGACGACCCCGGTGGCCTGGGCGTGGGTGGTGTCAGAGGCATCGGCTGTGAAGGCCCAGTCTCCGGTGAGCAGGGCGCTGAGCAGGGCGATGGTGTCGGGGTCGAGGCGGGGCGAACCCGGGGCGGCGCAGTTGTCGCAGACGATGCCGCCGACCTGCGCCACGAAAGCCGAATGCGGGCCCGGCGCGCCGCAGCGGGCGCAGTCGTGGAAGCTGGGCGCCCAGCCGGCCATGGACAGTGACCGGAGCAGGTAGGAGTTGAGGGTGGCGCCGGAGCCGTGCTCGTGCCTGGACAAAGACCGCAGCGCCCCCACCAGAAGCAGGTATTGCTGCAGCGACCCCTCGGATTCGGTGAGCTTATCCGCGGTTTCGACCATGGCGCTCGCGGCGGTGTAGCTGCCGTAATCGGCGGTGATGACGGCCCCATACGAGCCGATCGATTCGGCCTGGTTGACAATGTCGAGGCTGCGACCGATATAGAGCTGCACGTCGACGACCATGAACGGCTCGAGCCTGGCACCGAATTTCGACGCCGTACGGCGCACGCCCTTGGCGACAGCACGCACCTTGCCGTGCTGGCGGGTGAGCAGGGTGATGATGCGGTCGGCTTCGCCCAGCTTGTGGGTACGCAGCACGACGGCTTCATCACGGTAAACGGGCACGGTCAATTCTCCCACTCCGGCGGACGGATGCCGACGCCCGCGCCGGAGGTCATGCGGGCCGTGGTAGATATTGACGGTGCCCACTCCCCTCTTCGCCATTCCGCTCTGGATCGACCTCGTCGCCGTCGCCATCGGCGCGATCCAGGGGGCGATGTTCGCGGGCCGGTTCACCGACCGCCGGATGGATCTGCTGGGCATCTCGATCATCGGCATCACGGTGGGCCTGGGCGGCGGCCTGCTGCGCGACATCCTGCTCGGCGGGGTGCCGGCCGCGCTGCTGAGCAACTGGTACCTGCCCGTCGCGGCGGTGTTCGCGCTGCTGGGCATGCTGTTGCAGAGCCTGTTCAACCGGCTCGGCCCGCTGATCATCACCCTGGACGCCGTGACCATCGGCCTGTTCGGCGTGATCGGCACCACCAAGGCACTCGCCGCCGGCCTGCCGGAGATTCCCGCCCTGTTCGTCGGGGTGGTCTCCGCTGTGGGCGGGTCCGTGCTGCGAGACATGATGCTGAACGTGCCCATCGCCGTGATGCACGTCGGCTCGCTGTACGCCGTCGCCGCTCTGGTGGGCTGCGGGCTCCTGGTCACTCTGGTGGTGCTCGAGGTGCCGATCACCGCGGCGGCACTGATCTGCGTGGTCACGACCACGGTCATCCGGGTCCTCGCAGCCCGATTCGGCTGGACCCTGCCGCAGCAACGGGCCATCGGCAGCTGGCCGCACTGGCGCCGGCGGGGTTCGATCCAGCCGTTGCGGTTCTGGCCACGGCGCCGCACCCAGGCGCACCCCGAGCCCACCGCCACGGCTGACCGCTGACGCGTTCCGGAGCGTTTTCTGAGCATTTGTCATCCGGACCGGTTTTGGCCTCGCCTTTCCCCCAATCTGGGGTCAGTATTGAGGCACAACCACGTCGCAGGGAGGTACTCCATGAAACGATACGAGGGCACTGCGCCCGAGCTGTTGCCTGTCCTTTCCCGGGGCAAACACAAGTCCCCACGCAGCGGAGCGTGCTTCATGGAATTCGCGTCGCACCTGTCCGGTGAGGCGTGGAGCGACCATCCAGCGTGCACACATCCGGTCTTGGCCTCGCTGGCACGCATGGTCAACGACTGCACCTCCGATGACGCCAGATCCCGCCTGATGATGCTGATCCCGTCCGTGATCGGACTGCGCGGCGACGACCAGCGGGTCCGTCTTGTCGTGGCCCTGCGGGCCGCGACGGCCGGTCTGCCGGTGGTCAGCGCCGATCACCAGCGGGCCCTGGCCGTGGGCATCCTCAACTGTCAGCGTCACCTGGCGCGGTCGTCGGAGGGAACCCCGATCGATGTGTCAGAGCAGGTACGTGCGGCATTCGACAAGGCGCCGCAAACCGAACGCTGGGCGCGCGAGTTCATGGGTTCGGTCGGGTCGTGGTCTCGTACCCGGTTCACCGACCGCACCGCGGAGTCGATCATCCGCATCACGGTGCAGGGCATCGCCGAGGCGTGCATTCCCGACACCGATGAGCGTCTCTACGCACTGTTGGCCCAGGCGATCGATGACTGCACGGCGGTGCTGGGCAAGCCGGACGGCGAACCAGTGCCGGTTCCTCAGCCGCTCACACCCAGCCAGGCCCGACGGGCCATGCGGGTCTGAGCCGTACACAGGACGGCGCAATACGCAGGATGGCCCCGGCCGCGACGAGAGTCGCAGCCGGGGCCATCCGCGTGCAGGTCAGACGGTCGCCAATTCCCGATCGCCCGCTTCGGCCCGGATGCCGCGGTTAACCGCCGACACGACGGCCTTCAGTGATGCCGTCGAGATGTCGGGGTCGATGCCGACGCCCCAGAACCGCTTGCCGTTCACGTCGAGCTCGACGTACGCCGCGGCCGAGGCGTCTCCGCCGGCGGCCATGGCGTGCTCAACGTAGTCGTACAGGGTGATCGTGACGCCACGGTCCGCCATGATGCCCAGGAACGCGGCGATCGGGCCGTTACCTGTCGCCGTGGCCGGGGCGACGGCGTCCGAATCGCGCAGGTCGACGGTGAGGTCTACCGCGCCGGCCAGGTCGCTGGAGGTGCGGGTGGAGAACAACTCGAACCGGCCCCACTTCGCATCCGGGTTGGTGTGGTTGGCGGGCAGGTACTCGTCGTTGAAGATGTCCCAGATCTGATCACTGGTGACCTCGCCGCCGTCGGTGTCGGTCTTGGCCTGCACGACGCCGGAAAACTCGATCTGCAGCTTCCGCGGCAGGTCCAGGTGGTGGTCCGTCTTGAGCAGGTAGGCGACGCCGCCCTTGCCGGACTGCGAGTTGACCCTGATGACCGCTTCGTAGCTGCGGCCGAGGTCCTTGGGGTCGATCGGCAGGTACGGTACGGCCCAGACCAGGTCGTCGACGCTGGCCCCGGTCTCGGCGGCTTCGGCGGCCATGGCCTCGAAGCCCTTCTTGATGGCGTCTTGGTGGGAGCCGCTGAAGGCGGTGAAGACCAGGTCGCCCGCCCAGGGGCTGCGTTCGGGAACGGGCAGCTGGTTGCAGTACTCCGCGGTGCGCTTGACCTCGTCGATGTTGCCGAAGTCGATCTGCGGGTCGATGCCCTGGGTGAACAGGTTGATGCCCAGGGCGACGAGGTCGACGTTGCCGGTGCGTTCGCCGTTGCCGAACAGGCAGCCCTCGATACGGTCGGCGCCGGCCAGGTAGCCCAGCTCCGCAGCCGCGATCGCGGTGCCGCGGTCGTTGTGCGGGTGCAGCGACAGGATGACGTTCTCGCGGTGGGCCAGGTGCCGGCTCATCCACTCGATGGAGTCGGCGTAGACGTTGGGCGTGGCCATCTCGACGGTGGCCGGCAGGTTGATGATGACCTTGCGCTCCGGGGTGGGCTCGAAGATCTCGATCACCTGGTTGGAGATGTCCACGGCGAACTCCAGCTCGGTGCCTGTGAAGCTCTCCGGCGAGTACTCGTAGTACACGGCGGTGCCGGGAACCGTGGCCTCGAGGGCCCGGCAGGTCCGGGCGCCGAACAGGGCCAGGTCGATGATGCCCTGCTTGTCCTCCCGGAACACGACATCGCGCTGCAGCACACTGGTGGAGTTGTACAGGTGCACGATGGCCTGTTTGGCGCCGACGATGGACTCGTAGGTGCGACGGATCAGGTGCTCACGAGCCTGGGTGAGCACCTGGATGGTCACGTCGTCGGGGATCGCGCCGTCGTCGATGAGACTGCGGACGAAGTCGAAGTCGGTCTGGCTGGCCGACGGGAAGCCGACCTCGATCTCCTTGTAGCCCATCCGCACCAGCAGGTCGAACATGATGCGCTTGCGTTCGGGGCTCATCGGGTCGATGAGGGCCTGGTTGCCGTCTCGCAGGTCGACGGCGCACCAGCGCGGTGCGACGGTGATGCGGTTGGCCGGCCAGGTGCGGTCCGGCAGGTCGACGCTGAACTGGTCCTGATACGGGCGGTACTTGTGTACCGGCATAGTCGATGCGGCCTGAGTGTTCTTCATGGTCTAATCTCTCCTCGCGAGTGGTGGTCAGCCGACGACAAACTCCGCGACGAGTGAGGCCTCAGATTAGGACTCGTCGCGGCAGCTAAGGAGGAGCAGACCGAACAGCACACAAAGAGGGTAACACCGATTGCCGAAGAGTTCCTCAGCATCCGCTCAGCCGGCGGCCAGGGCGGTCACCGGGGCGACGGACACCGCGCGCCGGGCGGGCACGATGGTCGCAGCGACGGCCAGGACGGCGGTCCCGGTCACGCTGAGCACCACGAGCAACCAGGGCACCGCCGGTGTGACGAACCCGATGTTGGCCACCGTGCCGAACAGCGACTGCGCGGCAGCCCAGCCGTAGACGACGCCGAGGGCCAGCCCGAGCGCGACCGCAGCCACGGTCATCTGCAGGCTCTCGGCCAGGATCATCCTGCGCACCTGTCCGCCGGTGAAGCCGAGCGCCCGCAGCAACCCGATCTCCCTGGACCGCTGGAGCACGCTCAGGGCCAGGTTGTTCACCATGCCCACCGCCGCGATGAGGGCACTGAAGCCCACCAGCACCGAGATCACCGCCAGGCTGATGCCGACCATCTCACTGATCGCTCTGCGCACCGACGGGTCCTCCATGGCCAGCCCCATCATCTTCTCGAAGGTTGCCCCGGCGACGGCGAACATGGTGATCAGCGTCACGCCGATGACCAGGCCGATGGTGGCCCTGGAGCTCCGCTCCGGATGCTGCTGCGCGTTGGCGGCCGCGAGCCTGGACGGTGCGTTCGAACCCAGCAGGCGACCCACGAGGCCCAGGACGGGCGGCATGATCAGGTGCGAGCCCAGCACGAGCCCGCTGAAGGACAGCAGCCCTCCCACCAGTCCCAGCAGCACACCGTACTCACTGAGCTGGCCCACGACGACACCGCCGGCGAGGAACAAGACCCCGGCCACGATCAGCAGCACGGCGACGATGTTGCGGGCCGGACGTCGGACCGTTTCCTCGAGCGAGCGTTCCTGGGCGGCGCCGACGGCCTGCATCGGACTGACCGAGAGTACCCGGCGCGAACCCACCCAGGCCGCGCACCAGGTGGAGAGCACGACAACGAGGACGGGAAGCGCCAGGAGCGGTTCGATCAGGCTGTACCGCAGGTCGGGCAGCGTGCCGGCGGCCACGGCTATCCACAGTCCGATGCTGAGAAGCACCGTTCCCACGACCGCGCCGAGGACGGCGCCGACGGCACCGACGAGAAGGCCTTCCTTGGCCACCGCACGGCGCTGATCACGGGCGCTGGAGCCGATCAGGCGCATCAGGGCGATGGTGCGGGTGCGGCCGGCGATGATCGTCGCGACGGTGTTCGTGGTGACGATCGAACTGACGTAGACCGCGATGGTGATGAAGAGAACCGCGACGATTGACAGGGCCGAGCGCACCGCCCCGATGTCGGAAACGTCGTCACCACTGATCACCGTGGCGAGCACGCTGGTGACCTGCAGCAGCACGACGCCGAAGGCCGAGGCGAGGCCGGCTACGAGCAGGCTTGCACCGCGGCCGCTCATGCGCGCTGCTCCATGCCGAGCATGATGCGGGAGATGCCTTCGGCCGAGGACCGTTCCCGGTCTTCGACCAGGCGGCCGTCGGCGAGGAAGAGGATCCGGTCGGCGAAGCTGGCCGCAATGGGGTCGTGGGTGACCATGGCGATGCTCTGGCCATAGCCGGTGCTCGCCGCCTTGAGCAGGGCCAGCACCTCCCGACCGCTCCGGGAGTCGAGGTTGCCGGTGGGTTCGTCGGCGAACACCAGTTCAGGCCGGGTGGCCAGGGCCCTGGCGATGGCGACGCGCTGCTGCTGTCCGCCGGAGAGCTCGTGCGGCCGGTGCGTGAGCCTGTCGGCCAGGCCGAGCGAGTCGATGAGCTGCTCGATCCAGTTGTTCTCGGTGGTGCTCGGCTTCCGGCCGTCCAGGGCGAAGGGCAGCAGGATGTTGCCGCGCACGTCCAGCGTGGGTACGAGGTTGAAGGCCTGGAAGATGAAGCCGATCCGCCGCCGGCGGAGGACCGTCAGTGCGGCGTCATTCAGGGCGCTGATCTCGGTGTCACCGAGCCAGGCCTGGCCGGCGCTCGCCGTGTCCAACCCCGCCATGATGTGCATCAGGGTGGACTTGCCCGAGCCGCTCGGGCCCATGATGGCGGTGAACTGGCCCCGACGGATGCCGATGGACACGTCGTCGAGGGCCGTCACCGACGTGGTGGCGGAGCCGTAGGTCTTGCGCAGGGAGGTGACTCTGGCCGCGAGGCCGAGTTCTGACGGTGAATTTTCCATGTTTCCACGGTACGAATCCGGTGCCAGCGGCCGCATCGGGCCCCGGGTGTAATCAGCGGGGCCGGACGGATGAGTGCCGGCGGTGCCGGGTCATCCGCTGGGCGGTTACCGGGTGGAGCAGAGCTACTGGGTGAGGCGGTGCTGAAAGGCGAAGACCACGAGTTGCACCCTGTCGCGCAGCGAGAGCTTGGCCAGGATGCGGCTGATGTGAGTCTTGACGGTGGCCTCGCTCAGGAACTCACCCGCGGCGATCTCGGCGTTGCTCAGGCCGAGGGCGGCGAGGGCGAAGATGTCCCGTTCCCGGCTGGTCAGGGTGGTGTACGCCACCGGCACCTCCTGCTCCGGAGCAGGAGCGTCGAAGTGGGCAAAGAGCTCGCGGGTGGCGGACGCGGCGATGACGGCGCTGCCGGCGTGCACGGTGCGGATGGCGGCGAGCAGGAACTCCGGATCGGCGTCCTTGAGCAGGAAGCCGCTCGCCCCGCCGCGGATGGCCCGACTGGCGCTCTCGTCGAGTTCGAAGGTGGTGAGCACGATGATCCGCGGCGGGGTCGTTCCAGCCTGGGTGGCGGCGGCGATGATGGCCGCCGTGGCGTCGATGCCGTCCATCACGGGCATGCGGATGTCCATCAGGATCACGTCGGGGAAGGCAGCGGCGGCCATGGTGACGCCGGCGGCGCCGTTGCCGGCCTCTCCGACGAACTCCAGATCGTCCTGGGAGGAGACCAGCATGCGGATCCCGGCCCTGAAGAGAGCCTGGTCGTCGACGAGGGCGACCCGGATGCGCGGAGTATCCGCCGGGTGGACGTCACTCATGGGGGTTCTCCGTTGGTCGGGGTGGGGCCGGGGTCAGCACGGTGGGGCGTACCAGGGCGTTGGTGGTGATGGCCGGCAGGCGCGCGGCCACGATGAACCGGCCGCCGATGGGCTCCGCGGTCAGCGAGCCGCCGGCGAGGAGCGCCCGTTCGCGCATGCCGGGTAGTCCGTGGCCGAGGACACCGGATGCGTCGGCGGCCGGGCTCGGTCGCACCGCGTTGTCTATCGTCACCGCAACCCATCCGTCCGTCCAGGCGAGGCTCAAATATACCGGCCGACCAGCGTCACCGTGCCGGAGGGCGTTGGTGAGGGCCTCCTGCACGATGCGGTAGACGGCCAGCTGGGCACCGGAGCCGAGCGTGGTGGGTGTGCCCGTGGTGGTCCACTCGATGTCGAGCCCGGTGCTCTGCATCTGCGCCACCAGGCGGTCGAGGTCGGCGAGCACGGGTTGCGGTCCGTCGGCCGCGTCCTGGCGCAGGCGGGTGAGCAGGATGCGCACGTCGCCCAGGGCGTCCCTGGCCGTGGTCGAGATGGTGGTCAACGCCTCGTCGACGGCCTCGGGGTTCGCGGCGCGCGCGTACCGGGCCCCGTCGGCCTGGGCGATGACCACGGCCAGGGAGTGGGCGACAACGTCGTGCATGTCGCGGGCGATGCGGTTGCGTTCCTGCTCGACGACCACGCTGCGCTGCGCGACGCGCTGTTCCTCCACCGCTCGATGCTGGCTGAGCCGGCCAGCCCTGGCGGTCTGCCAGGTTCGCATGAGTAGTCCGAGGGTCCAGGAGAGACCGAGCACCGCGACGCTCGCGATCAGGGTGGCCACGAAGGACCAGACCAGGCCGGCCGCGTTGCCTTGCGCGAGTGCCTCGCCGATGGAGAGCGCGCCCTGTTGGATAACCGCGATGTAGCCGGCGGCGAGCACGGCGCCGATCCCCACGGAAACCAGGCCGACCCAGCGCAGCATCCTGTCGCCGTAGGCCGCCGTGGCGTACAGAACGGCCAACACCGCGAAGTTGCCGGTCAGCACCGGCAGCCCGGCCAGCATCTGGGCGAGGGCGCTGACCCAGGCGATCGTCAGAGCCAGGCCCGGTGACAGCCGGCGCACGGCCAGGGCTGCCGTGAAGCCGACCAGTACGAGGAACGACACGAAGCCATTGCCGGCATCGATGATGAGGCAGAAAAGGGAGAAGGTGACCGCGATTCCGACGTCGACGGTGACGGTGCGCCGTGAGACCGGGCGGAAGACGAGCCGGCCGCCGGTGCGGTCACCGAGCAGAGCGCCGAGGGGACCTCGGATCGGAACGCCCATCGTCACCGTGCCCGTCGGTGCGCCCTGCGGCAGCATCAGCCAGGTCTCCAGCGTGAGGGCGTCTGCCTCGACGGGCCCTGCGGCGCTGCGGCGATCGGCCCGGCTCCGAACGACCAGCGCCAGCGCCCAGCCGCCTACGAGCGCGAGGGCGGCCAGGAAGCCGCCGGTGAGCCGAAATCCGAGGTCGCCGAAGAACCGGAGCGTCCCATCCAGGTCCTGCGCCCCCTGCATCGACAGAGGCAGCACGAGGAAGACTGTGACGAGCATGCCGAGGAGGAGCGCCGCGGCAAGGCCGACGAACCTGACCCAGCGCCGCCCGTGGAGTCCGGCGCCCCAGACCGCCAGGCAGCCGGAGGTGAGCAGCAGCGGTACGGCGCCCGGCCCGGCCAGGTAGCCGGTTCCGGCGGTGACCACGGCCAGTGTCGCGACAGCGCCGATGGTCAGTCCCAGCAGAGGGACGAAGCGGGACAGGCCCACCGCGATCGCGAACATCCAGACCGCCAGCAGTGCTGCCGATTGGCCCTCCCACAGGGCAGGGATCCCCCACACCAGGGCCACAGCCAGACCGAGCGCGGGTTCAAGTGCCCAGCGGTGCGGGGCGGCACGCGTGAGAAACCCTGGAACCGTCATGGTTACAGCGTAGGGCTCCCCCAGCGCGGCGTCCGGGTTCCGCGCACCAGATCATCCCGGCGTCCCCGGGAGGTCATCCCAGCGATGTAGCCGTTCCGAACGTCATCTCGCAGTGAGGTCCGCCAACAGTCCATCCACGGCGGCGGTGGCCGCACCGAGACTGCGGCCGCGGCGGGCGAGGGCTCCCCCGATGGCATCCAGCTCGCTCCGCTGCCCCGCCTCCAGGTCGTTCTGCAGCGATGAGCGCATAGTCGCCGGCAGCGCGGTGAGGGCCGTGGCCAGCTGCCCGGCGTCCGTGGGCACGCCGTCCAGGCTGGCGACCCGGGCCACGTCGGTCAGCACCGCGGTCGTGAGTGCGGCGTCGCGTTCGAGAGCGGCGCCGATGGGCAACCGCCAGTACGAGGTGAGCAAGGCCATCGGGGCCAGAAAGCGAAATTTGGCCCAGAGCACCTCTTGGTCGGTGCCGGCCACCGTGACGTCGAGTCCGGCCTTCCGCCACGCCGCGGTGATGCCGGAGTCGGCGGCGCTGGCCGGAACGGTGAGCCGAAGGAACGGGCTGCGATGCTCGATCACGGTGGGGCTGAGCCTCGTCGATTCGACCGCCACCGAGGCTCCGGCGACGAGGGCTCCCGGTGCGTGATCGCGGAGGATCGCCAGGTGTTCGATGCCGTTGAGCAAGGAGACCACCTCAGCGGGACGCGCCTGAGCCAGCGAGCCGGTCACGGCGGGGAGAGCGAAAGCCTTGGTGGCGAGGATGACGTTGGCCCCGTCGGGTATCTCGGTGACCGCGGTGATCCTCGAGACTCCGTCGCCGAAGTGCGGGCTGTGGATGGTGAGTCCCTCCGCCGCGATCGCTCGAGCGGTCTCCGGCCTGGCGACGGCCACGACCTCGACGCCGGCGCGGTCCAGCAGCGCGGCGAGCAGGCCGCCCACGGCCCCGGCGCCGACAACGGCAATGACCGGCTCAGACATTGTTACCTGCGACATGTTGACTCCCTCGATCCAGGCTCCAGCACCCAGATGGACCGTGCCCGACACCATTCTGGCAAAGTCGCGGCAGCGTCAGCGTCAGGGTCGGCGACAGAGTAGTCCTCACCGCCCGGGTGCCCCCAGTCATTCGGTGTGGAGTGGCCGTCGGGTTTTGGGGTCGTGGGCGCGGTGTTGGGGTGGTTTTCGCCAGGTGCCGGTGGGGTCGATCCAGTGCGGGGCTTTGACTTCGGGCATGCC